>NZ_NMUO01000064.1 GCF_002237365.1 Zobellella denitrificans
GCCCAGGCCCACCCGGCCCAGCAGGGCCTCGGCCCGCGCCTTCGCCTCGGCCACCGGCCGGCCGGCGATCAGCAGCGGCATGGCGGCGTTTTCCAGGGCGCTGAACTCCCCCAGCAGGTGGTGGAACTGGTACACAAAACCCAGCTTCTGGTTGCGAAAGCGGGCCTGGGCCCGGGCCGGCAACCGGTGCAGATCCTGCCCTTCCACCAGCACCCGGCCACGGCTGGGCGCATCCAGGCTGCCGAGCAGGTGCAGCAGGGTGCTCTTGCCCGAGCCCGAGCTGCCCACCACCGCCAGGCTCTGGCCGGCCTCGAGCGTCAGGCTCACACCGTTCAGGATATGCACCGGCTGGTCCCCGTCCTGGTGGGTTTTGCTTAAGGATTCGACCACTAACAGGGGGTTACTCATAACGCAGTGCCTCGGCAGGATGAACGCGCGACGCGCGCCAGGCCGGATACAGGCTGGCCAGCACGCACAACAACAGGGTGGAAACAAGAATAAGGATCAGCTGGCCGGGCAGCAGCAGCACCGGCAGCTGGCTGCCGCCGGCGGCGGAATAAAAGTTGATGCCGAAGGTGTTCAGCACCCCGTCCAGGTTGAGGCAGAGCAGCAGCCCCAGCGCAAAGCCGAGCAGGCTGCCCAGCACGCCGCTGAAGCCGCCCTGGATCATGAACACCGCCATCACCCGCTCCCGGTTCAGTCCCAGGGTTTGCAGCATGGCGATTTCGGCCTCCTTGTCGGTCACCACCATCACCATGGCGGAGAGGATATTGAAGGCCGCCACCAGGATGATCAGCGCCAGCATCAGGCTCATCAGCCGCTTTTCCATGGCCACCGCCTGGAACAGCTCGCCCCGGCTCTGCTGCCAGCTCTCGTATTTGAGCCCGGCCGGCAGCGCCGGCAGCCGCTCCAGCTCGAAGGGGTCGGTCAGCCACAGGCGCAGGCCCGAGGCCTCGCCGTCGCCGTAGCGCAGCAGGCGGGCGGCGTCCTCCAGCCGGGCCAGCACCACCTGGTTGTCCACGTCCTGGCCGGTGCTGAAGGTGCCCACCAGGGTGAAGATGCGCTGGCTCGGCACCCGGCCGAGGGGGGTGAAGCGGCTGCCTTCGGTCACGGTCACCCGCACCTGGTCGCCGGGCACCACCCCCAGGCTGCGGGCCACGCCCACGCCCATCACCAGGCCGTAGGGCAGGTATTCGAAATATTCCCGGGTGCGGGGGTCCAGCCCCTGCAGCAGGCGGTCCTGATCGTTGGCGAGATCCAGGCCGTACAGCTCCACCCCGGTGAGGTGGCCCGGCCCCTGCACCATGGCCTCGGCGCTGATAAAGGGGGCGCTGGCCGCCACCACGGCGGCTCCGTCGAACAGGGCGGCGTACTGCGAAGGCTCGGCCAGGCGGCGCTGGTCGCCGGTGACCAGCGCATGGGGGATGACGCCGAGCAGGCGATCCTTGAGTTGCTGCTCGAAACCGTTCATCACCGCCGACACCAGGATCAGGGCGGCCACCCCCAGCAGAATGCCGATGGTGGAGAAGCCGGAAACAAAGGAGGCGAAGCTGCGCCGCCCCCGGGCGCCGGCATAACGCAGGCCCAACATCAGCGTCAGGGGTTGAAACATGGTCTAATCATCCGTTTTTCAAAGGGTTTTACGTCACCCGCGAGTTGCGGAATAATAAAGGTTCGTGAATGGCGCAACAAGAGCAGCAAACCATGACAGACCCCTATTTCAGCGTCGACTACCAGGCCCAGGTCAACCTGATCCCCCTGGCCGAGGGCGAAAGCGTGCCCGGCGAGGACGCCCTGGAGGCTGAAATCCCCGCGCCCTTCAAGCTGGTCAGCGAAGTCACCCGCATCGACACCAACAACGCCCGGCTGCTGCGCAACCTGGACGAGCACGCCGCCGAGCTGGTGGAGGTGATCAACCAGCAGTCGCGCAAAATCGACCTGGTGCTGAGCTATGTGCTCGCCGGCCAGGACAGCCCGGACCAGCGCTACCAGACCATCAGCCTGGGCGGCGGCGGCTTTCGCTTCGTCTCGCGTCAGCCCCTGGCCGACGGGGCCCGGGTAAGGGTCAAACTGTTTTTGCCGGAGCAGTCGGTGGCGGTATACGCCTACGGCGTCCTCTGCGCCGAGGCCGAGCCCGGCCACTACCGCTGCGACTTTACCGCCATCCGCGAGCAGGACAGGGACGCCCTGATCCGCGCCAGCCTGCAACTGCAGGCCAAACAACTCAAGGCCCGCGCCGAGCGCCGCGCCCAACAAGACGACCACTCCGCCTCATGATACAGATCCCCAGCCCCACTCCCCGCCCCAGGGCCAGCCTGGGCGGGCTTATCGGCAGCAGCCTGTCGCTCGCCATCGCCGGGCAGGTGCGCCAGCAGGCCCAACTGGTGCTGCTGGTGGTGCCCGACACCCCCACCGCCCTGCGCCTGGAGCAGGAAGTGAGCCACCTGCTGGCCGACGACCCGGCCCTGCCGGTGCACCTGTTCCCGGACTGGGAAACCCTGCCCTACGACAGTTTTTCACCGCACCAGGACATCCTCTCCCAGCGGCTGGAAACCCTGTACGGCCTGCCGGCCCTAAAGCGGGGCCTGCTGATCGTGCCGGTGACCACCCTGATGCTGCGCACCCCGCCCCGGGCCTGGCTGGAGCAGAACAGCCTGCTGCTGAACACCGGTGACCGGCTCGACCTGCACGCCCTGCGCCGGCGGCTGGAGCAGGCCGGCTACCGGGCGGTGGACCAGGTGCTGGAGCACGGCGAGTTCGCCGCCCGCGGCGCCCTGCTGGATCTCTTTCCCATGGGGGCGGAAGAGCCCTACCGCATCGACTTTTTCGACGACGAAATCGACACCCTGCGCCCCTTCGACCCCGACACCCAGCGCTCCAAGGACAAGGTGGAGCAGATCCGGCTGCTGCCGGCGCGGGAATTCCCCACCGACGCCGCCGCCATCGAGCGCTTTCGCGGCCAGTACCGGGAGCGCTTTGCCCTGCGCAACGAGCCCGAGGCGCTCTACCACAGGGTAAGCCAGGGCCAGTTTCCGCCCGGCATCGAATATTACTTTCCGCTGTTTTTCGAGCAGACCCAGACCCTGTTCGACTCCCTGCCCGACCACTTGCTGGTGCTGGGCCTGGGCGAGCTGCTCGAGGCCGCCGAGACCTTCTGGCAGGAGGTGGCGGGGCGCTACGAAGACCGCCGCCACGACCCGCTGCGCCCGCTGCTCGCCCCCGAGGAGCTGTATCTCAGGCCCGACGAGCTGCTGCACCGGCTCAACCACTGGCCCCGGCTGCAACTGAGCCAGACCCCGGTGCTGGAAAAGGGCGACCGGACCAACGCCCCGCTGGCGCCCCTGCCGGAGCTTGAGGTAGAGCACCAGAAAACCGAGCCCCTGGCCCGGCTGCTGGCCTTTTGCGAACAATTCCCCGGCCGCGTGCTGTTCTCGGTGGAAAGCGCCGGCCGGCGCGAGGCGCTGCTGGAGTTGCTGGCGGGCAGCCCGCTCAAACCCTGGCCGGTGGACAGCCTGGGCCGCTTTGCGGCCGGCGACGAGCGCCTCGGCCTGCTGGTGAGCCCCCTGTCGCAGGGTTTTGTGCTGAATGATGACTTCGCCCTGGTGTGCGAGGGCGACCTGCTCGGCGGCCGGGTGATCCAGCGCCGGCGGCGGGAAAAATCCACGGCCCTGAGCCCGGACACCCTTATCCGCAACCTGGCGGAGCTGTCCATCGGCCAGCCGGTGGTGCACCTGGACCACGGCGTGGGCCGCTACATGGGGCTGCAGACCCTGGAGGCGGGCGGGCTCAAGTCCGAATACCTCACCCTGGAATACGCCGGCGGTGACAAGCTCTATGTGCCGGTGACCGCCCTGCACCTGGTGGGCCGCTACAGCGGCGCCGACGATCCCAGCCTCAACAAGCTGGGCAACGACGCCTGGGCCAGGGCCAAGCGCAAGGCCGCGGAAAAGGTGCGCGACGTGGCCGCCGAGCTGCTGGACGTGTACGCCCGCCGGGCCGCCAAGCCGGGCCAGGCCGTGACCCACGACAAGAGCGCCTACCGCCAGTTCTGCGACGCCTTCCCCTTCGAGGAAACCGACGACCAGCTCAGGGCCATCAACGCCGTGCTGACCGACATGACCCAGCCCAAGGCGATGGACCGGCTGGTGTGCGGCGACGTGGGCTTCGGCAAGACCGAGGTGGCCATGCGCGCCGCCTTTGTGGCGGTGCACGGCGGCAAGCAGGTGGCGGTGCTGGTGCCCACCACCCTGCTGGCCCAGCAACACTACGACAACTTCCGCGACCGCTTCGCCAACTGGCCGGTGCGGGTGGAGATGATCAGCCGCTTCAAGACCGGCAAGGAGCAGGACAAGGCGCTCACCGGCCTGGCCGACGGCAGCATCGACATTGTGATCGGCACCCACAAGCTGCTGAGCCAGGAGGTGAAGTTCAAGGATCTGGGCCTGCTGATCGTGGACGAGGAGCACCGCTTCGGGGTGCGGCAGAAGGATCAGATCAAGGCGCTGCGCGCCGACGTGGACATCCTTACCCTGACCGCCACCCCCATTCCCCGCACCCTCAACATGGCCATGGGCGGCATGCGCGATCTGTCCATCATCGCCACCCCGCCCGCCAAGCGGCTGGCGGTGAAGACCTTTGTGCGCGAGCACGATCCGGCCCTGGTGCGCGAGGCCGTGCTGCGGGAGCTCAAGCGCGGCGGCCAGGTGTATTACCTGCACAACGAGGTGCAGACCATAGAGAACAGCGCCGACGCCCTGCGCGCCCTGGTGCCCGAGGCGCGCATCGGCATCGCCCACGGCCAGATGCGCGAGCGCGAGCTGGAGCGGGTGATGTCCGACTTTTACCACCAGCGCTTTAACCTGCTGCTGTGCTCCACCATCATCGAAACCGGCATCGACGTGCCGAGCGCCAACACCATCATCATGGACCGCGCCGACAAGCTGGGCCTGGCGCAGTTGCACCAGTTGCGCGGCCGGGTGGGCCGCTCCCACCACCAGGCCTACGCCTATTTGCTTACCCCCCATCCCAAGCGGATGACCACCGACGCCAAGAAGCGGCTGGAGGCCATTGCCGCGCTGGAGGATTTGGGCGCGGGCTTTGCCCTGGCCACCCACGACCTGGAGATCCGCGGCGCCGGCGAGCTGCTGGGCGAGGAGCAGAGCGGCCAGATCACCGCCATCGGCTTCAGCCTTTATATGGAGATGCTGGAGCAGGCGGTGAAGGCGCTGCAGTCCGGCAAGGAGCCGGCCCTGGATCAGCTGCTGCGCGCCCAGACCGAAATAGAGCTGCGCCTGCCCGCCCTGCTGCCGGACGACTACATTCCGGACGTGAACATGCGCCTGTCCATGTACAAGCGCATCGCCGCCGCCGAGGACGACGCCGCCCTGCGCGAGCTGCAGGTGGAGCTGATTGACCGCTTCGGCCTGCTGCCGGAGCCGGGCAAGAACCTGGTGGCCCTGGCCGGGCTCAAGCTCAGGGCCAGCCGGCTCGGCATAGAGAAAATCGACGCCGGCCCCCAGGGCGGCACCCTCGCCTTTGGCCAGGATGCGAAAGTCGACCCCGGCTACCTGGTGGGCCTGCTGCAAAGCCAGCCGCGCATCTACAGGATGGAAGGCCCGACCAGGCTGCGCTTTGCCATTCCAAGCCAGGACGCCAAGGCCCGGCTGGCCCTGGTGGGCGACATGCTGAAGGAGCTGGAGGCTCACCGGATTTGACCCCGCCCGCGCCGCCCGGGAAGGGCGGCGCCGGCCTGCGATGAACGACAGAGACCAAATGACATCACCCTGCTGTAACGCCACCGCCCACGGCCCCCTGCGGGTCGGCATTTTGGGCGGCGGCGTGGCCGGCGCCACGGTGGCGCTGCGCCTGGCCGACCTGGGCATTGACAGCCTGCTGCTGGAGGCGAGCGACGGCCTGGTAAAGGGCCCGCCCATCTGCCACCTGCACGCGGGCGGCAACCTCTACCGGGAAATAGGCGACGACCAGTGCCTGGCGCTGCTGCGCCAGTCCATCGCCTCGGTGCGCGCCTACCCCCACTGCATCAACCGCCGCCCCACGGTAGTGGCGGTTCCGGTGACCGACGCGGGCGACCCGCGCGCCCTGCTGCCGCGCCTGGCCCTGCTGGCGGAGGAATACCGCCGGCTGGTGGCACAAGACCCGGCCAACCGGGTGCTGGGCGAGCCCGAAGACTACTACCGCTGCTACGACCGGGCGCAATTCGAGGCCCTGGCCCGCCGCCCCCTGCCCGAGCGGGCCCAGCGTCCGGACGACTGGCTGGTGCCCCTGGCCCAACGGCTGGATCCGGACCGGCTCAAGTTCCCCCTGGTGCTGGTGCAGGAATACGGCTGGAGCCTGTTCCGCATGGCCGCCACCGCCACCCTGGCGCTGACCGCCTCGCCCCACTGCGAGCTGCGGCTGAACACCAAAGCCACCGAGCTGGCCCCCGTCGAGGGCGGCTGGCGCATTAAAAGCCAGGGGCCGGCCGGCGAGCGGCAGGACGAGGTGGACTTTTTGGTCAACGCCTGCGGCTTTCGCACCGGCCTGGTGGACGACATGGCCGGCTACCGCCGCCAGCGGCTGGTGGAATACAAGGCCGCCTACCTGGCCCGCTGGCCGGTGTCGGGCCAGTGGCCCGAGGTGATCTTCCACGGCGAGCGCGGCACCCCGGACGGCATGGCCCAGCTGACCCCCTACCCCGGCGGCCTGTTCCAGCTGCACGGCATGACCGACGCCATCACCCTGTTCAAGGACGGCCTGGTGGCGAGCAGCGCCGACAGCGCCCAGCCCCGCCTGCCCGAGCACTATCGCCGGCAGATCGACCAGGGCTGGCAGGCCGAGGACGTGGACGCCCGCACCCGCGGCGCCATCGCCCACCTGGCCCGGCTGCTGCCCGCCTTTGCCGGGGCCGAGCCCGCCGGCCAGCCGCTGTTCGGCGCCCAGCAGATCCCGGGCTCGGATCCCAAGCTGCGGGCGGCGGATGTGTCCTTCGAGGGCAGCCACTACGCCCGGGTGGAAATCGTAAAAGCCTCCTCGGCGCTGACCGCCGCCGACCGCATCGTCGGCAAGCTGGCGGAGCTGGGCTGGCTGGGCCAGTCCGCGGCCAGTCGGCCCCCCGCGCTCTCCCCCACCCTGGCCATCACCGCCGACCAGGATCCGGCCAAAGTGGAAGCCACCGCCGTGCACCTGGCCCGCCAGCGCGGCTACCCCCAGGAGCTGGCCCGCAAGCTGGGCTGAGTCCATGCCGGGCCTATGCCCGGCATCCCCCTACTCCGTCTGCCAAACCTTCCTATCTGCAAGCTCCACCTCCTATAATTCAAAGCATCACATTAATTCAGCCGTAGTCAGGCCACTGGCCTGACCAGTGCGACAAAGATAGGTCGCTCGCCTGCAAGAGAAGGGCGGTAGCGTAGTCGTTGATGTGTGCCCGACAGGCTTAAAACCGACATTCCACATCAACTTGTAAATTTATTTTTAGCCAAGTGCCAAATATAGTGGTCAACTAAAATTATTGATTCAACTCTGAAGTTGCAGGTGTAGTTATGGATAGATTCATCTTCTTAGTTCCAGCACTTTTGGGTGTGGCATTGATTAATGGGTGTGCAACAGCGACCCCTATAAATACCGGCGGACCTAGGCAGGCATACTATGTTGATTGCTCAGGTGGGGCAATGTCTGCTTGCATCGAAAAAGCCAATTCAGTGTGCCCAAGAGGCTACGAGATTGCAGGAACACAGGAGCAGCCTGAAGGTAGAGCAAGCATTCTATACAACCCGTATTACGGGGTAGCCACATCAACGCAACATATGACCAGAACAATGACTGTGATTTGCAAATGAGCCGCCGACATGCCGACACTTCATCTCGCTTTAGTATGGATTTTATTTGTCTATGAATGCTACGTATACACGTACTGCTCTCGCTCGATCTGAATTCTTTTTGTCTCTTGCGGAGCCAGGGCGGGAGCACCCTTTGCTGTAAATTTAACCAAAGAATAATTGGGCCCGATAATCGTCGTTCCAACTGGCCCGCTTCAGCTTGTTACGCTGACCCGGTGCACCACATTCGCTCTGCTTAAGGATATTCATCACGAACCGCCGGAACAACGCCATGTTTTCGACCGCGCCACCAGTGGCAATCCGGGAGGCATCTTCATTGAACACCACATCCAGAACGTCAGGGCGGGAGCATACTTTGTTAATGAAATTTGAACGTGTGGATCGTCTGTGATCTAATCAGCACCTCTTGCCGAAGGAGCCTGACCATGACCCTGATCGAACACCTTACCCTTGTTGAAGAAACCCGTTCAGATATCAACCAAAAGCATGACCTGGTGGACGTCATGTTCTTGGTTATCAGCGCCATCATGGCTGGTGCTGAAGGTTGGCAAGACATTGAAACCTATGGCGATGCCAAAGCCGACTGGTTGCGTCGGTACCGCCCCTTTACTCATGGCATTCCGCGTCGGCATACCATTGCACGCATTCTCCGCTGCATAGTGATTGAATCCTTGCTGGAGGCCTTGCTGGAGGCTTTGCTGAACTGGGTCAATGAACATCGCACCCATCATGGCAAGCCCATTATTGCCTTCGACGGCAAGGTGTTGCGCGGGTCTTATCGTAATAACGCTACTCAGGCGGTGCAGTTGGTCACGGCTTACGATACCGAAAACGGCCTGGTGTTGAGTCAAAAAGCCACCCCGTCCAAGAAGGGAGAAATCGCGACGGT
This sequence comes from Zobellella denitrificans, assembly GCF_002237365.1. Lineage (GTDB taxonomy): Bacteria > Pseudomonadota > Gammaproteobacteria > Enterobacterales > Aeromonadaceae > Oceanimonas > Oceanimonas denitrificans. Next base: position 8,725 of record NZ_NMUO01000064.1, read on the forward strand.
CCGGGACATGCTGGATATGCTCAACCTCAAAGGCGCCGTGGTGACCCTGGATGCGCTGCACTGTCAGCGGGAGACCCTGGAAAAAATCCAGGACAAAAAAGCCCATGTCGTGGTGCAGGTTAAACACAATCAGCCCACGCTACGCAAAGCCGTCCAGTCTCAGTTCCAGGCGGTCTTCGACGCCCGCAAAGAGAAAGTGGTCGTTGAGCACAAGGAAACCGGTCAGGTCGCAAGGAAGAGCGCTATGTCTTTCAATTAAAAGCAAAACTACCTGCAGAGCTAGCAGAAAAATGGCCGACTATCCGCAGTATCATTGCCGTTGAACGACACCGTTCCATTGGTGGTAAAGGGACGGTGGATACCTCTTACTATGTCAGTTCCTTGTCACCCAAGCATAAGCTGCTGGGGCACTATATCCGTCAGCATTGGCGGATAGAAAACAGTCAACATTACGTTCTGGACAGGGCGGGAGCATACTTCAAAAACGGATGCTTTATAGACAAAACATGCATCTCTACGTGAAATCTCCACCGTTTCGTTCTAGATAACGCACGAAATTTTACGTACGAACGCCAAAAGGATAAATATTAGGAAAAGTATGCTCCCGCCCTGGGTACGGCAAGGGCGGTGGGGATGTGGCGCATATCCGGTCACTCGGCGTTGATAACGATGGGCCGAGTGTGCCGGAGGGAGTGCAGGAGGGGAGATTAAGGGGCTTTGCTACTGGAGCTTGAACGTATTCATGGCTTCAACCAGGTGCATCAACACCCTCTTTCGATTTGAAAAGCCTATGCCATTCAACCTACTGACAATAAAATCATATTTATCGTCATCCGGTTTTATCTTATCCATCAGACAATACTCCAGCCAAGTTTTTAGATAAAAATCCACATCATTACCCCAAGAATCCTTGTAACTTCCATAATCCAGCCAGCTGCTTACACCAGAAGAATCAACCAATAAATCAAATGACAACTTATCTTGTTGTAACTCGTAAAAAACATAAGGCTTAATAACTTTGAGATACGCTAAAAACACAACCAGCCAGTGAAGACAAGCATTTCTTTTTTTCGTCACCGAAAAGTACCAAGCAATGCAAGATGTCATCCTCTCGACATCTCTCAGTGACAGTTCCTCGTTTTTATCAAAGCATCGAAATGCGTCGTCATATGCATCCATCTCTTCCCCAACATATTCATCAACACCCATGCCACGTAGAAGATGAATGAAGTAGTTAGAGCTGTTTGTTCTCTGATTATCGTTATTGAAGCTAGGCAGTGATGTGGATATATGAATAAATTTCTGAAGGTAGCGCCCGGCATCAATCCCCGGCCCATAAACCCCCTTGATCGACTCTTCCAGCTGTTGGCGATGGGTGGCCAGCACAAAAATGGTATTGTCGGCGGACAGCAGGTGCTTGATGCGCTCCAGCACCTCAATGGCAAAGCGAGGGCTGCAACGGTCCAACTCGTCCACGATAATCAGCAATTTGCCATTGTCTGGAGTGAGCTGCTCTACCGCCTGATGGAATGCCTGCAAGGCGGTTTCACGGCCTTGACGCGCCTCCAAGTGTTGCTTGATACTGGCTTCTACTGCGTCAGCCGCATCTTTATCAAGATCTTCTGGTAGCGTTCCATCTAACAACCCGTTTGTTGCCACTCTGATAACCGATTTGAATGCGAACGGGAGTATGGCTTTTCCCAATTTTGCTGCTGTGTCGATAATCCTTTGCTCAACTACATCCGCATCTGAACCTTCAGTATGACGGGCTACATCGGCCAGCAACCCTACCAGAGAAATAAACGGGTCTTCGCCAGTATCATGCTCAAAGGCGTCGAAATAGACAGCCGTGATTTCAGGGTCTGAGGTCAATAGGGCCTTCCATTGATGCAGAAAGGTCGTCTTGCCCGAGCCCCATGGCGCGTCCAGCCCCAGCACCAGGGGGGCATCGCAATGCTTGACCAGATTGGTCAGGGACTCGGCAAAGGGTCTACGCTGGAACAGATCGTCTTTAAATGGCTCGTTGGGGTCAACTTGCAGAGGGGGTATGGTCAGTTTCATTTTTATCCCTTATCAGTTATTCAGATAATGCCCCAGTCAAACTCCTCATCCAATATTGTCAGCACATCCGCATGTTCGAAGGTATGGAGCTGAGCGTAGGAATGAGTCAAAGAGGGTGGGTTAAACAAGGCCAGACAGTGGCTCGTCGTATGATGTCTTGACGGGTAGAGAATACCATTACACCCCAGAGACTGGGCGAGGTCGGCCCAGAGAGGCCCAAAGATATACTCTTTTCCAGGAGAACTCCCATCGTATTCACTGTATATACGAGCATCCAACCTATACTTGGCCAAGTTGGGCACAGTAAAGTCGAGCAGGAGCAAGGGCTCCTTGATCTTGCACCGGAAACAGGCCATCTTTTTAAGCTCATCCAGTGATACCACCCGCTCATCCAGCCTTTTTTCGGCGGCGCCACGGCAGACCGTTTCTGCAAGCACGCCCACTAGGTTTTTCGCAAGATACAGGGTCCCAAAATTGCCCTCGTATGGATTGAAGCGACCACCGGGCTCTGAATTGAAGAACAGCGGACCATCGTACTCCAGGCTGGAGCCACGAAGCCATGCACTTCCTGCAGGGATAGGCGTTGTCGGTAGTTTGTCCAGGACATCAAGCGCTTCCGGTAATCGGCTCATAATGCCCCCTACCTTACCGGCCTATATGTTGCAGATGATGTTTGGCCTCGGCAATAGCCCTAGACTTGTCGCCTTCCCTCAGCAGCTCGATAATGGATTTACCCGAGTCGCTAGGGGTCAGCAACGCCAGCACGGCCGCTTTTCCTTCTGCCGAGGGTAACTGCTTGAGCACTTCAGGGAGTCCGTCCAGTACCTGGTTGTCCTTGAACTGAGCACAGGGGATACGGACAGCGCTTCCTTTTTTGTACGCTGCCAGCCCCCGACGCTGTATCCGTTTACGAATGGCATCTGTTGTTGCCCCCAAAAGCCTGGCTGCCCCTTCAACGTCAGTATCCCCATCATGGCGCGACAGTAATGACTCAAAACGCTGGGCTCCCTTGAGCTGCATCCGCATCAGGCGGGCATTGTCGTTGCTCTTGTTTTCCAAACTGCGCATAGCAAGGTGGTAAATCAACTCGGTATCGTCCATGGCCGACAAGGTGGCAAGGTTGCCTTCCTTTTCATCATCAAGGAGATTAGATGTGATGGAATGGACTCTACGTAAAACATGCTGTTCTGCTTTATCATGCTCGGTCGCGGGCGATACCTGAGTATCAAGTCGCAGAATCAGATCACTTATCTGCAGATACAACTGAGAAATGTTCGCACTTGGGGTTACGACATCTCTTGATTTAGTCACTGTAATTACGCGTTCGAACGATGCTTTTCTGGCAGCTCTGACCCTTCTTGACCCGGCTTTGGCACGGATAACACCAACGTTTTGTGCTGTAACAACAGCTTTCCTCTTTTTTGGCCGAAATATGCGGGCATAAGCTTTGACCTGTTTTACAACGGCACTATCCAGCTCAGCTACAACTGAAGACTCTAATGTAGCACCAGTTTGCTTGGTCATCGTATTGCCTCCTGTCCAACTTTTCTCAGCAAGGTACTTATGAAGCATATATGAGACAGTTTGGACAAGCACATTATTTCAGCATGTTTTTGTTACCGATGGGACAACGGGCACCACACTGAGCGTGGATAGGGCACTGGAGCCCTCCTAAGCAGATGCGTTTACCCCCGTTTAAGTCGCTCCCTGCAAGCGCCGGAGAAAATTTCCGTACCAGCACCCCGCTTTTCGCCTCGGTCGCGCCCAGGGGGCAGGTCTTGCCTTTTTCCCAGGTCTTGGAGCCGGGCCTGACATTTACGGCCCATTTGGCTATCACCTGGCCAGCTCCTCTCCATCTGACCCCGCTTGCCTCCCCTTACGGACAAAAAATCGCAGAAATGGGCAGTTATCTTCTGCCCATCCATGTAGAATCCGCCTTTAAAAGCCGACTCGGCTTGACTCTTGTACACACCCCTAGGATTTTGAATGAAAAAGACCATCGCCCTGACCCACCCCAGGCTGAAGCCGGCTCGTCTGGTGGACGCCATCAAGCACGACATCAGAAAATACCTGAACCGGGAGCGCCGCAAGGCACTGCCGGCGGGCATGGACTACTGGACCTTCGATTGCCGCTTCGGTGCCACTGAAGCGGCGGCGGAAAAGATTTTCACCTCTGAAATCAACGCCCATATCGATGCCGCCGTGGCGCAGGAATTGCCCTCCTTCTACGTGGAGATCCTCGCCCGGGCCTGCAACCATCAGCCCCGCGTCGCCGCCGACGAGGCCGAGGAAGGCTAAGCCCCGCTGCCGGACCTGCCGCCAGGTCCGGCACCGCCCTGGCCCACCGGCCAAAATTTCGCCAAAACCACAAACAATCCTCTCTTCCACCGCCAAAATCCTGTATATTCTGCCCTCGTTTTTTTGACTGTAGCGACTCTACAGAGGAACTCTTATGCAATTTTCATCTCTGGATCTGGCCCCGGATCTACAGCGCGCTCTTGTAGAATGTGGCTACAGTGCTATGACCCCCGTACAGGCCCAGGCCATAGTGCCCGCCCGGCGCGGCAAGGATTTGCAGGTGACCGCCCAAACCGGCACCGGCAAAACCGCCGCCTTCGCCGTTCCCGTATTGCAGCGCATGCTGGACAACCCCAAAGCCAGGGTCGAGCGCCGCCCCCGCGCCCTTATCCTCACCCCCACCCGCGAGCTGGCCGAGCAACTGGCCGATGCCATCGGCGGCTACGCACGGCATCTGCCGCTGAGCGTCACCGCTCTCTACGGCGGCGTGAAGATGGGTGGCCAGGCCAACAAGCTGAAAGCGGGCGTGGACATGGTGATCAGCACCCCCGGCCGCTTGATGGAGCACATCACCCTGGGCAACGTGGCATTGAGCGACGTGGAATTTGTGGTGCTGGATGAAGCCGACCGCATGCTGGACATGGGCTTTATCACCGATGTGCTGAAACTGATGCAGCTGACCGCGCCCAAGCGCCAGACCCTGCTGTTTTCCGCCACCAGCTCGCCGGCGGTCAATGAGCTGTCCCACAAGATCCTGCACAATCATCAGCAAATCCGGGTCACCCGAGTCAACAGCCCGGCCGATACCGTCCGCCATGCGGTCTATCCGGTGGAAGAAAGCCGCAAAATAGAACTATTCGAACAGCTGCTGGAAGAGAAAAACTGGTTCCAGGTGCTGGTGTTTACCAGCACCAAGGAGCAGGCCGACCGGCTGCTGGCCGGCCTGAAGCAGCGCAAAATCGAGGCCGCCGTGTGCCATGGCGACAAAAGCCAGGGCTCCAGGCGCCGCGCCATCGCCGACTTCAAGTCCGCCAAGCTGCAGGTGCTTATCGCCACCGAAGTGGCCGCCCGGGGCCTGGATATCCAGGGCCTGGACTATGTGGTGAACTTCAACCTGCCCTATCTGCCCGAGGATTACGTGCACCGCATCGGCCGCACCGGCCGCGCCGGGGCCGCCGGCACCGCCATTTCCTTTGTCAGCCGGGAAGAAGAGCAAACCCTGGAGCGCATTCAAAAGCTGATTGGCACCGGGATCAAACGCATCGTCAAGCCGGGCTTTGAAGTGAGCAACCGCGGCACCCTGCTCAAAAGCATCTCGCGCAAGGTGTTGTCCGGGCGTGCAAACCGGGCCAGCGAAACGGTGATCGAGCTGGAAGGCTCGGGCAATGCCAAGGGCAAGCCGCGCCGCGCCAAGCCGGCCGATGCCACCGGCAACCAGGCCGCGCCCAAGCCCGTGCGCCTGAAAAAGCCGAGCACCCCGAAAAACACCGGGCCGAAGAAAAAAGTACTGCGCGGCAAACGCGCCGAGAAATACGCCCGTTAATCGGCGCCGTCTCCGGCAACAGCCGCCGAGGCTGATGTAAATCCAAGTGGCTCCCCCTCTCCCGTGCCAGGCTGGTGCTGTGGTAGCGGCTGTTCGCGGGAGGGTTGCAAAGAGGTGCCATGCCGGCAAGGGCCGCTTCGTCCGTTGTCTTGCGCCGGCTAAAGCGGCGCCTACGGCGGGATCGGAGCCAGGGCTTGCCCTTACAGCAGGAAGCCGCCATCCACCTCCACTACGGCGCTGCGCATTGCCAGCGACCGGTCGGACAGCAGGAATTCAATCGCACCAATCTGATCGTCCGGCGTCATCACCCGGCCCAGCACGGTGCCGTTCATAGAGCCGAACAGCTCCGCCTGCTGTTCGGCGCTCATGCCGGCCTTGCCCTGGATATCGGTCGCCGTCACCCCCGGGCGGACGGAGTTGATACGGATACCGAAGGGGGCAAACTCGAGGTTGGCCACCCGTACAATGGCTTCAAAGGCGGCCTTGCTGGCGGCATAAACGGCCGCATGCGGGAAGGCTTTGGTCACCGCAATGCTGGACACAAACACCACGCTGGACGGGTTGTTCAGCAGCGGCTGCAGTTGTTGCAGGGTAATGAAGGGGCCCTTGGTGTTAATCGCCATGGTCAGGTCAAAGGCTTCCTCGGTGGTGGCGGTGACGGCGTCGGGGTAGAACACCCCGGCATTCAGCACCAGGCCATCCAGGCGGATGTTGTCCTGCTGCAATGCCGCCGCCAGCTGTGTTAACTGAGCGCTGTCGACGCTGTCGGCGACGTAACCGGCACAACCCATGGTGGCGGCAGCCTGCTCAACCCTTGCCCGATCGCGTCCGGTGATGATGACCTTGGCGCCTTTCTCACTCAGCGCTTGCGCCAGGGCGCGGCCAATGCCCGCCGTACCGCCGGTAACCAGAATTGTCTTGCCGTTCATACGCATTCTCCTCTGTATTGCGTTGTATGCCCGGCAGATTAGCAACTTGCGTTGTCATCCATAAGGCAGCAATATGCTTACTCACTGATTCCATAACGGAAACAAATGGCTGAAAATGTCTTACCTCAACCTGCCGTTGCTGCACGTGTTCCATCTGGTGGCCGAACGGGGCAGCTTTCAGGCCGCGGCCGGCGAGCTCGGCCTGCCGCGTTCATCGGTCAGCAAGAAGATCCGCCAGCTGGAAGAATTTGTCGGGCAGCCCCTGCTGCAGCGCTCCACCCGGCAGCTGCAGCTGACCGATGTTGGCCGCAACCTGCTGCTCGGCACCGGCGAACTGGGTACCGTGCTGGCCAATCTGCATGGGCTGGTTGACGATATGCAGGCCACGCCCAGGGGCAAGGTAAAAATCAGCGCCAGCATTCTGATGGGCCAGGTGTTTCTGGTGCCGCTGCTGGGCCGCCTGCGCCGTACCTATCCGGACATTGAACTCGAGCTGAGTCTGGAAGACAGAACCGTCGACCTGCTGGCCGAGAAAGTGGATATCGCCATCCGCATAGGGCAACTGCCCGACTCGTCGCTGATTGCGCGTAAAATCGGTGAAAAAGGCTGGGGCTGGTTTGCCTCGCCGCGGTATCTGGCCGAGCAGGGTGTGCCGGAGTCGCCTCACGACCTGGCTCGCCACCACTGTCTGGTATTTGGATCCCATGCCTTCTGGCCATTCGAAAGCCGTGACGGCCGGACCGAGATACTGGAAGTAACGCCGGCGATTAAAACCGACAACAGCCGTGCCCTGGTGGATATGGCCTGTGCCGGTCTGGGCATCATGATGATCGACCCCCAATTTATTGTGCGCGAGTGTGATGCGGGGCTGCTGACCCCGGTGCTGACCGACTGGCGTCATCCCGAGCACAGCCCGGTAAACCTGGTGTGCGTTGGCGAGCGTACCCGGGCCGCGCAGGCGGTATGGCAGTTTTTATTAAATGAGTTTCCATCCAGCGGAATGCGCCAGCTCAACGGTGTTGATACACAGCTTTAACAGCAGCCACAGACGGGCAGGACTCCTTTTCCAGGGGCGCTACAAGGCGATACTGGTTGAAAAAAGCGTATTCGGTTAAGGGCGGTCTGCGCAGTCATGAGCGCAGACCGCCGGTTTTGGCTAACTGGCCAGGTTCCGGGTAAGGCGGCTAATGGTAGGAGCCATACGGAGTTGGCTCATAGGGCTCCAGCTCGTAATGGGATTCCAGAAAAGTCACCAGATCAACGAGTTCCGTCACCGTCATCACGTCGTTATACACCGGCATCACCGATACTCCCTCGGCCTGGATGGTTGAAAGGTCATAGCCTTCGGCCAGCCGGTGGGAGGGATTAATCACGGAGGTCACCAGCTCCCCGTAGGTTTTCAGGCTTTTCACCTTGCCTCCCAGGCTTATCGATAACTCATGCTCGCCTGCCGGCCGCTCATAGCCTGCCATGGTATGACAGCTCAGGCACTGCATATTCATAAACACTTGCTCACCACGCGCAACGTCGCCCACCGGCAAACTGAAGCCTTTCGCGCTTCTGTCACAGCCGCTGAGCCCGAGTGCAACAAGTAAGACTATCCCTATCTGCCGCTTATTCATGGCCTATCACTCCGTATAGCGCGATATCAGGGTATCGCGGGTCACCCGAGAACATACATAACCATGTAAAGTGTAGGTGGTTCTTACCGTGGGAGCGGGGTCAAATGATGGCGGCCAAGCCCCCGGCGGCCAAAGACGACGCCATATCTGATATACATCAAGTCCCCTCCCCTTCTTCCGTGCCAGGCTGGTGCGGTGGTAGCGGCTGTTCGCGGGAGGGGTCATGTCCGACGAGATGCTAATCCGGGTGCTGAAGGGGGTGATGCTGGTAGGCATCTGCCTGATCTTGCTGGGTATTTACCTGCACAACAGCACCTATATGGAACCGCTGGGGGTAAAGGGCATTCTGATCAGCGCCGGCTGCGTGGCGCTGGGCATGATCCTCTCTTTGCCGACCAAGATGTACCTCACCTTTATGCTGATGAAGCGGGAAAGCGAGCGGTCGTCGTCCTGAGCCCAGGGTCAAGCGGGAGGGTTGCAGAGAGGTGCCATGCCGGCAAGGGCCGCCTCGTCCGTTGTCTTGCGCCGGCTAAAGCGGCGCCTACGGCGGCAAGGCTGAACGACAGGACGGCGGCAAGGCGGGAAAAGCGACAAACTAAAAAACCGGAAGCGGTTTTTCTTCCCGCTTCCGGCTTCCAGCATCAAGCTTCCCGCTTTATTGCGCGCGTTTGAGGATTTTGGGATTGGAGTTGCCCCATACGGTGTACAAATCCGCCAGCAGGGCGTCGTTGGCGTCTTCCAGCTCGCCCTGGGTCACTTCCACCTCGCCCTGTTTGCCGAACAGCACCACCTCGTCACCCGGCTTTACACCCGGAATGTCGGTCACGTCGATCATGGTGGTGTTCATCGACACCTTGCCCACCACGGGGGCGCGCTGGCCGTTCACCACCACATGGGCGTTGTTGGTGAACACCCGGCGGTAGCCGTCGGAATAGCCCATGGGCAGGTTGGCCAGCAGCGAGTCCCGTTCCAGGGTGTAGGTGCCGTCGTAGCCCACCTGGCTGCCCGCCGGGTAGTTGTTCACCGAGGCCACCCGGGTCTTGAACGACATCACCTTCTGGTACTCGGTGTAGCTGGGGATGGTGTCGCCGTAGATGATGCCGCCCGGGCGCACCATGTCCAGCCAGCTTTCCGGTACTTCCAGGGTGGAGAAGGAGTTGGCGGCATGCAGGGTGAGCCTGGCCCTGTCCAGCTTGCCGTCTTCTATCAGCCACTGGGCCTGCTGCTGGAACAGCGCCAGCCCCTTCTTCACCTCGTCCACTTCCTCGTGGGCGAAGTGGGTCATAATACCCACCAGCTCGAGATTGGGCAGCGCCAGCAGCTCACGGGCCTCTTTCTTGCCGTCGTCGGTGGCCACTTCCAGGCCGTTGCGGCTCATGCCGCCGGCGTTCAGGCCCAGGTGGTAACGCAAGGTCTTGCCCTCGGCCTTGGCCACTTCGGCGGCCAGGCGGGCGGCCTCGATATCGCCGAACAGCTCTTCCATGTCGTATTGCAGGCCGTCGCGCACTTCCGCCTGGGTGGCGCTGCGTACCCGCATGATGCGGCCTTCATAACCGCTTTCCCGCACTACCCGTGCTTCCTCGTTGCTGGTGATGCCGATGCAGGGAATGCCGGCGGCGATCACCGAGGGCATCAGGTTGGCAATGCCGTGGCCGTAGGCGTCGGCCTTCATGATGGCGCAAATCTGCGACTTGCCGTCCAGCAGGGTTTGCAGGGTACGGATATTGTGTTCGAAGGCGGCCTGGTCGATTTCAATCCAGGCGTTGGTGGTCTGATAAACCGGGCTGCTGGTATCAAGACCGGTCACCGGCAGTATGGGCGCGGCCTGGGCCTGGGTGGACAAACAGGCGGCGAGGGCCACGGCCAGTACGGTGGGGGTCATTTTCATCGAATGCTCTCCTTGAGTTGGCGGGCATCTGCTCCATTGGTGAAGCTCACCGGCCGGAAACCCCTTCCGGCCCGCAGATGGCCCGGTCACTATACAAGGAAAGAATCAATACTTAATAGTGCAATTTAACTTTTATTTGACATTAAAAACCAAGATAAAAGACAAAATCAGATCTTAATTCTTTTCGTTATGCCAGCAGTGATATTAATTATGCAGCAGCCGCGATCAGTCTTCATGTGAAGCTATTCATGATGCCGTCACGATGCCGCCATTGTCGCGGATAACGCCGATATTCGGCACCGGAACGGCACCCATCGGAGCTGTGTGCAAATCATCACCAAAATATTTTTATGCATGATGGCGGGAAGCGGGAAGCACAGCACAGGCAACCGTTCAGGTGGTGCAAGCCGGTTTGTGCCGGATTGTGCCGGTTTGTGCCAGCTAAAGCGGCACCTACAGCGGCACCTACAGCGGCACCTACAGGCGGCACCTACAGCAACACCAAGCAGCATCCTCAGCAACGGCTATATGACGGAGAAGGGAACAGGCCGGAAGGAGGGCTCCTTCCGGCTTCCAGCCTCAAGCTTCCGGCTTTTGGCTTCCGGCTTAAAAAATCAGTGCAGCTTGAGCCGCGGGCGCAGGTAGCGGTTGATGCGGCCCACCAGCATCATCAGGCCGGTGCGGGTGTAGCCGTGCAGCGCCACCTGGTGCATGCGGTAGAGGGAAATGTACACGGTGCGGGCGATGCGCCCTTCCACCATCATGGAGCCGCGCATCAGGTTGCCCATCAGGGAACCCACGGTGGAGTAGCGGCTCAGGTTCACCAGCGAGCCGTGGTCCTTGTACACATAGGGCCTGAGCGGCTTGTTGCTGAGCTTGGCCATGATGTTGTCATAGGCCTGGCTCGCCATCTGGTGGGCCGACTGGGCCCGGGGCGGTACCGGCTTGCCATTGTCCTGCAGGCAGAAGGCGCAGTCACCGATCACGAAAATGTTCTCGTCGCGGGTGGTCTGCAGGGTGCTGGTCACCGCCAGCTGGTTGATGCGGTTGGTCTCCAGCCCGGCAATGTCCTTCATAAAGTCCGGCGCCTTGATGCCCGCCGCCCACACCATCAGCTTGGCGGGGATCAGTTCGCCGTCCTTGGTTTTCAGCCCCTCGTTGGTGGCCTCCACTATCATGGTGTTGACGCGCACGTCCACGCCCAGCTCGCGCAGCTCCTTGTGCGCCATGGCGGAAATGCGCTCGGGCAGGGCCGGCAGTATGCGTGGCCCCGCCTCCACCAGGGTCAGCCGCAGGCAGTTGCGGTTGAGCTTTTTAAAGCCGTAGGCCGCCAGGTGCTCCACCGCGTTGTACAGCTCGGCCGACAGCTCCACCCCGGTGGCGCCGCCGCCGACGATGGCGATGTCGACCTTTTCGTCCACGGTCTCGCTCTCGGCGTACTGCAAAAAGCGGTTCATCAGCTCGTCGTGGAAGCGCTCGGCCTGCTGCGGGCTGTCGAGGAAGATGCAGTGCTCGCGCACGCCCTGGGTGCCGAAGTCGTTGGACACGGAGCCGATGGCCAGCACCAGGATGTCGTATTTGAGATAACGCTCGCCCACCATGGGATTACCATGGTCGTCGCGCAGGGGTGCCAGGGTGATGGTTTTGGCTTCCCGGTCGATATTGGTGAGGGTGCCCAGATGGAAGCTGAAGCCGTGGTTGTGGGCCTGGGAGCGGTAGCTCAGGCCGTCGATGCCCGGGTCCATGGCGCCGGTGGCCACTTCGTGCAGCAGGGGTTTCCACAGGTGGGTCCGGTTGCGATCCACCAGTATCACCTCCGCCTTGCCCTTGCGCCCCAGTTGTCGTCCCAGCTTGGTCACCAGCTCCAGGCCGCCGGCGCCGCCGCCGACCACGATAATCCTTGTCATGTTTGACCTCTTCAATGTGTAAAGTAAAAACCTGCGGCTATGGCCGGCCCATAGCGGCAGATTCTTGCTTGGCTCCACTCGCGCCGAGTGGAGCCATTCTAAAAGCTGTGTTTGAGAGCACAACTTTATTTTCACATCAAATCAACATCGGCTCAGCCGGTCCAGCCCTGCTCCCGGGAGATGCGCAGCAGCCGCTCGCTCGCCTCGCGCCAGCGCCGGCTGCCGTAAAGGTGGGCGGCGCCGGCGTTGTCCCGCTTGCGCAGGGGCGACAGGTCCCGTGCCAGATCGTGGGCCAGGCTGTCGATAATGCTCACCGCCCCCGCCCGGTGGTTGCAGGCCAGCAGCAGGTCGCAGCCCGCCGCCAGTGCCCGCCGCGCCCGCTCGGCATGGCCGCCGGCCACCGCCGCCCCTTCCATGGTCAGATCGTCGCTGAACACCAGGCCGCTAAAGCCGAGCCGGCGGCGCAGCATCTCCTTGATCCAGAACGACGAAAACCCCGCCGGCTCCGGGTCCACCGCGCGGTAGATCACGTGGGCCGGCATCATGCCCTGCACCAGGCCCTGGCTTATCAGGGCCCTGAAGGGCACCAGATCGGCCGCTTCTATCTCGGCCAGCGCCCGTTCGTCCACCGGGCTTTCCTTGTGGGAGTCGGCGCGCACGCTGCCGTGGCCGGGAAAGTGCTTGGCCACCGCCGCCATGCCCGCCGCCTTCATGCCGCCGATGTAGGCGCCGGCCCTCGCTATCACCTGTTCGGGTTCGGCGCCGAAACTGCGATCCCCTATCACCTCGCTGCCCCGCTCCAGATCGAGCACGGGCGCAAAGCTGAGATCGATGTCATGGGCCAGCAGCTCGGCGGCCATCAGCCAGCCGGCGTCCTCCAGCAGGGAGGGCAGCTCGGGGTGGTCCAGCCCGGCGAGCTTGCCCGGTGCCGGCAGCGGAAAAAAGCCCTCGCGAAAGCGCTGCACCCGCCCCCCTTCGTGATCCACGGTGAGCAGCAGCCCCGGCTTGACCTTGCGGATGGCCTTGACCAGGGCGCCCAGCTGGGCCCGGTCATGATAATTCCGGCTGAAAAAGATGATCCCGCCCACGGCGGGGTGCTCAATCAGCTCGCGCTCTTCCGCCTCCAGTTCGTGGCCGTTCAGGTCGAGGATAAAAGGGCCCATCATCACTCCCGTTCACGTTGATATTGGCAGAGCCGCTGCACTGCCTGTTGCTGTTGTTCCAGGTATTCGGCCTGGCCGCACTGGCGGTATTGCACCGCTGCCCACAGCGCCGTGAGCAGCCACACCCAGGGCCGCCGGGCGGCCAGCCGGGCCTCGCTCAGCTCACCGCCCCCGGCCCGGTAGGCGGCCAGCATGGCCGCCCGCCCCGGTCTATCCAGCCCGAAGCTGTCGGCGATCACCGCCAGCTCAAAGGCGGCGTCGCCCCGGGCGGCGTATTCCCAGTCCAGCAGCCAGGGGCGTTCGCCCAGCAGGTTGGCGGCGTTGAGATCGTGGTGGCAGAACACCGGGGAAAAGGGCGGATTCAGCTCGGCGCGCTCGAACAGGGGCAGCACCCGGGCGATGTCAGCCGGCAGCGGCGACAACAACCGTAGATAATGACCCAGCCGCGCGCGCAAATCCAGCACCGGCAGGGCCGCCGGCAGCCGGTGCAGGGCCGCCACCCGCGCCATCAGCCGGGTCATGTC
>NZ_NMUO01000065.1 GCF_002237365.1 Zobellella denitrificans
ACCGAAATACTGAGAAAATGCATCAAGGCTCATCATGGATCTCCCAAAAAGGGAGTATCAGATCACAACACGATCTGCGGGTCAAATAGAACGAAGTGTGCAAAAAACGTTCGCGATCTCACCCTGGGTGCTAAACTGGCAAAACGATTCCATGCGCCATTCTATTTGGATATGCGAGATATTTTTGTAGATACTATTAAGGATGTGCTTCCCAAGAAGCTGGTTTGGCTGCTAAAGCCATTTTTTTCATTGGTTGAACAGTGGGCGGTTAAGAGAGCAAAAAAAGTAAACCTGGTATCAGGTGGTTTTTTTTCTTATTTTAAAGAGCGTTATCCCAATCAGCAGTTCAGTTTTTTCACTAATGGTATTGATGATGAGTTTTTTAAAACTCAGGGCCAAAATAGCCAAGCGACAAAACGGTCAATCCCCGAGGTGGTCTATGCAGGTAATATGGGAGAAGGACAGGGGCTACATCATATTATTCCAAGATTAGCAAAACACTTTGAAGGCAAGCTAAACTTTAAGCTGTTGGGTGATGGTGGGCGGAAGCTGCAGCTTGAAAACGCTTTGCAAGCACACAACGTGAACAATGTTGAGCTACTGGCACCGATAAGCCGTAATGAGTTGATAGAGATTTATCAGAATGCTGATGTACTTTTTTTACACTTGAATGATTACGATGCCTTCTTGAAAGTATTGCCATCAAAAATCTTCGAATATGCAGCTGTCGGTAAACCACTCTGGGCCGGCGTTTCGGGCTTCGCTGCCGAGTTTTTACATGAGCATGTTAGCAATGTGGCTGTCTTTCATCCCTGTAATGTGCAGGAGGCCATCGAGTGTTTCGAGAAGCTGGATCTGAAAACACAGCCAAGGGATAAATTTGTAGCACAGTTTGCAAGAGACAACATCATGCGTGACATGGCAGAAGATATCCTGGATGTTGTGGGGCACAAGAGGCCATGAACTTATTATTAACAGGTGCTACCGGTTTTCTAGGTAGGCGGCTTGCTGAAGTATTGCCGTCCAGACCGGATATTCACCTGACTGCCGCCGTGCGTCGCCATGCTGAAGTTCCGGCTGCTTGCATTGTTGAAGTGCAGGGCCTTGATGCCAGCACCGACTGGTCAGCCGCCCTGGCCGAAGAACAAGTTGTTATTCATGCCGCAGCCCGTGCCCACATCATGAAAGATGAAGTGGCTGATCCCTTGGCGGAATACCGCAAGGTAAACGTTGAGGGCACGCTTAACCTTGCCCGACAAGCTGCCAAAGCCGGTATAAAGCGCTTTATTTTTATCAGCTCCATCAAGGTGAATGGTGAGCAAACGCCCTTGGGCAAGCCCTTTACGGCGGAGGACGCCCCCGCACCGGAAGATGCCTACGGCATTTCCAAGTGGGAGGCCGAGCAGGGGCTTATGCAACTGGCTGCCGAAACCGGGATGAAGGTGGTGATTATCCGCCCTCCACTGGTGTATGGGCCGGGTGTAAAGGGCAATTTTGCCAGCATGATCAAGCTGGTTGAAAAGGGCTTGCCGTTACCCTTGGGCGCCATACACAACAAGCGAACGCTGGTGGCACTGGATAATCTGGTTGATCTTATCGTCACCTGCATCGATCATCCCGCCGCGGCCAACCAGGTGTTTCTGGTCGGGGATGGTGAAGGTTTGTCCACTACCGAGCTGTTGCGTGGGGTAGCCAGTGCCATGGGCAAGCCTGCGCGGCTTATTCCGGTACCGGCCGGTTTACTGCAGTTCGGGGCTACTGTACTGGGCAAGAAGGCGGTGGCACAGCGTTTGCTGGGCTCGTTGCAGGTGGATATCTCCAAGGCCCGCGAACTGCTGGGCTGGACACCTCCGCTTACGGTGGAAGAAGGGCTTAAACGCTGTTTTGAAACAAAAAAGGATTAATGCGTGATCCGTTTATTTGATATTGTTTTTTCCTTGCTGGGCCTGGTTTTCGGCTTTCCGTTGCTGGTGCTGCTAACCTTTATCGGTTTGTTTGACACTGGCTCGCCTATTTTTCGCCAGGTAAGGGTTGGCCGGCACCAAAAGCCGTTTACCCTGGTCAAGTTCCGTACCATGAAGGTGGATACGGCCCATGTGGCCAGTCACCTGGCAAGTAGCAGCTCCATTACCAGGTTTGGGCACTTTTTACGTCGTACCAAGCTGGATGAACTGCCCCAACTATGGAATGTGCTCAAGGGCGAGATGAGTCTGGTGGGGCCAAGGCCTTGCCTGTTTAATCAGGAAGAGCTGATCGCAGAGCGTGCCAAACGGGGAGTCTTTGAGGCACGCCCCGGCATTACCGGCCTGGCACAGGTAAATGAAATCGATATGTCCACCCCCAGACTGCTGGCGGAAACCGATCAGCAAATGCTGCAGTCTCTAATCATAAGTGACTACTTCCGCTATATCCTGATGACGGTAGCGGGTAAGGGATCCGGTGATCGGGTTAAGCGTTAACCTTTTCCATCCATGATAACCGATAATAAAAACACTGGGAGTATGGGACATGAATAACACGATTAAATGGTTATTTCAGCAGCCCCGCTCGGTTAAGCGACTGATAAGCCTGTTTTTGGATTCACTGTTTATTACCCTGGCCTTTTGGGGTGCCTATATAGTCCGGCTGGACAGTTCCTACCTGCTGGGCTCTTACAAGCATTGGCTGATGCTGGCCACCATGCTGCCGGTAACCTTGTTCTGTTTTATCCGCCTGGGCTTGTACCGGGCGGTGCTGCGTTACCTGGGGCACCATGCCACCATGGCCATGCTTTCCGGCGTTGCCGTGTCGGCGGTGACCATGGTGCTCGCGGCCTATTACTTCAGCGCTTTTCTGCCGCGCTCGGTGCCGGTTATCTACGCAGCCTTCGCCCTGCTGCTGTGCGGCGGCGCCCGCACCATGGCACGGGCCCTTTACAACCAGAGCACCAAGCGGCTTAAAACCCCGGTCATCATCTACGGTGCCGGCGCCGCCGGCCGTCAGTTGAACACCTCTTTGCTGTACGGCAACGAATACCGGGCCGTCGCCTTTGTGGACGACAACCCCAAGCTGCACAAGGCCATGCTGCAAGGGCTGACCGTGTATCCCCCTTCCCATCTCGCCTGGCTGGTAGAGCGCCATAATGCGAAAAAACTGTTGCTGGCCATGCCCAGCATATCCCGCCAGCGGCGGCGGGAGATTGTAGAAAGGCTGGAAGAGTTGCCGCTGGATATCCTTACCATCCCCGGCATGGCCGATCTGGTCAGCGGCCGTGCCAAGATGAACGAACTGCACGAGGTCAGCATAGAAGACCTGCTGGGCAGGGATCCGGTAGCGCCCTTTCCGGAGCTGATTGCCGCCAATATCAGGGGCAAGGTGGTGATGGTTACCGGGGCGGGCGGCTCCATTGGCTCTGAACTGTGCCGGCAGATAGTGCAACAGCAGCCCCGCACCTTGGTGCTGTTCGAACTGTCGGAATATGCCCTCTACCAGATAGATCAGGAACTCAACGGCCTATGCCGGAAGGATGGCCACCCGGTGCGTATTGTGCCCATCATGGCCTCGGTGCAGCGGCAAAACCGGCTGGAGGCGGTAATGCGTGCCTTTGGCGTGCAAACCGTTTATCACGCCGCGGCCTGCAAGCATGTGCCCCTGGTGGAATACAACGTGGTGGAAGGAGTGCGCAACAACGTGTTCGGTACCTGGCGGGCGGCGGAAGCGGCCATCAACTGCGGGGTGGAAACCTTTGTGCTTATCTCCACCGACAAGGCGGTAAGGCCCACCAACGTGATGGGCACCACCAAGCGCCTGGCCGAGCTGGTGCTGCAGGGGTTGGCCCTGCGGCAACAGCAAACCCGTTTTTGCATGGTGCGCTTTGGCAACGTGTTGGGTTCAAGCGGATCGGTGGTGCCCTTGTTCAAAAAACAAATCCGCGCCGGCGGCCCCATTACCCTTACCCACCAGGAGATCACCCGCTACTTTATGACCATTCCCGAGGCCGCCCAACTGGTGATCCAGGCCGGTGCCATGGGCCGGGGAGGGGATGTCTTTGTGCTGGACATGGGCGAGCCGGTCAGGATCATCGACCTGGCCCGTAAAATGGTCCGCCTGATGGGCTACGAGGTAAAGGATGAAAAGCATCCCAAGGGGGATATAGAAATCAGGGTTACCGGTTTGCGGCCCGGTGAAAAACTCTACGAAGAGCTGCTGATCGGCGGCGATGAACAGCCAACCCGGCATCCGCGTATCCGCACCGCCCGCGAGGTACATTTGCCCTGGCCGGAAGTGGCCAGGCTGTTGGATGAACTGGAGCAGGCCTGCGAGCATTATAACCAACCGCGTATCCGCGAATTGCTGCTTGGCGCCCCCACCGCCTTCACTCCCCAGGATGGTATCTGCGATCTGGTCTGGACAGAAAAGCAAAAACCGGGAGCGGAGCCCGAAGCGTTAACAGCCGCAACGGCGGAAAAAAACGTAGTGCAATTACTGCGCTAAGGTGCGCCTTAGCCAGGTTTTGCGGTGCCATACATGGACCATATTCTGGCCGGGCTTACTTATGCCCGGCTTGTTGTTTTAGGGATACATCATGACCATTCTGGTAACAGGGGGAGCCGGTTATATCGGCTCCCATACGCTGGTGGAGTTGCTGGGTTCGGGGCGGCAGGTGCTGGTGCTGGACAACTTGTGCAACGCTTCGGTTGAGTCGTTGCGCCGGGTAGAGCTTATCACCGGTCGGAGCGTGAACTTTGTCCGGGGGGACGTGCGTGATGCCGCCTTGCTGGACAAGCTGTTTACCGAGCATGCCATCGAGGCGGTGGTACACTTTGCCGGGCTCAAGGCGGTGGGAGAGAGCGTACAAAAACCGCAGGAATATTACGATAACAACGTCAACGGCACCCTGGTGCTGGCCAATGCCATGCGCAAGGCCGGGGTGTTCCAGCTGGTGTTCAGTTCCTCCGCCACCGTGTACGGTGCAGATGCCCCCGTCCCCTATGTGGAGGCCATGCCAAGGGGACGCACCAGCAATCCCTATGGCACCTCCAAGGCCATGGTGGAGCAGTTGCTAACGGATTTGTCGGTGGCCGACCCGCGTTGGGCAATTGCACTGCTGCGCTATTTCAACCCGGTGGGGGCGCACGAGTCGGGGTTGATTGGGGAAGATCCGTTCGGCATTCCCAACAACCTCATGCCTTTTATCGCCCAGGTGGCGGTGGGCCGGCGGGAGCGACTGTCGGTGTTTGGCAATGATTACCCCACGGCCGATGGCACCTGCGAGCGGGATTATCTGCATGTGGTGGATTTGGCAACAGGCCACGTCAAGGCGCTGAATTTTCTGGCCGGCAATACGGGTGTGCATCCGTTTAACCTGGGCACCGGGCGGGCGGTGTCGGTGCTGCAAATGGTGCGTGCCTTCGAGCAGGCTTGCGAAAACCCCATTCCCTTTGAGTTTGCGCCGCGCAGGCCTGGAGATTTGCCGGCATTTTGGGCCGATGCCACCAAGGCACGAGAAGAGTTGTGCTGGGTGGCTGAGCGTGATTTGGCGAGGATGATGGCGGATACCTGGCGCTGGCAGAAGCAGAATCCGCAAGGGTACCGATGAGTTTTTTCCGGCCGAGCAGGCCCAGTAAAGTGGGCCCTACAGTGTCAGTCTTTATGCTCGAGCTTCTGCCTTGGTGTGGCCGTTAACAGCAGCACACCCAGGAGCAGGCCGTAAACATACACCAGGTGGGTATGGTGGAAGGGCACGTCGGTCAGCCCTGCTACCAGCATCAGGCTAAAAACACTTATACTGATATTTCTTGCCAGGGTTCCGTGGTTACTGAAGAGCTGTTTGGCCGGCAGTGCCGCCCAGGCCAGCAGCAGCAGCAGGCCGACAAGGCCGGTGCGCACCAGGGTATCTATATACTGGTTATGAAAATGCGCATCGGCCAAGGGGGCGGCTCTTTTGGTGATCTTCCCATCTTCCACGTCTTTTTTTATCAGCGCCGGATAATGCCTGGAGCCCGTGCCAAGCAGGGGCGACTGGCCAAAGTAGTCCAGTCCCCGCTCCCATAACTGCAGCCTTATACCGATAGAAGTATTCAGGTTATCGGCGGTAATCTTTTTCAGCTCTGCCTGGGTTTGCAGGTAACGGGTATAAACTCGGTCATCCAGGGTATAGGCGCCGGCACCTGCCAGCAAGATGGTGCCAATAAT
The DNA here is from genome assembly GCF_002237365.1 of Zobellella denitrificans. GTDB lineage: Bacteria > Pseudomonadota > Gammaproteobacteria > Enterobacterales > Aeromonadaceae > Oceanimonas > Oceanimonas denitrificans. Next base: position 6,175 of record NZ_NMUO01000065.1, read on the forward strand.
GGTAAAAACGGCGGCTTTTTTCTTCCAGCGCGGTATGGAAATAAGTGCGGTGATTACCAGCGCCACCAACACGCCCAGCCAGATTCCCCGGGTACCGCTTAATATCACGGCGGTAATGGCCCCGCAGGCGCCCAGCAGATACAGGGCTTTGTCGCGGTGGTTTACCGTGCTGCTGCTGAGCAGGGCACACAGGCAACTGAGCAGGATAATGGCGCCAAAGGTGGCATAGGGGATGGGGTTTACCGCTAGCATCCCGGCTCGGAAAACGTTCCTGAACATTACTTCGTAAACAGCGCCAGTTCCTATGGCAATGCCACCCAAGGCACAAAGGCGGGTCAGGGTGAACAGGGTAAAGCGTTGCCAGGGCACCACTAGCAGGTAGAGCAACACGGCCAGCAGGGTGCGGGCAAAGCTGAGCGACTCTCCGCGTAGCAGGTGCTGTGCGGTTAAAAACAGCAACAGCAAGCCGCTTATAACGGCGAAGCGTTTGAACTCGGGCCTGGCCAGGTTAAGGCGCCACTGCCCCTTGAAGCGCACCAGGCAATAAACTACCACTACGGGTATCAGCCGGCTGAGCACCGCCTTGCCACCGGGTACATTAAAAATACCCAGCAGGGTCCAGATAAGGGGGCTGAGTAAAAACAACCGCTCCATTTGTGCTAATACTGCCTTCATGAATTCCTGGCGTGGGCTTTTTTGAAATTGCGATTATGCCACCAGCGTTTGAGCTGGCGATAAAGGGTATAAAGCTCGCGGCTGGGCTTGCGATAGAGCGGGGCTTTTACCTTTTCATAGAACTGAATGGTGGTGTCAAAGGCGTTGGTGTCTTCCGCGAATTCAGGATGCAGATGGTAAGACTCCATGCCATGGAAATAAGCGGCTCCAATATAGTTGTCCACCGGCATGGACCAGCTCTCCGAACCGTTCAACAGCTTTTGCGCCGCCCAGGGTGCAATGGCGTAGGCTCGGGTGCCGCCAAAGTTGTCGCTCATTCGGCCAATGCGGTAATGTACGCCTTCCTCCATAAGGGTGTTTTCCCCCCTAATGACGCTTTCCATCCGTAAAAAGCCATATTGCTGAATTTTTTCGGCCACCAGTGCCAGGGTTTGTGCTGCATGGGGGCAGATGGTGGCGTCGTCTTCCACCACCACTATGGGTTGTGCCATGTCCACGCATTTTTGCCACAACGAATAGTGGCTGGCATAGCAGCCTATCTCGCCATTGGTGGGCATTTTGCCGCTGGTCAGCCACAGCCGCTTGGCATAGTTGTAGCGCTTGAGCAGCGGGTTGTTTTTATCGCTGCCGTCTACCGCATCAAAAAACTCAAATGAGACTTTTTCTCGCTCGAACTGGGCGGCGATGTATTCGCGCCTGTCTTGGCTGCGTTTGAGGCTTATTACGAAAACAGGGATCTGTGTCATGCGTGCATCGTGCTCCGAAAAGTCGGCGCATGTTATCAGATAACGCCGTCGATTTTTAGTGAAAATCGGATTTGCGGAGCCGATTGGGAATGGAGCCTGATACCGGCTGCGACAGCTTCCCGCTGCGCGGGAACGCAGGCGGGAGGCTCATCCGCAAGGATGCTGCTCTTTGGCTCGGGTTCCCGCTGCGCGGGAATGCAGGCGGGCCGCCTGCGCTCCAATACACCTCACACCTCACACCTCACACCTCACACCTCACACCTCACACCTCACACTTCCCCGCTTATTGGTTTATATTTAGCCTCAATTGGTTCTAATTCACGGGAGGCGCTATGGTCCAGGTGCTGCACCACGGGGCGGTGAAGGGGGTGACCGGCTCTTGCCACGAGCTGCGGGTTGATGATGCCGGCATTCTTATCGACTGTGGCCTGTTCCAGGGGGCGGAGGCCGGGGCCAGCCCGGCCATCGACTTCGAGATCGGCCATATCCGGGCGCTGGTGGTCACCCATGTGCATATCGATCACGTCGGGCGCCTGCCCTATTTGCTGGGCGCCGGCTTCACGGGGCCCATTTACTGTTCCCAACCTTCGGCCCTGCTGTTGCCGGCCATGCTGGAAGATGCCCTCGGTATCGGCTTTACCCGCGACAAGGCGCTGGTGCGGCGGGTACTGGCCTTGCTGGAATCGCGTCTGGTGCCCTTGCCCTATGGCCAGTGGCAGCCGGTGCCCGATTGTGCGGTGCGGATACGGTTGCAGCGGGCCGGCCATATCCTGGGTTCGGCTTATGTGGAGTGCGAGGCCTGGCACAAGCGGGTGGTGTTCAGCGGCGACCTGGGAGCGCCCCATTCCCCCTTGTTGGTGGCGCCAAGGCCGCCGGAGGCCTGCGACTTGCTGGTGCTGGAAAGCACCTATGGCGACAAGAACCACGAAAGCCGGCAACACCGCCGGCTGCGGCTGAAAGAGGCCATAGAGCACGCCCTGGCCGATGGCGGCACCCTGCTGATCCCGGCCTTCAGTCTGGGCCGCACCCAGGATATCTTGTATGAACTAGAAAGCCTTATCGCCGAATTCGGCACCGAGGCGGCCGCGCCCGACCTGCCCTGGAACCAGCTTGAGGTGGTGGTGGACTCGCCCCTGGCGGCCAACTTCACCGCCCTTTACCGCCAGCTCAAGCCGTTCTGGAACGCCGAGGCCCAGGCCCTGCTGGCCGATGGCCGGCATCCGCTTTCCTTCGAACAGTTGACGGTGGTCAACAGCCACCGGGATCATCTCAACGCCGTGGGCTACCTGGCGCGTTCGCGTCGGCCCTGCGTGGTGCTGGCGGGCTCGGGCATGTGCGCCGGCGGGCGGGTGGTGAATTACCTTAAGGCGCTGCTGAACGAGGCCCGCAACGACATCCTGTTTGTGGGCTACCAGGCCGAGGGCACGCCGGGGCGCGCCATTTTGGACTACGGCCCCAAGGGTGGCTGGGTGGAGCTGGACGGGGAGCGTTATGACATCAAAGCCCAAGTGCACCAGGTAAGCGGTTACTCGGCCCATGCCGGCCAGCAGGACTTGCTGGATTTTGTGGCGGGGATAGTGCCGCCGCCGGGGGAAATCCGACTGATCCACGGGGAGGGGAAGGCCAAGGCGGTGCTGAAGCAAAGGCTGGAGGCGATGCTGCCGGCGACCCGGGTGGTCATTGGGCGCTAGAGCACCGATCAGTTTAAAACGTGAGCAGTGTGATATCTCACCTGTAGGCGCCCGTTTACGTGGCGCAAACCGGCAAAGTGCGGGGAATGCGGAAATTGGGCGCCGTCTTCCCGTCGGCTGAAGCGACGGCTACAGCGGCACCTACAGCAGCGGCTACAGCGGTACAAACCGCCGACTCTTGGGGCGCGGGCGGCGAGCCCGCAGCAGATAATCGCCGGCATTGCCGGGGAAAACTGCTTACTCCTCTCCCGTGCAAGCGGCAGGGAGGCTGCTGAAAATTTTTATCGCATAGCCAACATTTTTTCCGCAAAGGCAGATTAAGGCAATTTTTTTTGCGCATCTGGTACATTTCTTTGGCGGGATCTGCTGGTGCTGGAAGGCACCTACGGCGACAAGAACCACGAAAGCCGGGGTGTTGCACGGGCTGATGGGGCGCGGGCGGCCCGCCCGCAAGGGGTGTTGCACTTTAGTTCAGGGGGTGCCGCTGCGCGGCAATGCAGGCGGGCCGCCTGCGCTCCGGGGGGTGGCTACCCCTCTAAAGCCGGGGTGTTGCACGGGCCGATGGGGCGCGGGCGGCTCGCCCGCAAGGGGTGTTGCAGTTTAGTTGAGGGGTTGCCGCTGCGCGGCAATGCAGGCGGGCCGCCTGCGCTCCAAAGTGAAGCAGGCAGGGTGCCTGCACTCCTACTACTATGGAACTGTGCAATTGTTAAAAGTGTGCCCGCGAGGTAACGGATGTAGGGGACGCAGCCCGGGCGCATGCCGCTGCCCGCTCAGGATGAAAGGAGTCTGCGTGACTTTGCCCATATTGGCCAGGATGGTGGAATTTTACCGGCGCAATCCGCTGTCGCTGCGGCTGGTGGCGGCCATTCTGGCCGTCAGCACCCTGTTCGCCACCCTGGCGGTGGGGGTCCAGCTTTATACCGATTATCGCCGGGACATCACCAGCCTTGGCCTGCGCCTGTCGGACGCCGAACGCACCTTTGTGCCCGGGCTGGTCGACAGCCTCTGGCTGATGGACGAGCAGCGCATCCGCCTGGGGCTCGACTCCATCGTCACGCTGCCCTATGTTTCCTACGCCACCCTGCGCACCGCCGAGGGCCGGCTCTATACCAGCGGCAGGGCCACCAACAGGGGCCACGAGTCCAGCCATCTTTATGTGTTGCGCCACCAGGATGACAAGCAGCAGCAGTGGGTGCTGGGCGAGCTGACGCTGCTGGTGGACAAGGAAGAGATCTTCGCCAGCCTGTGGCAAAAGCTGTGGGTGGTGCTGGCCAGCCAGGCCGCCAAGACCATGGGGGTGACCCTGGTCATCCTGCTGCTGCTGCATTTTTCCCTGTCGCGTCATCTCGCGGCGCTGGCGGACGTGGCCGAGCGGCTCAACCTGAACCGGCTGACCCAGCTTGTCCGCCTGGATCGCCGCCGCGGCCACCGCCCCGACGAACTGGACCGCCTGGCGGATGCCATGAACGGCATGCAGCAGCGGCTCCAGCGGGAAGTGGCCGAACTCGAGCGCGTTCATGCCCTCAACCGCCGGCTGTCGGCGGCGGTGGCCGCCAGCCCCGCCGCCATGATCATCATGAACGAGCAGGGGAGCGCGGAATACGTCAATCCCGCCCTGTGTCGCCTGCTGGAGCTGCCGGAGGCACGCTGCCTGGAGCTGGACTGGCCCACCCTGCTGGAAAACCGCCTTTCCCAGGGCATGCTGTCCTCCCGGCCTTCCGGCTGGCTGCTCGACAAGGTGCGTCAGGAAAGCTGGCAGGGCGAGCTGCTGTGGCGCACCGAGTCGGGCCGGCCCCGCTGGCTGCTGGCCCACCTTTCGTTGTGCCGGGCTACCCCGGACGAGGCGGGCCATGTGCTGCTGGTGATGGAGGATATCACCGGGCTCAAGGAGTTTGAGCACCAGCTGAGCTACCAGCGCCGCTACGATCACCTTACCAACCTGCCCAACCGGGTGATGGCCATGGAACGGCTGGAGCAGATGCTGCTGCAGTCGGTGCAGGAGGGCGGCCACCTGGCGGTGATGGTGATTGCGGTGCCCGCCTACAAGGAGGTGACCGAGAGCCTGGGCATAGCCTATGGCGACGCCCTGCTCCAGGAGTGTACCCAGTCCCTTAACGCCGCCCTGGGCGAGGCCTGCTTCAGGGCACGCACCGGTGACGACGAATTCCTCTGTGCCCTGCGCTTCGGCCAGTCCGCCGAGCCGGTGGAAGCCTGCCTGCAGCAGATAAAAAAGGCCCTGTCCCGTTCCGTCCGGCTGGACAACCTGCCGGTTACGCCGGGGGTGGCCGTGGGCGTTGCCGTGTATCCCAACGACGGCAACCAGCCCGAGCGGCTGTACAGCCGGGCGCTGTCGGCGCAACAGCGGGCCCGGAGCCAGAAGGAGCCGGTGCAGTTTTTCGAGCCCGAAATGCAGGCCGCCTCTTACCGCTCGCTGCATATCGCCACCGCCCTCAAACACGCCGTGGAGGCGGGGGAACTGCGGCTGTTTTACCAGCCCATCGTGGATCCGCGCACGGGCGACTACGAAGGGGTGGAGGCGCTGGTGCGCTGGCAGAATGCGGAGCTGGGCTGGGTGTCGCCGCTGGATTTTATCGATATCGCCGAAAATACCGGGGAGATCGTGGCCATTGGCCAGTATATCCTGCGGGAGGCCTGCCGCCAGGCCCGCCAGTGGCAGCTGCAGGGGCGCAATATCCGGGTGTCGGTGAATGTCTCCCCGGTGCAGTTCGGCGAGCCGGACTTCGTCGCCTCGGTGGCCAACTGCCTGAAGGAAACCGGGCTGGATGCGGATTGCCTGAAACTGGAGATCACCGAGCGGCTGCTGTTCGCCAGTTCGGAAGCGGCACAGCAAAAGTGCAGGCAACTGGCGGATATGGGCATACGCCTGGCCATGGATGATTTCGGCACCGGTTATTCCTCGCTCAGCTACCTGCGCGACCTGCCGTTCGACATCGTCAAGATCGATCAGAGCTTTGTCCGCCACATGACCCGCAATAGCCGGGACAAGGCCCTGGTAAGGGGCATTATCGATCTGGCCCACCAGCTGGGGATGAGCGTGGTCGCGGAAGGGGTGGAGGATCATGTGCAGCTGGAGTTGCTGACCCGCTTCGGCTGTGATCTGATGCAGGGCTATTACTTCAGCAAGCCGGTACCGCCGGAGCAGCTGTTCAGCAAAGAGGAGAGTTCCTCGTGTTCCGACTAGCCGCTTGCCTGTTGTTGCTGGTGGCCACCGGGCTGCCGGCCGTGGAGATCACCCACCGGCCGGCGGAAAGCCACCAGGATCAGCGGGTGAACTACTTTATCGCCCTGCTCGATCTGGCGCTGGAAAAGACCCGGGAAGACTACGGGCCGGCGCGCAGCAGGCCCTATCACGAGCCCCTGTCCCAGGCCCGGGCCTTCGAGATGGTGGCGCAGGGGCAGCTCGACCTGGTGTGGAGCATGGCCAGCCAGGAGCGGATGAACAAGGCCAGGGCCGTGCCGGTGCCCCTGCTCAGGGGGCTGCTGGGTTACCGGGTGCTGCTGGCGCACCCGAGCCAGGCCGAACGCCTCGGGCGTGTGCGTTCCCTGGCGGATCTGTCGGGGCTGACCGCCATCCAGGGGGCGGGCTGGCCGGACGTTGCCGTGCTGCGGGCCAATGGACTCGGGGTGATCACCTCGGCGGATTACGACGGCATGTTCAACATGGTCATGGGGCGGCGGGTGGACTACTTTCCCCGCAGCGTGGCCGAGGTGTGGCCGGAGCTGCAGCGCCATTCCGCCCTTGCCCTCCGGCTGGAGCCTTCCCTGGCCCTGTATTATCCGGCCCCCATCTACTTCTTTGTACACCCCGACAACACCGCGCTGGCACAGCGCCTGGAAGCGGGACTGATGCGGGCGGTGGAGGACGGATCTTTCGGGCAACTGTTTATGGCGCAGGAGGAACACCGCCAGGCCCTGGACTTTATCGGCAATCCCGGACTGCGGTTGTTGCGGTTGGACAATCCGCTGCTGCCGGACTTTGTTCCCCCCCAGGATCCGCGCCTGTGGCTGGAGCCCTGAAGGGGAGGTGGCATTACCTGGGGCGCAGGCGGCCCGCCTGCATTGTCTGGGCGCAGGCGGCCCGCCTGCATTGTCTGGGGCGCAGGCGGCCCGCCTGCATTCCCGCGCAGCGGGAAACCTGAAAAGAACAAAGCCCGGCATAAGCCGGGCTTTGTCGTATCAGGACTCCAGATCGCCGCAGAAGCGGTAACCTTCGCCATGGATGGTGGCGATGATCTCGGGCGTGTCCGGCACCGACTCAAAGTGCTTGCGAATGCGACGGATGGTCACGTCCACGGTGCGGTCGTGGGGCTTGAGCTCGCGGCCGGTCATCTTCTTCAGCAGCTCGGCGCGGCTCTGGATCTGGCCCGGGTTCTCGCAAAAGTGCACCATGGCGCGGAATTCGCTGCGGGGCAGCTTGAACACTTCCTCGCTGGGGCTGATCAGGGCGCGGCTGTTGATGTCCAGGGTCCAGCCGTTGAAGCGGTAGGCTTCCACCTGTTTTTCTTCTTCCTGGGCCTCGGGGGCCTGCATGGTGCGACCCAGCAGGTTGCGGGCGCGGATGGTCAGCTCGCGGGGGTTGAACGGCTTGGTGATGTAGTCGTCGGCGCCGATTTCCAGGCCCAGGATCTTGTCGACCTCGTTGTCGCGACCGGTCAGGAACATCAGCGCCAGGTTGTGTTGCTCGCGCAGCTCGCGGGCCAGCAGCAGGCCGTTTTTGCCGGGCAGGTTGATGTCCATGATCACCAGGTTGATCTTGTTGCCGGACAGGGCCTGGTACATTTCGTCGCCGTCGGTGGCTTCAAGCACCACGTAGCCTTCGGCCTCGAAGATGCCCTTGAGGGTGTTGCGTGTGACCAGTTCGTCTTCAACGATAAGAATGTGAGGTGTCTGCATGAGCGTACCTGTTTTTAGATGTAAAGATAATTCAGTGCCAACAGCCGCCGGAGCCAAGCAGGCGTTACTCAGGAAAATAGTGTAACTAAATTACGCTATCTACCACTAAATGCATAGTGTGTTAGCCCGGTGATACTGTTTTTTTAAGCCGTTTTTACTTGCATCCCATGCAGTTACTGCTTCATGCCCAAAAAATAAGTGGACGGGACGAACAGAGGTCCATTACATAAAGTTGTCTTATTTTAACAGTTAACAGGGGCATAACAACAGTCTGCGGCCAATAATGTTAAATAGTTTTATGGCCCCTCTTGATCCAGGTCAAGGGCGGATTTAACAAAAATCGTGGAATGTTATACAACTGTCCCACTGTTTAAGGCATTGATACGGCAGCTTTGGTCTCAGGCCTGAGGCCGGGGCCTGTCGCCCACAAGGAGGAACGAATGCTGGATTTACTGCCCGATTTATGTGACGAGCACGCCGACAAGGTCCGGGTGCTGGACCCCCTGTTCCGGGACTTTGGCGGCGAGCGGATTTTCTGGGGCCAGGTGGTCACGGTGCGCTGCTACGAAGACAACTCCCGGGTGCGGGAGCTGGTGGCCACCCCGGGCACCGGCAAGGTGCTGGTGGTGGACGGCGGCGCCATGGTGCGCCGGGCGTTGCTTGGCGATCAACTGGCGGAAAAGGCGTTGGAAAACGGCTGGGAGGGCATCGTCATCAACGGCGCCATCCGCGATGCCGGCGCCATCGGCACCATGGCGCTGGGCGTCAAGGCCCTGGCCAGCTGCCCGATGAAAACCGAAAAGCGCGGCCTGGGGGATGTGGATGTGCCCGTGACCTTTGCCGGCGTCACCATCTACCCCGGCGACTACCTCTACGCCGATATCAACGGCATCCTGGTAGCCCGCGAACCCTTGAGCCACCCGCAGCTGTAAACCACAAGGCCCCACGGCTTTTTTGGAGCGCGGGCGGCCCGCAAGGCTTTATTGGAGCGCGGGCGGCCCGCCCGCATGGCTTTTTTGGAGCGCGGGCGGCCCGCCCGCATGGCTTTTTTGGGGCGCGGGCGGCCCGCCCGCATGGTTTTTTTGGAGCGCGGGCGGCCCGCCCGCATGGGGGTACGCCTGTGGTTGAGGCATGGCTTTCAACGCCGCAGGTTCCCGCTGCGCGGGAATGCAGGCGAGCCGCCTGCGCTCCGGGGTTGGTGCTCGCCGTTAAGGCCGCAGGATGGCGCTGTTTGGGGCGCGGGCGGCCCGCCCGCATGGCTTTTTTGGAGCGCGGGCGGCCCGCCCGCATGGGGAGGACGCCTGTGGTTAAGGCATGGCTTGCCAGGCCGCAGGTTCCCGCTGCGCGGGAATGCAGGCGAGCCGCCTGCGCTCCGGGTTGGCGCTCGCCTTTAGGCCGCAGGATGGCGCTGTTTGGGGCGCGGGCGGCCCGCCCGCATGGGGATACGCCTGTGGTTAAGGCATGGCTTTCAACGCCGCAGGTTCCCGCTGCGCGGGAATGCAGGCGAGCCGCCTGCGCTCCGGGTTGGCGCTTGCCGTTAAGGCCGCAGGATGGCGCTGTTTGGAGCGCGGGCGGCCCGCCCGCATGGTTTTTTTGGAGCGCGGGCGGCCCGCCCGCATGGGGGTACGCCTGTGGTTGAGGCATGGCTTGCCAGGCCGCAGGTTCCCGCTGCGCTCCTGTTGTAGGGTCGACTTCAGTCGACCAAACCACGGCGCCGGTGGTGGAAAGGTCCACTGAAGTGGACCCAAGTTAGGAATACCGGCGGCCCGCCCGCGCTCCAACAAAAAAGCCGGTCGCAAGACCGGCGTCAAAAGGAGCCGTCCCTGCCCTTGATGGCCGGCTCGGGTACTTCGCGGCCGTGGCCGTTATTCCTTTGCCTGCACCAGGGTCAGGATGTCGTAGCTGGCCACCAGCTGGTCGCGCTGGTTCTTGACCTTGATGTCCCACACCACCACGCCCTGGGGCAGATCGTCCGGGGTGCGCCTGGGCTTGCGGGTTTTCTGCTTGCAGGTCAGCTCCACCTGTATGGTGTCGCCTATCTTCACCGGCTCGATAAAGCGCAGCCCTTCCATGCCGTAGTTGGCGATCACCGGGCCCGGTGCCGCGTCCACGAACAGGCCGGCGGCGGCGGACACCACAAAGTAGCCGTGGGCCACCCGCTCGCCGAACAGGGATTCGGCGGCGGCAATCTTGTCCATGTGGGCATAGAAGTGATCCCCGCTCAGGCAGCCGAAGTTGACGATGTCGGCCTCGGTCACGGTGCGGCGGGCGGTCAGCAGGCGCTCGCCCACGGCCAGCTCCTCGAAGTATTTGCGGAAGGGGTGCACTCTGTCTTCCACCACCGGCGCGCCCGTGGTCCAGCTGTGGCTCAACTGGGTCATGGCACCAGGGGAGGACTGCACCGCGGTGCGCTGCATATAGTGCTTCACCGCCCGCAGGCCGCCCATCTCCTCGCCGCCGCCGGCCCGGCCCGGGCCGCCGTGCACCAGGTGGGGCAGGGGCGAGCCGTGGCCGGTGCTCTCCTCGGCGCTGACGGGGTCGAGCAGGTGCAGCCGGCCGTGCCAGGCGCCCAGTTGTGCCACCAGGGCGGACACATTTTGGCCGGCGTTGAACACCACCGAGGCGACCAGGCTGCCTTCGCCCAGGGCCACCAGTGCCAGCAACTCTTCCTCACTGTCGTAGGGCAGCAGGGTGCACACCGGGCCGAAGGCCTCGGTCTGGTGCACCAGCGGGCTTTCCTTGGGCTGGTCGCACCGCAGCAGGGTAGGCGGATAGAAGGCGCCGGCCTCGGGGGCCTCGGCGTCCACCGCAAAGGGCTGCTGGTGGCCGCCGCACAGGATGCGGGCCTGGCTCGCCAACTGCTCCACCTTGTCGCGCACGTCCGCCAGCTGGCGCTGGCTGGCCAGGGGGCCCATGGTCACGCCTTCCCGCGCCGGATCGCCCAGCACCACCTTGCCGAGTTTGGCGAGCAGGGCGTCCTGCACCCCGGGCAGCAGGGCCCGCGGCACGAAGGCGCGGCGGATGGCGGTGCACTTCTGGCCGGCCTTGGTGGTCATCTCCCGCACCACCTCGCGCACGAACAGGGCCTGGGTGGCATCGTCGGCGCCTTCTACCAGTATGGCGCTGTTGACCGAGTCCGCCTCCATGGTGAAGGGGATGGAACAGCGGTTGAAGCGGGCAGTGGCGCGCAGCTGCTGGCCGGTGTGGGCCGAGCCGGTAAAGGTGACCACGTCCTGGGGGCCCAACTGGTCGAACAGATCGTTGACCCCGCCGCAGATAATCTGCAGGGCGCCCTCGGGCAGCAGGCCGGACGCCAGCGCGCATTTCACCACCGCCTGGGTGAGCTGGGCGCCGTCGGTGGCCGGCTTGACGATGGCCGGCATGCCCGCCAGCAGGGTGGGGGCCAGCTTTTCCAGCATGCCCCACACCGGGAAGTTGAAGGCGTTGATGTGCACCGCCACCCCCGGCTTGGGGGTCAGCATGTGGCGGGCGCCGAAGCCACCCCGGCGCGACAGGGGGATCCAGTCGTCTTCCATCAGGATGCGCTCGTCGCTCAGCTCGCGCCGCACCAGGCTGGAATAGGTGAACAGGGTGGCGAAGCCGCCCTCGATGTCGATCCAGCCGTCCTTGCGGGTGGCGCCGGTGGCGGCGGACAGGGCATAGAATTCCTCCTTGTGCTCCGCCAGGTGGCTGGCCAGGGTCTTCAGCATATGGGCCCGCTGATGGAAGCTCATGGCCGCCAGCGCCTTGCCGCCCTGCTTGGCCCAGGCCACCATGGCGGCCATGTCCAGCCCCTGGCTGGTCACCTCATACAACGGGGCGCCGGTGACCGCGTGGCGCACCAGGCGTCCTTCGCCTTCTCCCTCCAGCCAGCGGCCGGCCACATAGCTCTGCAGTTTTTCCATCACTCCTCCCTCGGATACGACACCAAAAAATCACTGAACATATGAATTGTGTTACATAATTTGTTGTCATTTTTGTGCCTTGTCAATGCTGATTGCCGCCTGATTATCGATTGATTCAAGGTGTTAATTTCTTATCTGTTTGAAAATAAAGGGCTTGCTGGAATTATTAAATGATTCACTAAAAAATATATTGAAATATTTTTCGTGTCATATTAAGTTTTCACCATGTTTTTGAAATGTTGCACGCCATGGTGCAGGAGGTTGAGTGATGGAAAACGCCGAACAGCTCGCACGGTTTGAGCAGGCCGTACGCGACGAAGTGAACATAGAGCCCAAGGACTGGATGCCGGAGGCCTACCGCCGGACCCTGATCCGCCAGATTGGCCAGCACGCCCACTCCGAGGTGGTGGGCATGCTGCCGGAAGGCAACTGGATCACCCGCGCACCCAGCCTGCGCCGCAAGGCGGTGCTGCTGGCCAAGGTGCAGGACGAGGCGGGCCACGCCCTTTATCTGTACAGCGCCGCCGAAACCCTGGGCGCGGACAGGGACGAGATGATGGAAAAGCTGAACAACGGCAAGATGAAGTACTCCTCCATCTTCAACTATCCCACCCTGGGCTGGGCCGACATTCCCGCCATTGGCTGGTTAGTGGACGGCGCCGCCATCGTCAACCAGGTGGCCCTGTGCCGCACCTCCTACGGGCCCTACGCCCGGGCCATGGTGCGCATCTGCAAGGAAGAGAGCTTTCACCAGCGGCAGGGCTTCGAGGCCATGATGGCCCTGGCCAACGGCAGCGAGGAGCAAAAACGCATGGCCCAGGATGCGGTAAACCGCTTCTGGTGGCCGGCACTGATGATGTTCGGCCCCTCCGACGCCGACTCGCCCCATTCCGCCCAGAGCCTGGCCTGGAAGATCAAGCGCTTCGGCAACGACGAGCTGCGCCAGAAATTCGTGGACAACACGGTTCCCCAGGTGCACGCCCTGGGCCTGACGGTGCCGGACCCGGATCTGAAATGGAACGAGGAAACCGGCCACTACGAGTTTGGCGAGATCGACTGGGACGAGTTTTACGCCGTGATTGCCGGCCAGGGGCCCTGCAACCACGAGCGCCTGGCCGCCCGCAGCAAGGCCTGGGAAGAGGGCCGCTGGGTGCGCGAAGCCGCCAGCGCCTATGCCGCCCGCCGCCGGCACGCGGCCTGATGAACAAGCAAGGAGAGCAAGCAATGAACAAGCAATGGTCTTTGTACGAAGTCTTTATCCGCAGCAAGCAGGGCCTGCACCACCGCCATGTGGGCAGCCTGCGCGCCGCCGACGATGAAATGGCCCTGGAGCACGCCCGGGACGCCTACACCCGCCGCAAGGAAGGGGTGAGCATCTGGGTGGTGAAGTCCGAGCTGATCACCGCCAGCCAGCCCGAGGAAAAGGGCGCCTTCTTCGAGCCGGCGGAAGACAAGGTGTATCGCCACCCGACCTTCTACCAGATCCCCGACGGCATCGAGCACATGTAGGAGGCGGTATGGACAAGGCACACAAAGACGCGCTTTTCACTTATCTGCTGCGCCTGGGTGACAGCCAGCTGGTGCTGTCGCACCGGCTGTCCCAGTGGTGCGGCCACGCTCCCGAGTTGGAGCTGGACATCGCCCTGGCCAACATCGGCCTGGATATCCTGGGCCAGGCCCGCACCCTGCTGACCATGGCGGGCGAGCTGGAAGGCCAGGGGCGGGACGAAGACCGGCTCGCCTTTTTCCGGGACGAGCGGGAGTTCTGCAACCTGCTGCTGTGCGAGCAGCCCAACGGCGACTTCGCCCGGACCCTGATGCGCCAGTGGTGGCTTGATAACTACCACCAGCTGCTGTTTTCCGCCCTTACCCAGTCGGGGTATGCGCCCCTGGCCGCCTTCGCTGCCAAGTCGCTGAAGGAGGTGAACTATCACCTGCGCTTTTCCAGCGGCTGGATCCAGCGGCTCGGCCTCGGCACCGAGGAGAGCCACCAACGCACCCAGGCCGCCCTGGACGAGCTGTGGCGCTTTACCGGCGAGCTGTTCGCCACCGACGAGGTGGAAGCGACGCTGGTGGCGGCGGGCATCCTGCCCGGGTTGGACGAGCTGGCCGGCCAGTGGCGGGCACGTATCGAGGCAGGCTGCCGCCAGGCCGAACTGACCCTGCCGGCCCAGGCGCCCTATCGCCAGGGTGGCCGTCAGGGCCTGCACACCGAACACCTGGGCTACCTGCTGGCGGAGATGCAGTCGCTGCCGCGCAGCCTTCCGAACGTGAGCTGGTAAGGAGAAACAAGGTGCAGATCGCCGATCATCGCATTCCCCGCTGCTGGGAGCTGCTGAAAACCGTGTCCGACCCGGAGATCCCGGTGCTGTCGGTGACCGATCTCGGGATGATCCGCGGGGTGACACTGGCCGACGACGGCGCCCTGGTGGTGCGTTTTACCCCCACCTACAGCGGCTGCCCGGCCACCGACGTGCTGGAGGCCGACATACTGGCGGCCCTCGGCCGGGGCGGGCTGGGGCCGGCCCGGGTGGAGCTGGACCTGTCCGAGGCCTGGACCACCGACTGGATGAGCGCCGAGGGCAAGCACAAGCTGCGCCGGTACGGCATAGCGCCGCCCCAGGGGCCGGCCTGCGGCCAGCACCTTATTCCCCAGGACGGGGTGCCCTGCCCGCAATGCGGCAGCCCCCATACCCGGCTGGTGAGCGAGTTCGGCTCCACCGCCTGCAAGGCCCAGTACCAGTGTCGCGACTGCCTGGAGCCGTTCGATTACTTCAAGTGCATCTAGCCAAGCCGCACAGGGAGCAGAGTATGAATCAGTTTTATTCGCTACGGGTCAAGTCCGTACAGGAGCAGACCCAGGACGCCATCGCCATCGCCTTCGAGCTGGAGGGCGACAACCGGGAGCGGTTCCGTTTCAGGCCGGGCCAGCACCTCACCCTGCGTTATCAGGATCAGGGGGAAGAGCTGCGCCGCTGCTACTCCATCTGCAGCCGCCAGGGCGAGGAGGAGCTCACCATCGCCGTCAAGCGGGTGCCCGGCGGCCGTTTTTCCAACTGGGTCAACGACAACCTCAAGGCGGGAGATGCGCTGGAGGTGATGCCGCCCCAGGGGCTCTTCTTCCAGCATGCGGAAAAGCAGGGCGGCGAAAGCTACCTGGGCTTTGCCGCCGGCAGCGGCATCACACCCCTGCTGTCCATCGTCAAGGCGGTGCTGGGCGAGCGGCCCGACAGCCGCTTCACCCTGGTGTACGGCAACCGCAGCTGGCGCCAGACCATGTTCGCCGAGGTGCTGGCGGATCTGAAGGACCGCTACCCGAGCCGCTTCCAGCTGATCTGCCTGTTCAGCCGGGAGCAGGGCGAGAGCGACATCCTCAACGGCCGGCTCGACGCCGCCCGCATCCAGTCCCTGTTTGCCAGCCAGCTGCTGGCCGATCGCTACGACCACTGCTTCGCCTGCGGTCCCGAGGAGATGATGCAGGCGGTGGAGCAGGTGCTGCCCGACCAGGGCATCGATCGGGAGCGCATCCATACCGAGCGTTTCAACTCGGGGGCGCCGCGCGCCATCAGCGCCGAGCAGCGCGCCGCCCGCAGCCAGGGCGAAGTCAGCCTGGTGCTGGACGGTCGCGAGTTCCGGGTGGAGGTGAGCGCCGAGGACGACAGCATCCTCGACGCCGCCCTGCGTGCCGGGGCCGATCTGCCCTACGCCTGCAAGGGCGGGGTCTGCGCCACCTGCAAGTGCCGGGTGCTGGAGGGCGAGGTGGACATGGCCCTCAACTACAGCCTGGAAGAAGACGAAGTGGCCAGGGGCTATGTGCTGAGCTGCCAGGCCCGGCCCCGGAGCGGTGCGGTACGCATCAGCTTCGACGACTGAACCAGGGGGGAGGAGAGGATGACGGAGCGGGATATTCTGAGCCAGTTGGGGGACGACGGGGTCTTGACCCTCAGCCTCAACCGGCCCGAGCGGCGCAATGCCTTGCGCAACCAGAGCCTGCGCGAGCTGGGCGATGTCCTGGCCGGGGCCGCCAGTGATGAGCGGGTGCGCGCCGTGGTGCTGCGCGGCGAGGGCCGCGGCTTTGCCGCCGGGGCCGACCTGGAGGAGATGCGCCACCTGGACGCGGTGGCCCTGCAGCAGGACGAGCGGCCGGCCCTGTGGGCGCGCATCGAGGCCTTTCCCAAGCCGCTGATCGCGGCGGTGAACGGCTTCGCCCTGGGCGCCGGGCTGGAGCTGGTGCTGCACTGCGACCTGGTGGTGGCGGGCGAGGGTGCCCTGCTAGGACTGCCCGAAATCAGCATCGGCATCATGCCCGGCGCCGGCGGCACCCAGCGGCTGACCCGCCAGCTTGGCCAGCAGACCGCCATGCGCATGGTGCTCACCGGCGAGCCTATCAGCGCCGAGCGCGGCCATGAGCTCGGCACTGAAAGGCACTCCGGGGAGCAGCCTGCGGATGGCGGGAAGCCAGTCGCTTATACAGATTCTAAGACGCCGAAGAATGACGGAGGACATAGCAACGTGGTGGAA
>NZ_NMUO01000066.1 GCF_002237365.1 Zobellella denitrificans
TCGAGCCCAGGCCCCGGCCGCCGGAGATCACCACCCGCGCCGAGGTGAGTTCGGGCCGCTCATTCGGGCTCAGCTCCTCGCCCACGAACCGGCTGCCAGCGGGGCGGCGGTGGACGCGGGCTTTGCCGCCAACGACATGCAGGTGGGCCAGACCGGCAAGATAGTGGCGCCCGAGCTCTATATCGCCGTGGGTCTGTCCGGTGCCATCCAGCACCTGGCGGGGATGAAGGACTCCAGGGTGATAGTGGCCATCAACAAGGATGCGGAGGCGCCCATCTTCCAGGTGGCGGATTACGGCCTGGTGGCGGACTTGTTCGATGTGCTGCCCGAGCTGGAAAGACAACTGGCGCCATAGAAACGCTGTTATCTGACCTGCATCAAGTTTTGGTTGTTACATTTTGTTGTAATAAAACTACAAATGGCGTTATAGTGCCGTCCAGTCTGCCGCTGGCAGCAGGTTCGAATGCGGATAGGGGACGGCCTTGCCCGGACATTGTTTCATTGTCGTTATCGGGCATCTTGCGTATACTATGACCCCGTCTTGAATTCCACATTTCATTCGTTCCCTAGCTTTCTTCAGGTTCAGCATGACGACTAAATATATATTTGTTACTGGCGGGGTGGTCTCCTCCCTGGGCAAAGGCATTGCAGCCGCCTCTCTGGCCGCCATCCTCGAAGCCCGTGGCCTCAACGTGACCATCATGAAGCTGGATCCCTACATCAACGTGGATCCGGGCACCATGAGCCCCACCCAGCACGGTGAAGTCTTCGTGACGGACGACGGTGCCGAAACCGATCTGGACCTGGGCCACTACGAGCGGTTCATCCGCACCAAGATGACCCGCCGCAACAACTTCACCACCGGTCGTATCTATGCGGACGTGCTGCGTAAGGAACGGCGCGGCGACTACCTGGGCGCGACCATCCAGGTGATCCCCCATATCACCAACGCCATCAAGGACAGGGTGATCGCCGGTGCCGAAGGGCATCAGGTGGCCATCGTGGAAGTCGGCGGCACAGTGGGCGACATCGAGTCCCTGCCTTTCCTCGAGGCGCTGCGCCAGCTGGCGGTGGAAGTGGGCCGGGAGCACACCCTGTTCATGCACCTGACCCTGGTGCCCTACATGGCGGCCGCCGGCGAGGTGAAGACCAAGCCGACCCAGCACTCGGTGAAGGAGCTGCTGTCCATCGGTATCCAGCCCGATATCCTTATTTGCCGCAGCGACCGGGCCATTCCGCCCAACGAGCGCGCCAAGATTGCCCTGTTCTGCAACGTGTCCGAAAAGGCCGTTATCTCCCTGAAAGACGTGGACTCCATCTACAAGATCCCGGCGCTGCTGCGCTCCCAGGGGCTGGACGAGCTGGTGGTGCGCCGCTTCGCCCTGGATTGCCCGCCCGCCGATCTGTCCGAGTGGGAACAGGTGATCTACGAAGAGGCCAACCCGGTGGGGGAAGTGACCATCGGCATGGTGGGCAAGTATGTCGAGCTGCCCGACGCCTACAAGTCGGTGAACGAGGCGCTCAAGCACGGCGGCCTGAAGAACCGGCTCACCGTCAACATCAAGTACATCGATTCCCAGGATCTGGAAAGCAAGGGCCTGGGCCTGCTCGAGGGCCTGGACGCCATCCTGGTGCCCGGCGGCTTCGGCGAGCGCGGGGTCGAGGGCAAGATCATGGCGGCCCGCTACGCCCGGGAGAACCGCGTGCCCTACCTCGGCATCTGTTTAGGCATGCAGGTGGCGCTGATTGAATACGCCCGCAACGTGGCCGGCCTGGAAGGCGCCCACTCCACCGAGTTCGACAAGAACAGCCCCTACCCGGTGGTGGGTCTGATCACCGAATGGGTGGACGAAGAAGGCAAGGTGGAAGTGCGCGACGAACAGTCGGATCTGGGCGGCACCATGCGCCTGGGTGCCCAGCTGTGCCACCTGGAGCCGGGCTCCAGGGTACATGCCCTGTACGGCTCCGATACCATCTACGAGCGTCACCGCCATCGTTACGAAGTGAACAACCGGCTGTTGCCCAGGATTGAAGCGGCGGGCCTGAAGGTGACCGGCCGCTCCGCCGACAAGAAGCTGGTGGAGATCATCGAGAACCCGGATCATCCCTGGTTCGTGGCGGCCCAGTTCCACCCGGAATTCACCTCCACTCCCCGCGACGGCCACGGCCTGTTCGCCGGCTTCGTGAAGGCAGCCGGCCAATACCAGCAGGGTGAACTGGAATAACCTGATCCTACGGCTGAGCCACCTGGCTTGGCCGTATTTTTTAGTGCTTTGTTTTTAACTCAAGAGGAAAGAGAGAATGGCAAAGATCGTTAAAGTGATCGGTCGCGAAATCATTGACTCCCGCGGCAACCCCACCGTTGAAGCCGACGTCTATCTGGAAGGCGGCTTTATGGGCCGCGCCGCGGCGCCGTCCGGTGCCTCCACCGGCTCCCGCGAAGCGCTGGAACTGCGTGACGGCGACAAGTCCCGCTTCCTGGGCAAGGGCGTACAGACCGCCGTGGCCAACATCAACGACAAGATCGCCGCCGCCCTCGCCGGCAAGGACGCCACCCAGCAGGCCGAGATCGACCAGATCATGATCGACCTGGACGGCACCGATAACAAGGCCAGCCTGGGCGCCAACGCCATCCTGGCCGTGTCCCTGGCCACCGCCAAGGCCGCCGCCGCCGCCAAGGGCCTGCCCCTGTACGCCTGGATCGCCGAGCTGAACGGCACTCCCGGCCAGTTCTCCATGCCGCTGCCGATGATGAACATCATCAACGGCGGTGAGCACGCCGACAACAACGTCGACATCCAGGAGTTCATGATCCAGCCGGTCGGCGCCAAGAACATCAAGGAAGCCCTGCGCATCGGCGCCGAGGTGTTCCACAACCTGGCCAAGGTGCTGAAGGCCAAGGGCCTGTCCACCGCCGTGGGTGACGAGGGTGGTTTCGCCCCGGACCTGGAGTCCAACGCCGCCGCCCTGGCCGCCATCAAGGAAGCCGTGGAGAAAGCCGGCTACGTGCTGGGCAAGGACGTGACCCTGGCGATGGACTGCGCCGCCTCCGAGTTCTTCGACAAGGAAAAGGGCAACTACAACCTGAAGGGCGAAGGCAAGGTCTTCTCCTCCCAGGAATTCACCCACTACCTGGAAGAGCTGACCAAGCAGTACCCGATCGTCTCCATCGAAGACGGCCTGGACGAGTCCGACTGGGACGGCTTCGCCTACCAGACCAAGGTGCTGGGCGACAAGATCCAGCTGGTGGGTGACGATCTGTTCGTGACCAACACCAAGATCCTGAAAGAAGGCATCGACAAGGGCATCGCCAACAGCATACTGATCAAGTTCAACCAGATCGGCTCCCTGACCGAGACCCTGAACGCCATCAAGATGGCCAAGGACGCCGGCTACACCGCCGTCATCTCCCACCGCTCCGGTGAGACCGAAGACGCCACCATCGCCGACCTGGCCGTGGGCACCTGTGCCGGCCAGATCAAGACCGGCTCCATGAGCCGTTCCGACCGTATCGCCAAGTACAACCAGCTGATCCGCATCGAGGAAGAGCTGGGTGCCAAGGCTCCCTACCGCGGTCTGGCCGAGGTGAAAGGCCAGGCCTGAGCCCTGCCTTCCCTTCCGTCCTGAACTCGAAGCCCCGCCCAGCGCGGGGTTTCTTTTGTTCGCCGCCCGAATATGGGAAACTAGCGCGCAACTTAGGAGGATGGATGCGCACCCTGACGCTGATACTGCTCGCCCTGCTGGGTGCTCTGCAGCACCACCTGTGGTGGGGAAAGAACGGCCTAGCCGAATACCACGAAGCCCGGGCCAATGTGTTCCGCCAGCAGGAGGACAACCAATTGCTGGTGGAACGCAACGCCCTGCTCTACCGGGAGATCGAGGATCTCAACAACGGCCTGGCCGCGGTGGAGGAACTGGCGCGCAACGATCTGGGGATGATCAAGCCCGGTGAAACCTTCTACCGGCTGCTGCCCGCACAAGACAAACCGCAACCATGACAGTGACTTCGCCCTTTACCGCGGTCGTACCGGCGGCCGGGGTCGGCAAGCGCATGGGCGCGAGCCTGCCCAAGCAATACCTGACGCTGGATGGCCGTACCGTGCTCGAACACACCCTGGACCGGCTGCTGGGGCACCCTGCCATAGCGCGCATCATCGTCGCCACGGCGGAGCACGACTCCTGGTTCCCTGCCCTGGCCGTCGCCCGGCATCCCCGGGTGCTGCGGGTGGCGGGAGGCCGGGAACGGGCCGACTCGGTACACAACGCCCTGGCGCGGGTCGAGACCGAGTTCGTGCTGGTGCATGACGCCGCCCGTCCCTGTTTGCACCCGGCCGATCTGGACGCGGTGCTGGCGGCGGGGCGGCTGGGCGACGGCGCCATTCTCGCCTGCCGGGTGCGGGACAGCATGAAGCGCGGCGACGGCCGGGGCGCCATCCTGGAGAGCGTGTCGCGGGAGGAACTCTGGCATGCGCTCACGCCCCAGTGCTTCGCCACCGCTCTCCTGCGGCAGGCTCTCGCCGGCGCCCTGGCCGCCGGTTGCGAGATCACCGACGAGGCCTCGGCCATGGAGTGGGCCGGCCACCGTCCCCGTCTGGTGGAGGGGCGGGCCGACAATATCAAGATCACCCGTCCGGAAGACCTGGGCCTGGCGGGCTTTTTTCTGCAGCAGAGGATAGAGAGCGAACAATGATGCGAATCGGGCACGGTTTCGACGTGCATAAATTCGGTGGCGAAGGCCCCTGTATCCTGGCCGGGGTAGCGGTGCCCCATGAGCAGGGGCTGCTGGCCCACTCCGACGGTGATGTGGTGCTGCACGCCCTTTGCGATGCGCTGCTCGGCGCCATCGGCGCCGGCGACATCGGCCGCCACTTTCCGGACACGGACGCCGCCTTCGCCGGCATCGACAGCCGCGTCCTGTTGCGCGACGTGTTCAACCGGGTCAAACAGGCCGGCTTTGTGCTCGGCAACGCCGACGTCACCGTGCTGGCCCAGGCGCCCAGGCTGGCGCCCCATATCGACGCCATGGTGGCCAATATCGCCGCCGATCTGGAAACGGAGGTCGGCCGGGTCAACGTCAAGGCCACCACCACCGAACAACTCGGCTTTGTTGGCCGCAAAGAGGGCATGGCGGCGGAAGCCGTGGTGTTACTGGTAAAACAATGAGCAATAACTGGCATTATCTGCACGGCCAACCGGAAGTCAGCGGTTGCCTGAAGGCCGCGCCCGAAGACTTCGTGGTGCGGGAGGATCTGGGTTTTTCCCCCAGCGGCGAGGGCGAGCATATCCTGCTGCACGTGCGCAAGCGCGGCCAGAACACCCAGTGGGTGGCCCGGGAACTGGCCCGGCTGGCGGGCGTGGCCCAGCGTGACGTGACCTGGGCCGGGCTCAAGGACAGGCACGCGGTCACCGAACAGTGGTTCGGGGTGCACCTGCCGGGCAAGGAGATGCCCGATTTCTCGCCCCTGGAAAACGAGGATGTGCAGATCCTGGCCATCGCCCGCCACCACAAGAAGCTGAAGACCGGCGCCCTCAGGGGCAACCGCTTCGAACTGGCCCTCACCGGGCTGGAGGGCGAAGGCGATCTGGATGCCCGTCTGGCCGCCATCGCCGCCCGGGGGGTGCCCAACTACTACGGCGACCAGCGTTTCGGCCGGGATTACGGCAACCTGGAGCAGGCGAAAGCCATGTTCGCCGGGCGGCGCATCAAGGATCGCAACAAGCGCTCCCTGTACCTGTCGGCGGCGCGCAGCTACCTGTTCAACCTGGCGGCGAGCCACCGGCTGGCGGCAGGGCTGGGCGAGCAGTTGCTGGCCGGTGACTGCGTGATGCTGGCCGGCAGCCAGTCCTTCTTTACCCTGGGCGAGGACAACCCCCTCGACGAGGCCATGGCGGCGCGCTTCGCCAGTGGCGATATCCGCCTGAGTGCGCCCCTGTGGGGGCGGGGCCGGCTGCCGAGCCAGGATGAGGCCGCCGCCCTGGAGCAGGCGGCCCTGGTGGGGCAGGAGGCGCTGTGCGCCGGGCTCGAGGCCAACGGCCTCAAGCAGGAGCGGCGGGCGCTGCTGCTCAGGCCCGAGGAACTGGCCTGGCAACGGGAGGGCGACCGCCTGCGGCTGTCGTTCTGGCTGCCGGCGGGCAGCTATGCCACCAGCCTGGTACGGGAACTGATCAAGGACAAGGAAAACCATGAAGATACTGGTGAGTAATGACGACGGGGTCAATGCCCTGGGGATCCGGACCCTGAGCCGGGTGCTGGCGGAATTTGCCGAGGTGGTGACGGTGGCGCCGGATCGCAACCGCAGCGGCGCCAGTCACTCCCTGACCCTGGAGGTACCGCTGCGGGCCGACCAGCTCGACGACACCGGCTTCTATTCGGTCAAGGGCACGCCCACCGACTGCGTGCACTGGGCGGTGAACAGCCTGCTGGATCCGGATCCGGACATGGTGGTGGCCGGCATCAACCACGGTGCCAACCTGGGCGACGACGTGCTCTACTCCGGCACCGTGGCGGCGGCCACCGAGGGCCGGCATCTGGGGCTGCCGGCGGTGGCCGTCTCCTTGTGCGGCGACCGCCATTTCGACACCGCGGCCCACTACGCCAGCCTGTTGGTGCAGGGGTTGCTGCGGGCGCCGCTGTCCTCCAACCAGATCCTCAACGTCAATGTGCCCGACTTGCCCCTGGCCGATATTCAGGGTATCAAGGTGACTCGTCTGGGTAACCGGCACAGATCCGAGGCGGTACTGAAGGAGTTCGATCCCCGCGGCCGGCCCATCTACTGGATAGGACCTCCCGGGGCCAAGCAGGATGCGGGCGAGGGAACCGACTTCGATGCGGTGGAGCGGGGCTTTGTGTCCATCACTCCCCTGACCATCGACATGACGGCCTACAGCCAAATGGCGGCATTGACCAGTTGGATTCAAGACGTGGAGTAACGGCGTGCTGACGTTAGCGGGACAGCAGCTCTATCGCTTGCTGCAGCAGCAGGGTATCAGGGATGAACGGGTACTGCGGGCCTTGGCCGGCCTGCCCCGGGCCCAGTTCGTCGACGAGGCCATGGCCCACCAGGCCTGGGACAACAGCGCCCTGCCCATCGGTTTTGGCCAGACCATCTCCCAGCCCTATATAGTGGCGCGGATGACGGAAGTGTTGCTGGCCGGGCACCAGCCCCGGCGGGTGCTGGAAATCGGCACCGGCTCCGGTTTCCAGACCGCGGTGCTGGCGCAACTGGTGGAGCAGGTGTTCACCATAGAGCGGATCAAGGCGCTGCAGTACCAGGCCCGTCGCCGGTTGCAGCGGCTCGACCTGCACAATGTGTCCACCAAGCACGGGGACGGCTGGCAGGGCTGGACCAGCAAGGCGCCTTTCGATGCCATCCTGGTGACGGCGGCGGCCAGGGAAGTACCCCAGGCGCTGTTGTCCCAGTTGGCGGACGGCGGCCGCATGGTGATCCCGGTCGGGGAACACCGCCAATCCCTGTGGCGCTACGAGCGCCAGGGCGACAATTTTGTGCGTACCGAGCTGGAGCCGGTGCGCTTCGTACCTTTAGTGAAGGGTGAGCTTGAGTGAAGATATTTTCGCGGTTGTACCGGCAGGTGATGATGTGGGCGGTCCACCGCCATGCGCCTGTGTATTTGTCCATGACCAGTTTCGTCGAGTCTATTTTCTGGCCGGTGCCGGTGGACGTGATGCTGGCCCCCATGGCCCTGGCCAAACCGGAACGGGCCTGGCGTTATGCCGCCATGGCCACGGTGTTCTCGGTATTGGGTGCGGCCTTCGGCTACCTGCTGGGTTATGCCCTGTGGGAACCCCTGGTCGAGCCTTTCATCAACACCATGGGTTACCAGGACAAGATGCAGGTGGCCCAGCAGTGGTTCAGTGAGTGGGGCGTCTGGGTCATCTTTATCGCCAGCTTTACTCCCATTCCCTACAAGGTGTTTACGGTGACCGCCGGCCTGTTGCAGATGGCCTTTCTGCCCTTCGTGATGATTTCCATTGTGGGGCGAGGGTTACGCTTCTTCCTGGTGGCGGGGTTGATGGTATGGGGAGGGGTGCGCATGGAGCGCAAGCTTATCCAGTACATCGACCTGCTCGGCTGGCTGTGCGTGGCGGCGGCCGTGGTGGCCTACCTGTTGCTGAGGCACTGATGCGGGGGCGGGGCGCAAGCATCAGGCTGCTGGGTATGGTGCTGGCATCGCTCGCCCTGCTGACCGCCTGCGCCGCCCCCCGTCCCGCCCCCGTTACGGGGGTGGGAAGTCGCGCCCCGGCACCCATCGGTGGCCACAGCCACAGGGTGGAGCGGGGGGATACCCTCTACTCCATCGCCTGGCAGGCCGGAACCGATGTGCCTACCCTGGCCCGCCATAACAATATCCAGCCTCCCTACAACATCTACGTGGGGCAGGTACTGCGCCTGGATGTGCCCGGTGGACGGCGTACCTTCTACCGGGTAAAGCGGGGAGACACCCTGAACGCCATCTCCCGCCAGACCGGTCATTCGGTGGCGGATCTGGCCACCCTGAACAACCTCAAGCCACCTTATCGCATCTATGTGGGACAGCAGCTCACCCTGCGTTCCGAGCCGTCAGCATCGTCCAAACCGGTGCCCGCGGCGGCCGCTTCCCCGGCGCCGGCAGTCCGGCCGTCCACCGCCCAGAACGGCGCCAGGCCGGCTGGTACGAGCAGCCCCGCAAAAACGACGAAGCCTCTTGCACCGGCTCAAGGAAAAGCATACGCTGGTTCCAAAGTACAAAAAAACGCCGCTGTCAATACCGCTATCGTCTGGCAATGGCCGGCCCAGGGACCCATCATCTCCGGGTTTTCGCTGGCCGAAACCGGCAACAAGGGCATTGATATCAGGGGCAGCAGGGGCCAGGCCATCAAGGCGGCCGCTGCCGGTAAGGTAGTTTACGCAGGGAGTGCGCTACGTGGTTACGGCAATCTGATCATCATCAAGCATAACGATGATTACTTGTCCGCCTACGCCCACAACGAAGTGCTCCGGGTCAAGGAGCAGGAAGCGGTGAGCGCGGGACAGCACATAGCGGATATGGGTAGCAGTGATACCACTGATGTCCGGTTGCATTTCGAGATCCGGTATCAGGGGACATCGGTCGATCCGATGCGATATCTGCCAAAGCGATAGACACCGGGAGTCAGGTAGTACCCGGATTTAGGGAGAACTGCCATGAGCCATAGCAAAGACATCGTCCGCGACGACGACGTGGATTTTGATGCTGATGTTGAACTGGAGGCGATCGCGGCCGACAGCGATGAGCAGGAAAGTATTCAGGAAGAAGAAATCCTCAGCGCCCCCAGCCAACGCACCCTGGATGTCACCCAGTTGTACCTGGGTGAGATCGGTTTTTCTCCGCTGCTCACCGCGGAGGAAGAGGTCCATTACGCCCGCCGGGCCCTGCGCGGCGATCTCGCCGCCCGCAAGCGGATGATCGAATCCAACCTGCGGCTGGTGGTCAAAATTTCCCGCCGTTACAACAACCGGGGCCTGGCCCTGCTCGACCTGATTGAAGAGGGCAACCTCGGGCTTATCCGGGCGGTGGAGAAGTTCGACCCCGAGCGCGGTTTCCGTTTTTCCACCTACGCCACCTGGTGGATCCGCCAGACCATAGAGCGGGCCATCATGAACCAGACCCGCACCATCCGCCTGCCCATCCACGTGGTCAAGGAACTCAACGTTTACCTGCGCACCGCCCGGGAGCTGGCCCACCGGCTGGACCACGAGCCCACCGCCGAGGAAATCGCCGAGGCCCTCGACAAACCGGTGGAGGACGTGTCCCGCATGCTCAAGCTGAACGAGAAGATCAGTTCGGTGGACACCCCCATCGGGGGGGACGGCGACAAGGCCCTGCTCGATGTGATCACCGACGAACGAGACACGGATCCGGAAACCGAGACCCAGGAAGACGACATGCGCCTGAGCCTGGTGCACTGGCTGGAAGAGCTCAATCCCAAGCAGCGGGAAGTGCTGGCCCGGCGCTTCGGCCTGCTCGGCTATGAAGCCTCGACCCTGGAGGACGTGGGCCGGGAAATCGGCCTGACCCGGGAGCGGGTACGGCAGATCCAGGTGGAGGCCCTGCGCCGGCTGAAGGAAATCCTGACCCAGCAGGGGTTGTCCATTGATACCCTGTTCCATAGCGACTGATAAACCACCAAGGCATAACCTCAAAAAAGCGGCGGCAGAAACCTTGTTTCTGCCGCCGTTTCTTTATGCTTTTGACGCCTCACGCCTCACGCCTCACGCCTCACGCCTCACGCCTCACGCCTCACGCCTCACGCCGCGCCTGCTTCAGCTGGTACAGCAGCTCCAGGGCCTGGCGCGGGCTCAGCTCGTCCGGCTGCACGTCGTCGAGCAGTGCCAGGGCCGGATCCGGCTCGGCATCGAACAGCGGCAGCGAGGGCTGGACTTCAGGCTTTTTCCTGCCCTTGGCGGCCGGTGGCTGATGGCCCTGCTCCAGTTCGGCCAGCTTCTGCCTGGCCAGGCTCAGCACCGGCCTGGGCACCCCCGCCAGGGCGGCCACCTGCAAGCCGTAGGAACGGCTGGCGGCGCCCTCCTGTACCGCGTGCATAAAGGCGATGCCGTCCTGGTGCTCGACCGCATCCAGGTGCACGTTGGCGACCCTGGGCCAGAGCCCGGCCAGTTCGGTCAGCTCGAAGTAGTGGGTGGCGAACAGGGTGTAGGCGTGCAGCCGGTTGGCCAGGGCGTCGGCGCAGGCCCAGGCCAGGGCCAGGCCGTCGTAGGTGCTGGTGCCCCGGCCGATCTCGTCCATCAGCACCAGGCTGTGGCGGCTGGCGTTGTTGAGGATATTGGCGGTTTCGGTCATCTCCACCATAAAGGTGGATCGGCCCGAGGCCAGGTCGTCGGAAGCGCCGATGCGGGTGAAGATGCGGTCCACCCGGCCGATGCGGGCCTTTTGCGCCGGCACGAAGGAGCCGATGTAAGCCAGCAGCACGATCAGCGCAGTTTGCCGCATATAGGTGGATTTCCCCCCCATGTTCGGCCCCGTTATCACCAGCATCTTGCGGTTCTCCGAGAGGCTGAGGGGATTGGCGATAAAGGGCTCGCTCATCACCTGCTCCACCACCGGATGGCGTCCTTCCTCGATCTCGATGACCTCGTCGTCGGTCAGTTCGGGACGACAGTAGTCCAGGCTTTCCGCCTGCTCCGCCAGGTTGGCGAACACGTCCAGCCGCGCCAGGGCGCCCGCGCTCCGCTGCAGCGGGGCCAGCTGTTCCAGCAGGCGGTCGAGCAGGGCCTCGTAGAGTTTTTTCTCCAGGGCCAGGCCCTTGCTCTGGGCGTTGAGCACCTTGTCCTCGTACTCCTTGAGTTCGGGGATGATGTAGCGCTCGTTGTTCTTCAGGGTCTGGCGGCGCACATAGTGCACCGGCACCTGGTGGGCGCTGGCCCGGCTCACCTCTATGTAGAAGCCGTGCACCCTGTTGTAGGCCACCTTCAGGGTATGGATGCCGGTGGCGGCCTTTTCCCGCGCTTCCAGCTCTTCCAGGTAGCGGTGGGCGCCGGCGGCCAGCTCGCGCAGCTCGTCCAGCTCGGGGCTGAAGCCGTCGCGGATCACCCCGCCGTCGCGGATCACCACCGGCGGGTTGTCGATGATGGCCCGCTCCAGCAGATCCGCCAGCTCCGGAAACTGGCCGATGCCTTCGGCCAGGGGATCCAGGCAACCGGGGGAACACTCGGTCAGCAGTTCCTGCAGCTCGGGCAGGGCCTGCAGGGCGGCGCGCAGCCGGCTCAGATCCCGGGGCCGGGCCGAGCGCAGCGCCAGCCGGGCCAGCACCCGCTCCAGGTCGCCCACCTGGCGCAGCAGGGGGCGCAGCCCCTCGTGACGGCCCTGCTCCATCAGGGTGGCGATCATGTCCTGTCGCGCGGTCAATTCCTGCCGATCCCGGCTGGGCTGGTGGATCCAGCGCTTGAGCAGGCGGCTGCCCATGGGGGTGGCGGTGTTGTCCAGCACCTCCGCCAGGGTGTTGTCCTGGGTGCCGGACAGGTTGAGGGTCAGTTCCAGGTTGCGACGGGTGGCCGCGTCCATGATCACCATGTCCTGGCTGCGCTCCAGGCGGATGCCGCTGATGTGGGGCAGGGCGGTGCGCTGGGTGTCCTTGACGTATTGCAGCAGGCAACCGGCGGCACAAAGGGCGGTGGCCGACTGCTCCACCCCGAAACCGACCAGGTCCCGGGTGCCGAACTGCTGGCACAGCAGGTGGCGGGCGGTACCCAGATCGAATTCCCATTCGGGTCGGCGGCGCAGGCCCTTGCGCTGCTCGAGAAGGTGGAACCAGCCGAAGCCTTCCGGATAGAGCAGCTCGGCGGGCTGGGTGCGCTGCAATTCGGCGATCAGGTCTTCTTCCTTGCCGAACTGGTTGACCACGAAGCGGCCGGTGCTGACGTCAATGATGCCGTAGCCGAACTGCTGGCCGTCGTGGTAGACGGCCGCCAGGCAGTTGTCCTGGCGTTCGTTCAGCAGGGCCTCGTCGGACAGGGTGCCGGGGGTGACGATGCGCACCACCTGCCGCTCCACCGGGCCCTTGCTGGTGGCCGGATCGCCTATCTGCTCGCAGATGGCCACCGACTCGCCCAACTGCACCAGCCGGGCCAGGTAGTTTTCCACCGCGTGGTAGGGCACGCCCGCCATGGGGATGGGGGTGCCGGCCGACTGGCCGCGCTTGGTGAGGGAGATGTCCAGCAGCCGGGATGCCTTCTTGGCATCGTCGTAGAACAGCTCATAAAAATCCCCCATGCGGTAGAACAGCAGTATGTCCGGATGCTGGGCCTTGAGGGCGAGATATTGCTGCATCATAGGTGTGTGCTGGTGTGAGATTTCTTCTTTTTTCATGATTTTAGATGCTGCTAGTTGCTGTATTTAAAGGGTTTTTGTGTTTTTCCACTTTCTCCGGCTGTTCCATGTTGTCCCAATGAATCTCACTGAAGCCTACGCATTTGTGTAGGTTTTAGTGTAGGATCTTGACCATACACCTTTGATAGTCTGAAAACCATGTAACGAGCAGGCTGTACTCTGCCGCCAGCACGTTCAGAAGCCGGGAGCATGAAGATCTTCATCTTTTTAAAGTGTACATAAATCCTCCTAATTGAGTACATCTCGCTATATAGCTTCAACAAATGGAGGAAGAATCATTTTAGAGAATTTCTGTCGCACTAGTCGAAGCATCACATCAGCGGCTGGACTCAGAGAACGGCCGCGTCGATGGATTATATACAGATCCCGATAGATGGCAGGATGATCTAGTGGTCTGAATCGTAATTGCTTAAAGGAGTGGGTGCCGGCGGCTAGGGCTGGCAGGATAGACAACCCAAGACCGGTGTCGATAAGCGCAGCCAGGCCAGCCGGATTTGAGACTTCTATACTGGGGTGAGCCAGCACCAGTTCAATGCCGTGGCCGGCAGGATTACGGGACAACTGGGCTCGAATGCCGGTATCGGTGGATAGCATCAGCAGCTTTTCATGCTTCAGTTCCTGCCAGGCTATTGCTCCCTGCTGTTGCGCTAAGGGGTGATCTGGTGCGAGTACGACACCATAACGGTCACGCAGGAGTGGAAAGTAGCTCAGTTCTGGCTGTTCGGAGTGGTTACCGCCGATGCCAAAGTCAACGTGATTCGCCAGCACATGCTGCTCAATTCCGGCTGCACTGTCATCACGTAGCAGTAGGCTGATGTGAGGGTAGAGGCTGTGGAACTCCTTGATCACGGGAGGCAGTAGACAGGATAGTGTTGACGGTGAGACGGCAATGCCTACTTTGCCGTGCTGGTAAGCGGCCACAGCCTGCAGGTCGCCCACTGCGGTATCAAAATCCGACAGCAGCCGTTCGGCCACAGGTAAAAACCGTTCGCCCTCGTGGTTGAGCAGGACGCGGCGGGTGGTGCGATCGAGTAGGATCAAGCCTGTTTGCTGTTCCAACTGCTTGATGGTGGCGGTCAGTGATGACTGGGTTACATACAGGTGCTCAGCTGCCCGTGTGAAACTGCCATGTTGGGCAACAGCAACGAAAGCCCGAAGATGCCGAATGGATAGATTGTTCGTCATTTTTTATTAATTAATAAAATTTTACCGTTTGAGTGATAAATAAGGATTCTGCATCATGGCGTTCATGATGACAAATGGTGCTAAGCCGAAGTCGGCCGCACCCCGATGAGGTCGATTGACGCCATGATCCCAGGCATTTCCCATACCGATACCACAGCCCCCCTGTATCTGGAGTTTCTCGCCGAGCTTGAAGGTCAAGGGTTCAGGGGAGAAATCAGCTCCGATTATGCCAACCGGGTGGTGCAGTCCACAGACAACAGCATCTATCAGTTACTGCCTCAGGGGGTGCTGTATCCGGCCGGCATTGAGGATCTGATGCTGATCGCCCGCCTTGCTGCAGAGCAGCGCTTCAGCGGCATTCGCATGAGCCCGCGGGGGGGCGGTACCGGCACCAACGGCCAGTCGCTGACCGACGGCCTGATCGTCGATTGCTCCAGGCACATGAACCGTATTCTCGAGATCAATGCCGAGGAGCGCTGGGTTCGGGTGGAAGCCGGGGTGGTCAAGGATCAGCTTAATGCGGCGCTGAAGCCTTACGGTTTGTTTTTCGCCCCTGAGCTGTCGACCAGCAACCGCGCCACCATTGGTGGCATGATCAATACCGATGCCAGCGGCCAGGGCTCCTGTCTGTATGGCAAGACCCGCGACCATGTGCTGACCCTGCGTTCGGTGCTGCTGGATGGTACCGTCTGGGAATCGGTTCCACTGAATGAAGCCGAGTTTGAACAAATCGCGGCGCGCGATGACAGCGTCGGTGAACTGCATCGGCTGGTTGACGACATTTACCAGCGCCGCCGCGCCGATATCGCCGACCGCTTTCCAAAACTGAACCGATGCCTGACCGGCTATGATCTGGCTCATATTCGCGATGAACAAGGGCGCTTCAACCTCAATTCAGTACTCTGTGGGGCGGAAGGATCC
This sequence comes from Zobellella denitrificans, assembly GCF_002237365.1. Lineage (GTDB taxonomy): Bacteria > Pseudomonadota > Gammaproteobacteria > Enterobacterales > Aeromonadaceae > Oceanimonas > Oceanimonas denitrificans. The sequence goes on from NZ_NMUO01000066.1 coordinate 14,989, forward strand.
CTGGCCTTTATCGCCGAGGCCAGGCTCAATGTCTTGCCGATCCCGGCCTGCTCGGCGCTGGTCAATATCAAGTACGACAGCTTTGAGGCCTCCTTGCGTGACGCCAAGGCGCTAATGGACTGGGGGCCGACTTCGATAGAGACGGTGGATTCCAAGGTGCTGAACCTGGCGATGGACGACATTATCTGGGATTCGGTACGTGATTATTTTCCCCACGATATTGGCGAGCCCGACATCCGTGGCATTAACCTAGTGGAGTACACTGCCGATAATGAAATTGAGCTGCGGGCCAGGGTTGATAAACTTGAGGCGCACCTGGAAGCGATTAGCGGTCAGCCTGGCCAGAGTTTCGGCTATACAGTGGTGTACGGCAGTTCCGAGATTAACAAGATATGGGCCATGCGCAAGAAAGCGGTCGGCCTGCTCGGCAATGCCGAGGGGGATCGTCGGCCACTGCCCTTTGTTGAGGATACCGCAGTGCCGCCGGAGAACCTGGCCGACTTTATTATGGAGTTTCGTGCCGTGCTCGATCAGCGAGGGCTGCAGTATGGCATGTTCGGGCATGTTGATGCGGGGGTGTTGCATGTGCGCCCGGCGATCGACATGAAGGATCCGGCCGAGGAAGGGCTGATCCGGGAAGTGACCGACGAGGTGGTGCGCCTGACCCGGAAATACAAGGGCTTGCTGTGGGGCGAACATGGCAAGGGCATCCGCTCCGAATACGCGCCCGAATTTTTCGGCGACCTGTATCCCGAGCTGCAGCGCATCAAGGGAGCCTTTGATCCCCACAACCAGCTCAACCCCGGCAAGATTGCCACGCCGTTAACCAGCGACGCCGAGCTGTTCAGGATTGATGGCGTCGCGACCCGCGGCCAGCATGATCGACAGATCCCGGTGGCCGTGCGCGACACGTTCGACTCGGCGATGAACTGCAATGGCAACGGCGCCTGTTTTAACTATGCCGCCAACGATGCCATGTGTCCGTCCTGGAAGGGCACGCGCGAGCGCATTCATTCCCCCAAGGGGCGGGCATCGCTGGTGCGGGAATGGCTGCGGTTGATGTCCGGGCTGGGCGTGGATCTCAACGCGGCCAGCCAGCGGGCCAGGGCAAGCTCTTTTATCGGGGGACTGCCACAACGAGTTCGCAACAGCCTGGGCAAAAAACGGGGCGAGTACGATTTCTCCAACGAGGTTCACGCTTCCATGATGGGTTGCCTGGCCTGCAAGTCCTGTGTCGGCCAGTGTCCGATCAAGGTCAATGTGCCGGACTTTCGGGCCCGTTTTCTCGAGGTGTATTACAGCCGTTATCTGCGCCCGGCCAAGGACTATCTGGTCGGCAGTCTGGAATACATGATGCCGGTGCTGGCACGGTTCCCGGCGCCTTATAACTGGGCGATGCGCAATCGGGTGATGCAGCGGTTCTTTCAGCAGCGGGTCGGCATGGTCGACAGTCCTGAAATCAGCCGCCAGGATCTGCGGCGGGAGTTGCGCCGGCGCGGTATTCCACTGGCCACACCGGCCACGGTGGCGAAATTGAGCGAGGCGCAACGTGCCAAAGCGGTGGTGATTGTGCAGGATGCCTTCACCAGTTACTTCGAAACCGGGCTGGTGCTTGACGTGGTCGATCTGCTTGGTCGGCTCGGCTTTCACGTGCTGGTTGCTCCGTTCAGGCCCAATGGCAAGCCTCTGCATGTGCATGGCTTCCTCGGTGCCTTTACCAGGGCTGCAAAAAGCAATGCCGCCATGCTCAAGGCGCTGGCCGACAGTGGCCTGCCCCTGATCGGCATTGATCCGTCGATGACACTGACTTACCGCCAGGAATACGCCTATGCGCTGCCGGAGGCCGAGTTGCCGGAGGTCATGCTGATCCAGGAGTGGCTCGGCAAGCAGCAGGAGGTGCTGGCGCGAGCGGGGGTTGGGCTGCCCGCCGGCACCTTCCGGCTGCTGCCACACTGTACCGAAAAGACCTCCGCGGCACCGTCCATCCGTGACTGGCAGTCTGTGTTTGCGGCGCTGGGCCAGAAGCTGGAGGTGCTGGAGGTGGGTTGCTGTGGCATGTCCGGCACCTATGGCCACGAAAGTGCCAACTATCAGACCTCCAGGCGCATCTATGAGCTGAGCTGGCACGAGCCGGTCAACGACGCGAACCACCAGGGCAAGCTGGTGGCCACCGGTTATTCCTGCCGCAGCCAGGTCAAGCGCTTTGACGAGCAACGGTTGCCGCACCCGCTGCAGGTTTTGTTGGCGCAGTTGGGATGTGCAGATGATAAAGGTTAGTTTTTTGTAAATAACTGATCCTGATAGTGCTACATTCTGGCTGTTCCGTAACCACTTCCGGGAAAGGGCGAAACCGTATCCATGAAGTGCCTGACTCGTTGGAGAAGTGCCAAGCTGGTTCGCTCCTGGCTGGAAAAACATAAGCAAGAGATAGAGGTGTTTTATCTGCCGCCTTATTCACCCGAGCTCAACCCAGATGAATACCTGAATGGTGATCTGAAGCAAGGGATCCGGGCGTCATCGCCGGCTCGCAGTCACCAAGATCTCAAGGCTAAGGTCACACGACATATGAAGGGGTTTCAGAACAAACCTGACCGGGTTAAAAATACTTCAAACATCCTCTTATCCGGTATGCGGCGTGATCTATTTGCAAGCCGGGTTAATATTCGGAACAGCTATTTACCCTAAGGTACCGGGTAAAACGGCGAGCAGGGTAGGACGTTTGTTTACCCTTGCCAGTTGTCTGGGTCATAGGTTTTTCCTATGTTAAGATAAAGCCGGGAGATTAGTAAATGGGCCGCGGGTGTCAGTTGAGCGTCCTGCCGTTTGACGATGTTGCAGTCACCCATTGATGGGGTGATATCTATATCAAGTAAGGCAACCAGCTGATTTTGGGCAAAAAAGCGTGCTACGTCCTCTGGTAGGGCGGCAACCAGGCTCGGATCCTGCTGCAATAGCATAATGGTGGCTACAGCCGAGGCAGTCTCTAGCGAGGGTTGAATCGGTTCTAGACCGGATTGCTGCAGTTCGCGTTCAATGGCACGTCGCATCGGCATATTGGCGGTATAGAAAATCCACGGATAGCTGGCAAGTTTGGAAAAATTAAGGCGCTTTATCCTGGCCAGTGGGTGTTGGATATGGGTCACCACGGCGATAGGCTCATCACTGAGCGGCAGACTATCGGTAGCGGAAAGCTTGTGTCCCATGGCGGGCCGGCATAGCGCGAGATCAAGGCGTCCTTGAGCAAGCTGGTTCATCAGGTTACCGCTATTGTCTTCAAAAATTTCTATTGAGAGCGACGGCTGTTCCTTCCGCAACTCATGCACGGCCTTGGTCAGTAGCGGCATGGCACCCATGACAGCCCCAACGGCAATGTGGCCTCCGGCACCCTCAATCAGCCCCGTGATTTCCTCTCTCATGTGCGCAATATCATTACAAATCAAACGGGAATAGCGGGTAACGCAGCGCCCGGCTTCATTGGCAACTATGCCTTTTGAGGTGCGCTCAAACAGCAGCATGCCGATGGAAACCTCGATTTCTTGCAGGACCTTGGTCGCCCCAGGCTGAGAGATTGAAATCGCCCTGGCTGCTTTGTGCAATGAGCCGTGATCCTCGATGGCCACTAGCAACTGCATATGTTTCAGACGCAGGCGGGAGAGAATAGAGGTTAATGATGGCAACATGAGGTGTCTTCCGCAGTGGTGAGCAATCTTATCTGCTGGTGAAGCCTATAAGTCTAGGACATCCGGGGCAATCAGTGTCGGCTAGTTGGAAAGTTTGATAAGTCAGGGTGACACTTATGTCCCAGCCTTCTTGAAGTCAGTGGCTCTTTAATGTTTATGGTCTGAATTTTATATGATGTGTTCCAGATTGGTAATTTATTAAGTTTTTTTGTGATGTCACACCGATTTTTTCTTCTTTTATGTGCTGAATTTTTAGGGGTGATTGCTTTTGGTTATCTGCCAATCAGAATTATTCATTACTATATCTTGTTGTGTTGTGTAAACTGGTTGCTTATTTAGTGTTAACTGATTGCCTGCTTATATAGGTGAGATGTATTTACAAGGTACTGGTTGTGTGAGGTTTTAGGTGCGCTTGTTATTTTTTTTGTATTTTTGTCGTTGTCGATCTAATAAACACCTCATTTCAATTTCCAAGGTTTTCGATAGGAATAGACGTTATCTTTATAAATTTCATTTAAATTTTGATGTGAAGTATGTTTAAGTGGTTTTTATTTTGGTAGTTATATTTGATTGAGTTGAAATATGTTTTTTGGGAGGTTGTTGTGTATTATGAGATGAGAACTTATAGTGTTAAAGTTGGTAGAATGAAAGAGTATCTTAAGCACTTTGAAGAGGTTGGTCTTCCTGTAATCTCAAAGTATGCAAAGCTTGTAGGGTGGTGGTACACCGAAATAGGTGAGCTAAATCAAGTTGTTCACATTTGGGGTTACGAAAGTTTAGATGAAAGAATTAGTAAGCGAGAAGATCTTTATAATGATGAAGACTGGCTTGGTCTATTTGTTCCTAAAGCTTTTTCAATGTTAGAAAGGCAGGAGTCTAAGCTGCTTCGTGCTGCTGATTTTTCTCCAATTAGATGAGTGGTGAGGAAGGTTATAAAAATAATAGATGTGTCGAGTTTGTTGTTTAGGATGGATTTTTAGATGAGCTTTGAACTTGAGGTGATGGTGTATAATAAAATTTCTATATATTGATGATGATTTGGTCTCTCATTTTTAACCTTACCATACATCTGAATGATAGTTCTTGCCCACGCCGAGATAGAGTCGAGATATCAGCATGTGAGCAGCGGGCGTCAGTTGAGCGCCCTGCCGTTTGACGATGTCATAGGCGCTCATTGATGGGGTGATATCTATATCAAGTAAGGCAACCAGCTGATTTTGGGCAAAAAAGCGTGCTACGTCCTCTGGTAGGGCGGCAACCAGGCTCGGATCCTGTTGCAATAGCATAATGGTGGCTACAGCCGAGGCAGTCTCTAGCGAGGGTTGAATCGGTTCTAGACCGGATTGCTGCAGTTCGCGTTCAATGGCACGTCGCATCGGCATATTGGCGGTATAGAAAATCCACGGATAGCTGGCAAGTTTGGAAAAATTAAGGCGCTTTATCCTGGCCAGTGGGTGTTGGATATGGGTCACCACGGCGATAGGCTCATCACTGAGCGGCAGACTATCGGTAGCGGAAAGCTTGTGTCCCATGGCGGGCCGGCATAGCGCGAGATCAAGGCGTCCTTGAGCAAGCTGGTTCATCAGGTTACCGCTATTGTCTTCAAAAATTTCTATTGAGAGCGACGGCTGTTCCTTCCGCAACTCATGCACGGCCTTGGTCAGTAGCGGCATGGCACCCATGACAGCCCCAACGGCAATGTGGCCTCCGGCACCCTCAATCAGCCCCGTGATTTCCTCTCTCATGTGCGCAATATCATTACAAATCAAACGGGAATAGCGGGTAACGCAGCGCCCGGCTTCATTGGCAACTATGCCTTTTGAGGTGCGCTCAAACAGCAGCATGCCGATGGAAACCTCGATTTCTTGCAGGACCTTGGTCGCCCCAGGCTGAGAGATTGAAATCGCCCTGGCTGCTTTGTGCAATGAGCCGTGATCCTCGATGGCCACTAGCAACTGCATATGTTTCAGACGCAGGCGGGAGAGAATAGAGGTTAATGATGGCAACATGAGGTGTCTTCCGCAGTGGTGAGCAATCTTATCTGCTGGTGAAGCCTATAAGNCACCCTCAATCAGCCCCGTGATTTCCTCTCTCATGTGCGCAATATCATTACAAATCAAACGGGAATAGCGGGTAACGCAGCGCCCGGCTTCATTGGCAACTATGCCTTTTGAGGTGCGCTCAAACAGCAGCATGCCGATGGAAACCTCGATTTCTTGCAGGACCTTGGTCGCCCCAGGCTGAGAGATTGAAATCGCCCTGGCTGCTTTGTGCAATGAGCCGTGATCCTCGATGGCCACTAGCAACTGCATATGTTTCAGACGCAGGCGGGAGAGAATAGAGGTTAATGATGGCAACATGAGGTGTCTTCCGCAGTGGTGAGCAATCTTATCTGCTGGTGAAGCCTATAAGACCACGGCATACCGGCTGACGCTCACCGTTACTACAAGGGAGCATGCCTGGATGATACCTGCGAACTGCGTCTGGTTGAAGGTCAATTCCTCATTTGATCTGGCAACAGTTTTCCGGACACATTCTCAAGCAACTGCTCGCAGCTCTGATTCATAGCCCAATGGACTCATGTAGTCATTGCTGGAATGCAGCCGCAACCGGTTATAAAACACTTCGATATACTCGAAGATGGCCTGCTTCGCTTCTTCCCGCGTCGTAAAGTCCTCGTGATAGATCAGCTCGGTCTTCAGCGTGTGGAAGAAGCTCTCTGACGGGGCGTTATCCCAACAGTTTCCCTTCCGGCTCATGCTGCATTTGAAGTCATGCTGCTTGAGCAAGCGCTGGAAGCTATCTGAAGCATACTGACTGCCCCGGTCGCTATGAACCAGTAACCCGGCAGCTGGCCTGCGTTTCCAGATCGCCATGCTCAGCGCATCGCTCACCAGAGACGCCGGCATTCGGCTACCCATCGACCAGCCCACCACCGCCCGTGAGCAGAGGTCGATAAAGACCGCCAGATAGAGCCATCCCTCCCGTGTCGGGATATAAGTGATATCCCCCACATAGGCCTGATCCGGCTTTTCTGCCGAGAAGTGTCGCGCCAGAAGGTTCGGCGCGACCGGCTTGTCATGCTTCGAGTTGGTGGTGGCCTTGAACTTCCGCCGCGTCTTGCATGCCAGCCCTTCTTCTTTCATCAGTCGGGCAACCCGGCGGCGACTGACGGCCTCACCGTCTCCCGTCAGCTTCTTCTGAATGCGCCGCGTCCCATAGGTTGCTCGGCCTTCTTCATGGTGTTTACGGATCTTCGCCTTCAACGCCTTCTCCTGCTGTTTTCGCGGGCTGGGCGGCCTGGACCGCCACTCATAATAGCTACTGCGAGACACTTCAAACACACGGCACATCAGGGCAGTGCTGAACTGACCCTGATTGGCGTCGATGAAGGCATACCTTAGCGAGATTCTTTGGCGAAGAAGGCGGCCGCCTTTTTTAACAGCTCTCGCTCTTCCTTGAGTCGGGCGTTCTCCCGGCGGAGCTGCTTCAACTCTTCATAGAGGTGCTGCTCGCCCACTTTACCATCGCCCTTGGTGCTCTGCTGGCGGTGGTACTTGGCGATCCAGGTATGTAACGTATTGACGTTAACCTCCAGCTCCCTGGCGGTCTGGTTGACGGATTGCTTGGACTCCACCGCCAGCTTGACTGCGGCTTCTTTAAACTCAGCGGTATAGGCTTTCTTCTGACTCATGATACACACCTTCTCTGGGCAGGTGATCTTACCTGCGTCTGTGTGTCTGGGGAACTATAGCCACTTCATATGCTACCTTCTCATGAGAAATCCGGGCTAGAGGGTGTGAATGGAACTGCCGTACATGGTGATTCCGATGTTTGACTGGCATCTCGCATTCTTTGGTGATTAAGGATTAACGGAGCTCTCTTTCATTATCGGGTCGACGCGAATGTTTGAAACTAGTCACCATTCATAGCCAGGTACTTAAGCATTAAAATGTTCATAAATGTCACGTAACCCATTGCCCTGCCTGGATTTACTCTGCTGCGATGGCTGGGCGTTTCGTCGTAAATACTGACAGGCCCAGTCAAGGTGAT
>NZ_NMUO01000067.1 GCF_002237365.1 Zobellella denitrificans
CGCCTGCAGGGCGGCGAAGGCCGCCGCCGCTTCCGGTTGCAGCCGGTGGCCCGGCTCGGCCAGCGCCACCAGGTGGTCCTCGGTCAGGCCGAGCAGGGCCTCGGGGGTCATGCCAGCAAGCGCTCCAGTATGCCCTCGTACATGTCGGTGAGCTGCTCCAGATCGGCGATTTTCACGCATTCGTTGAGCTTGTGGATGGTGGCGTTGACCGGCCCGAGTTCGATCACCTGGGCCCCGGTCTGGGCGATAAAGCGCCCGTCGGAGGTGCCGCCGGTGGTAAGCAGGGCCGGCTCCTGGTGGCGTACCGCCTGTACCGCCGCCACCGTGGCCGCCAGCAGATCACCCTGATCGGTGAGGAAGGGCTTGCCGTTGAGCAGCCAGTGCAGCTCGTAGTCCAGGCCATGGGCGTCGAGCACGCTGTGCACCTTGGCCTGGATCTTGTCCTGGTCCAGCTCGGTGCTGAAGCGGAAGTTGAACTGCACCTTCATTTCGCCGGGAATGACGTTGGAGGCGCCGGTGCCGGCGTGGATGTTGGCGATCTGGAAGCTGGTGGGCGGGAAGAACTCGTTGCCCTTGTCCCAGACGGTGTTGGCCAGTTCGGCCAGGGCCGGCGCCGCCTTGTGCACCGGGTTGTCCGCCAGGTGCGGATAGGCCACATGGCCCTGCACGCCCTTGACCAGGAGATCGCCGGTGAGGGAGCCGCGGCGGCCGTTCTTGACCACGTCGCCCACCTCGCTGGTGGAGGAGGGCTCGCCCACCAGGCACCAGGTGATTTTCTCGTTACGGGCTTCGAGGGTGTCCACCACTCGGGTGGTGCCGTTGATAAAGGGGCCTTCTTCATCGCTGGTGATCAGGAAGGCGATGGAGCCCTGGTGGTCCGGGTGTTTGGCGACGAAGCGCTCGGTGGCCACCACCATGGCGGCCAGCGACCCCTTCATGTCGGCCGCGCCCCGGCCGTGCAGGTAGCCGTCGATCTCGGTGGCCTCGAAGGGCGGGGTATGCCACTTGTCGAGGGGGCCCGGCGGCACCACGTCGGTATGGCCGGCAAAACAGAACACCGGGCCCTCGGTGCCCTTGCGGGCCCAGAGGTTGGTGGTGTCCTCGAACACCATGGTCTCGAGCCTGAAGCCCAGGGCTTCGAGGCGCGCGCCCATCAACTCCTGGCAGCCTTCGTCTTCGGGGGTAACCGAGGGGCGGTTGATCAGATCCTTGGCCAGGGCCAGCACGGCAGAGTCAGTCATTGTTGTCCTTAATTAGATGTTGAATAGGCGCGAGTAAAGCTCGGCATTAAAGCCCAGGTGCAGCTGGCCATCGAGTTCCAGCAGGGGGCGTTTGATCATGGCCGGATGGGCCAGCAGCAGGGCGACGGCGGTGTCCGGGCCCAGGGCGGTCTTGTCGGCCTCCGGCAGGGCGCGGTAAGTGGTGCCGCGTTTGTTGACCAACTGCTCCCAGCCCAGCTGGTCGAGCCAGTGCTCGAGCTGGAGCGGATCCAGGCCATCGGCCCGGTGATCGATGAAGCGGTAGTCGATGCCCTGCTGCTCCAGCCACTTGCGGGCCTTCTTGACGGTGTCGCAGTTCTTGATGCCGTAGAGTCTGATGGTCATGAAACAGTCCTGTGATTGCTTGGGCGGGATTTTGGCACTTAAGCCCCGGGCCTGCAACCGGCCGGGGCAGGAGGCCAAAATACACTGGCGCATCCTGCGGGCTTTGGGTAGTGTTAGCGTTTTTGCACTTCCTGTCGCAGCCGCACTGGTGCCTGACCAAGGCACTGCCCGAGGCACTTCGATGCTGTTCGCCGTTCAACGAGAAATAAAAGGGGTATGGGTTGGAACTCAAGGAATACTGGAGCGATAGCTGTCACTCCCGGGACTTTAAGCTCACCCGCATCGGTTTCGTCGCCATCCGTTTCCGCTGGCTGGTCACTCTGCTTATCATCGGCATCGCCGGCTGGATTGCCGTCGACTGGTGGGTACTGGATCCGGCCCACTTCAAGCTGCTGTGGAAAGTCCGGTTGATCACCGGCGTCATGCTCACTCCTTTATTGCCGTTAAGCTACCTGTGCAAGCTCAACCGCCGCTGGATGATACTCTCGCTCTACTCCCTGCTCGGCATCCTGCTGGCCTTCAATTTTGTCGGATTGTGGAGTTTCCGGGACGGGGTGCCCATCCCCGTGGGCTATATCGCCTTTCCCTATTTCCTGCTGGCGCTACTGGGGGTGCTGCCGCTGCCGATCAAGTCTGGCCTGCGGGTCGCCGGGGTCATCACCCTGGCGGTGCTGGCCACCGACTACTGGCTCGACTCCCGCAGCCTGAGCAACGGCGCCCTGGTGGACCGTATCTGGCTGCTGCTGGCCTTCAGCCTGGCGATGATCTGGGTGCAGGCGGGGCAACTGCGCATGCTGCTTGATCTGTACCGGGAGTCGACCCGGGATCCCCTGACCCGGCTGATGAACCGCCGGCTGTTCGTGCGCCAGCTGGAGGAGGTGCGCCACCACAGCAGCCCCGACCGGCCCTATACCCTGATCCTGCTGGATCTGGATCGCTTCAAGCGCATCAACGACGACCAGGGCCACCTGATGGGGGACGAGGTGCTGGTCAGCGTGGCCAACACCATCATGGACATCTTCGGTCCCGAGGCCATAGTGGCGCGCTACGGCGGCGAGGAGTTTATCGTGCTGCTGCCCGATACCCCGCTCGAGCAGGGGGCGCGCCAGGCCGAAACCTTGCGGCTGGCGGTGGAGTCCCAGCCGGTGGAAAACCCGCTGGATCAGAGCGAGGTGTCGGTCACCGTCAGCGCCGGCGTGGTGGAAGGCAACCAGGACAGCATCATCCAGGAGCTGTTGCGCCAGGCGGACGAGGCCCTCTACGGCGCCAAGAGCCGGGGCCGCAACTGCGTGGTGGCGGTGCGCTGATCCCTGCCTTGGTGGTGGTCTGGAAAGGGGGCTTGGCTTATACTGCGGCCCAGCCCCCATAACCCCAAAAAGACCCACCCAGGGATTAAAACAAAGCGAGATGTCTTATGCCCCAAGAGCATCAAGAAAAACGAGCCTTATATGTACCCTACGCAGGCCCGGCCCTGCTTGAAACCCCACTGCTGAACAAAGGCAGCGCCTTCAACAAGGCAGAGCGGATCGCCTTTAACCTCGACGGCCTGCTGCCCCACAACATCGAAACCATCGAAGAGCAGGCTTCCCGCGCCTACAAGCAGTACACCGCCTTTCAGAACGACCTCGACAAGCACATCTACCTGCGCAATATCCAGGATACCAACGAAACCCTGTTCTATCGCCTGGTGCAGAACCACCTGACCGAGATGATGCCCATCATCTATACCCCGACCGTGGGGCAGGCCTGTGAGGAGTTCTCCAACATCTACCGTCGGGCCCGGGGGCTGTTCATCTCCTATCCGGACCGGGAGCGCATCGACGACATCCTGCAAAACGCCACCAAGCGCAACGTCAAGGTCATCGTGGTGACCGACGGCGAGCGTATCCTGGGCCTGGGCGACCAGGGCATCGGCGGCATGGGCATTCCCATCGGCAAGCTGTCCCTGTACACCGCCTGCGGCGGTATCTCTCCGGCCTACACCCTGCCGGTGGTGCTGGATGCGGGCACCAACAACCCGCAACTGCTGAAGGACCCCATGTACATGGGGTGGCGCAACCCGCGGGTGACCGGAGAAGAATACGAGCAGTTCGTGGATGCCTTCATCAAGGCGGTGAAGCGCCGCTGGCCCAACGCCCTGCTGCAGTTCGAGGATTTCGCCCAGAAGAACGCCATGCCCCTGCTCAACCGCTACAAGGACGAGCTGTGCTGCTTCAACGACGACATCCAGGGCACCGCCGCCGTGACCCTGGGGTCGCTGATCGCCGCCTGCCAGGCCAGCGGCAGCAAGCTGTCCGAGAAAAAAGTGGCTTTCCTCGGCTCCGGCTCCGCCGGCTGCGGCATCGCCGAGCAGATAGTGGCGCAGATGAAGGCCGAGGGCCTGAGCGACGCCAAGGCCCGGGAGCGGGTGTTCATGGTGGATCGCTTCGGCCTTATCACCGACAACATGCCCAACCTGGTTGACTTCCAGCGTCCCCTGGCCCAGTCCCTCGACCACATCCGGGACTGGCAGGTGGCGGGCGAGAACATCTCCCTGCTGGAGGTGATGCAAAACGCCAGGCCCGATATCCTGATCGGGGTGTCCGGCCAGCCGGGACTGTTCACCGAGGAGGTGATCAAGACCATGCACGCCCACTGCGAGCGGCCCATCGTCTTCCCCCTGTCCAACCCCACCTCCCGGGTGGAGGCGACGCCGGAAGACATCATCAACTGGACCGACGGCCAGGCCCTGGTCGCCACCGGCAGCCCCTTCGCGCCGGTGGAGTACAAGGGCAAGCTGTATGAAATCGCCCAGTGCAACAACTCCTACATCTTCCCCGGCATCGGCCTGGGCGTGCTGGCCTGCGGTGCCCGCCGGGTCACCGATGCCATGCTGATGTCCTCCAGCCGGGCCCTGGCCGCCTGCTCGCCCCTGGCCCAGAACGGCGAAGGTGCCCTGTTGCCGCCGCTGTCGGCGATCCAGGAAGTCAGCCGGCAGATAGCCAAGATGGTGGCCAAGACCGCCCAGTTGCAAGGCCAGGCGCTGCAGACCTCCGACGAGGTGCTGGAGCAGGCGATAGAAGCCAACTTCTGGCGGCCCGAATACCGCAAGTACCGCCGGGTGTCCTTCTAAGGCTCCGCGGATTCTGAAACACAAGGCATGCTCCGGCATGCCTTGTTATTTTCCTACCTTATTCTTTATTCCCCGCCGTTATTACTGACCTTCTGTCAATTCGCTGGCAACGTCTGATCACTTCCAGAATAGCCGGCCCTGTTGCCTCTTCGTACCGTCGTTATAGACAAGCCTTGCAGAGACCTTGAACAGGCTTTAAGTCAGTCTGGGAGTTGCTGGTTGCGTTTTGTAATTTAATTACGTAACTGAGTGAAATGCTGATCCGGATCAATACCCATTAAAGGGTATCTTCTACACTGGTATCAAATCTTTGGTTAAGCCCTCGGGCTCAGGTTTTAGCCAAGGTTTTTTATTTTCGAGTGAGGAGTATCCCTATGGCCGTTTCAACCCTGCAAGAGCTGGACACCCTGGTGGCCCGCGTCAAGGCAGCCCAGCACCGTTATGCCGGCTTCAGCCAGGAGCAGGTGGACAAGATCTTCCGCGCCGCGGCCCTGGCCGCCAACAACGCCCGTATTCCGCTGGCCCAGCAGGCGGTGGCCGAGACCGGCATGGGCCTGGTGGAAGACAAGGTGATCAAGAACCATTTCGCCTCCGAGTACATCTACAACAAGTACAAGGACGAGCGCACCTGCGGCGTGCTGGAGGAGGACAGTGACTTCGGCACCATCACCATCGCCGAGCCGGTGGGCCTGATCTGCGGCATAGTGCCCACCACCAACCCGACTTCCACCGCCATCTTCAAGGCACTGATCGCGCTCAAGACCCGCAACGGCATCATCTTCTCGCCCCACCCGCGGGCCAAGGGTGCCACCTGCGAAGCCGCCCGCCTGGTACTGCAGGCGGCGGTCGAGGCCGGCGCGCCGCGCGACATCATCGGCTGGATTGACACCCCCTCGGTGGCCCTGTCCAACCACCTGATGCAGCACCCGGACATCAACCTGATCCTGGCCACCGGCGGGCCCGGCATGGTGAAGGCCGCCTATTCCTCCGGCAAGCCGGCCATCGGCGTGGGCGCGGGCAATACCCCCGTGGTGATCGACGAATCCGCCGACATCAAGCGGGCGGTGGCGTCCATCGTCATGTCCAAGACCTTCGACAACGGCGTGGTCTGCGCCTCCGAGCAGGCGGTGATCGTGCTGGACGAGGTCTACGACCAGGTCAGGGCCCGCTTCCAGAGCCACGGTGGCTATGTGCTGCCCGCCGCCGACGCCGACAAGGTACGGGCGGTGATCCTCAAAAACGGTGCCCTCAACGCCGATATCGTGGGTCAGTCGGCCCAGACCATCGCCGCCATGGCGGGGGTGGAGGTGCCAGCCAGCACCCGTATCCTGATCGGCGAAGGGCTGGCCATCGGTCACGATGAGCCCTTCGCCCACGAAAAACTGTCGCCGACGCTCGGCATGTTCCGCGCCCGCGACTTCGCCGAGGCCCTGGACATGGCGGAGCAGATGGTGATCCTGGGTGGCATCGGCCACACCTCCACCCTCTATACCGACCAGGATCTCAACGCCGAGCGCATCCGCCAGTTCGGCGATCGGATGAAGACCGCCCGCATCCTGGTCAATACCCCGGCGTCCCACGGGGGCATCGGCGACCTGTACAACTTCAAGCTGGCGCCGTCCCTGACCCTGGGCTGCGGCTCCTGGGGCGGAAACTCCATCTCCGAAAACGTGGGACCCAAGCACCTGATCAACCGTAAAGTCGTGGCCAAGAGGGCGGAAAACATGCTGTGGCACAAGCTTCCCAAGTCCATCTACTTCCGCCGGGGCTGCCTGGCCGAGGCGCTGACCGATCTGGGCGGCAAGCGCCGGGCCATGGTGGTGACCGACTCCTTCCTGTTCAACAGCGGTTACGCCGACAAGGTCGGCCGCTTGCTGAAGCAGCAGGGCATGGAGGTGGAGGTGTTCCATGAGGTGGAAGCGGATCCGACGCTGGCCACGGTGCGCAAGGGGGCCGAGCGCATGCTGCACTTCCAGCCCGATGTCATCGTCGCCCTGGGCGGGGGGTCCCCCATGGACGCGGCTAAGATCATGTGGGTGATGTACGAGCATCCCGACACCCACTTCGAAGAGCTGTCCATGCGTTTTATGGATATCCGCAAGCGCATCTACCGCTTCCCGAAAATGGGAGGCAAGGCGGCCATGGTGTGCATCCCCACCACCTCGGGCACCGGCTCGGAAGTGACCCCCTTCGCGGTGGTGACCGACGACCAGACCGGCATCAAGTACCCGCTGGCGGACTACGAGCTGACCCCGGACATGGCCATCATCGATGCGGATCTGGTGATGAACCTGCCCAAGTCCCTGACCGCCTTCGGCGGCCTGGATGCGGTCACCCACGCCCTGGAAGCCTATGTGTCGGTGCTGGCCAACGAATACGCCGACGGCCAGGCGCTGCAGGCCCTGACCCTGCTGAAGAACTACCTGCCGGCGGCCTACCATAAGGGAGCCCAGGATCCGCAGGCGCGGGAGAAGGTGCACAATGGCGCCACCCTGGCCGGTGTGGCTTTCGCCCAGTCTTTCCTCGGGGTCTGCCACTCCATGGCCCACAAGATCGGCGCCGAGTTCCACCTGCCCCACGGCCTGGCCAACGCCCTGCTGATCAGCAACGTCATTCGCTACAACGCCAATGACAACCCGACCAAGCAGACTGCCTTCAGCCAGTACGACCGGCCCCAGGCCAAGTGCCGCTACGGCGAGGTGGCGGTGCACCTGGGCCTGGCCGCGGTGAACGACAGCAACGACACCAAGGTGGAGAAGCTGGTGGCCTGGCTGGACGGCCTGAAGGCGGAGCTTGGGGTTCCGGCCTCCATCCGCGACGCCGGGGTCAACGAGGCCGACTTCCTGGCCAAACTCGACGAACTGGCCATCGCCGCCTTCGACGATCAGTGCACCGGTGCCAACCCGCGCTACCCGCTGATAGCGGAACTCAGGCAACTGCTGCACGACAGCTTCTACGGCCTGGCCTACCAGGAAGGTGTGGAACGGGAGCCGGACGCCCGCAAGAGCAATGTGAAAAAACTGAAGACCAAGGCGAGCTGACCCAGCCTCGCTCAAAAAACGCCGGCCCAGCCGGCGTTTTTTGTTTTTAGTAACAACTGAAACTGTGACGAGGTCGTTGTTATTGGATTATTTTGCTGCGAAAACGTTTTACAGTGGTTTTGTAAGCTTTGTTTTGATCTTGTTTTAGTATTTTGTCGTGGTATAACCAGATGGAACTATAGCACGGGTCGGCAGGGTAGCCGCGGTGTCGGCGTCTGTCCGGGCCCCTTCAAGGAGAGAAAAACAATGACCTTCCAGAAAACCATCCTGGCCAGTTCCCTCTTTTCCATACTGAGCCTGGGTCTTTCCGGCCAGGCGCTGGCGGCGGAGGTGCCCGAGGGCACCCGGCTGGCCGAGGTGCAGCAACTGGTGCGGGGCAACGGCTCCGAACCCGCCTCGCTGGATCCCCACAAGACCGAGGGGGTGCCCGAGTCCAATGTGCTGCGGGATCTGTTCGAAGGCCTGGTCACCTCGGGCCCCAATGGCGAGATCCTGCCCGGCGTGGCCGAGCGCTGGGAAACCGCCGACAACCAGGTCTATCGGTTCCACCTGCGCGAGGACGCTCGCTGGTCCAACGGCGATCCGGTTACTGCCCATGACTTCGAATATGCCTTCAAGCGGGCGGTGGATCCCAGGACCGCGTCACCCTATTCCTGGTACATGGAAAAGGCCACCATCGAGAACGCCACCGAGGTGGTCAACGGCAAACTGCCGCCCGAGGCGCTGGGGGTCAGGGCCCTGGACGACCGCACCCTGGAGGTGACCCTGGCCAAGCCGGTGCCCTATTTCGTGGGCATGATGTTCCACACCACCACCTACCCGGTGCACCGCGCCACAGTGGAAAAATACGGTGACGAGTGGACCCGGGTCGGCAACATGGTGTCCAACGGCGCCTACACCCTGTCCAACTGGGTGGTGAACGAACGCATCGAACTCAAGCGTAACGAACACTACTGGGACAACGCCAGCACCGTGGTCGAGCAGGTGACCTACCTGCCCATCCCGTCCCAGAACGCCGAAATGAACCGCTTCCTGTCCGGCGAGCTGGACATGACCTATGAAATCCCCCTCGAGCATTTCAAACGACTCTCGAGCCAGCATCCGGACAAGGTGCGGGTGGGCGGCTACGTGGGCACCTATTACTACCAGTTCAACACCCGTAAACCGCCCTTCGACGACGCCCGGGTGCGCAACGCCCTGTCCTACGCCATCGACCGGGACATCATCGCCAACATGGTGATGGGACAGGGGGAGATCCCCGCCTACACCCTGGCGCCCGAGGTGGTGGACGGTTTCACCCCGCCGGCGGTGGCCTGGGCGGACTGGTCCCAGGCCGAGCGGGATGCCAGGGCCAAGGCGCTGATCGAAGAGGCCGGCTACGGCAAGGGCAAGCCGCTCAAATTCCAGTTGCTCTACAACACCAACGACAACCACCGCAAGGTGGCGGTGGCCATCGCCTCCATGTGGAAGAAGCACCTGGGAGTGGAAGTGGAGCTGGTCAACCAGGAATGGAAGACTTACCTGGATACCAAGACCCAGGGCAACTTCGAGGTAGCCCGGGCCGGCTGGATCGCCGACTATAACGAAGCGTCCAGCATGCTGGATCTGATGCAGACCACCCACGGCAACAACGACGGCAAGTATTCCAATCCCGAATTCGACCGCCTGATGGCCGACTCCCGTCTGGCCACCGACGACGAGGCGCGCAACCAACTCTACGCCCAGGCCGAGGAAATCCTGGCGGTGGACATGCCCATCGCCCCCATCTACCAGTATGTGAAGGCGCGGCTGGTGCAGCCCCATGTGGGCGGCTACCCGGACAACCCGCTGGACAATATCTACAGCAAGGATCTCTATATCCAGGCTAACTAAAGAATCTGTTTAACATCTTTACGAAGCTTGTCTGTAACGACACAACGAAGAGTCAACAGGGCGACCTCCACCGACACGCTGTAAGCACATCCCTGTGACGCTCGGCACATGTCATCCCTGGCATGTGCCGGTCGGTGGAGGCGATCCCTGTCGCCTCTTCCAGGCTCCGCTGTTATCTGCGGGGCACGCTAACAGGCGACACTGAAGCGTGAGGAAGGACAAAGGGTGCTGCTCCGCCGACCCACCGCGCCATGGATGGCGCGGTGGAGCCCCCAGGGATGGGTTTACGGCGAGTCGGCGGAGTAGTGCGCTTTGGCCGAGTAAAAAGATTTCAAACAGGCTCCAATAGACCAGGGGAAGCCGCCCGGTGGCGGCCCCTTCGTGATTTGCCAACTGCCTGTGAGCAGAGGTTCAGGATGTTCAAATTTATTCTCAAGCGGGTGCTGGAAGCCATTCCCACCCTGCTGGTGTTGATCACCGTTTCCTTCTTTATGATGCGCTTCGCGCCGGGCAACCCCTTCAGCTCGGAGCGGGCCCTGCCGCCGGAAGTGATGGCCAATATCGAGGCCAAATACGGCCTCGACAAGCCGGTACTGCAGCAATATTTCAGCTACCTCGGCAACCTGGCCCAGGGTGACCTGGGGCCTTCCTTCAAGTACAAGGACTTCAGCGTCAACGATCTGGTGGCCCAGGCGCTGCCGGTGTCCGCCAAAATTGGCCTGTTCGCCTTCGGCGGCGCCGTGCTGCTGGGGGTGGGCGCCGGCATCATGGCGGCGCTCCGGCAGAACAGCTGGCTCGACTATGCGGTGATGTCCACCGCCATGCTGGGGGTGGTGATCCCTTCCTTCGTGCTGGCGCCGGTGCTGATCCTGGTGTTCGCCATCCACCTGAAATGGCTGCCCGCCGGCGGCTGGCAGGGGGGCGGCTGGCAGTTCATGGTACTGCCGGTGGTGGGCATGATGATGCACTATATCGCCGCCATCGCCCGCATCACGCGCGGCTCCATGATCGAGACCATGAACGCCAACTTCATCCGTACCGCCCGGGCCAAGGGGCTGCCCATGGCGCGCATCGTGCTGCGCCATGCCCTGCGTCCGGCGCTGCTGCCGGTGGTGTCCTACCTGGGCCCGGCCTTCGTCGGCATCATCACCGGCTCGGTGGTGATCGAAACCATCTTCGGTCTGCCCGGCATCGGCCAGCTGTTCGTCAATGGCGCCCTCAACCGGGATTACTCCATGGTGCTGGGGCTGACCATACTGGTGGGTGCCCTCACCATTACCTTCAATGCGGTGGTCGACATCCTGTATGCGGTGATCGATCCCAAAATCCGTTACTGAGCCGAGGTGAGCCATGGTGGTAACCAAAGACAAGCAAGCGGCGGTGCTGCAGTTTGCCGAGCAACTGGACGTGGAGGGGCGTTCGCTCTGGGCCGACGCCCGCCGTCGCTTTCTGCACAACAGGGCGGCGCTGGTCAGCCTGATCATACTGGTGTTGATGGCATTGCTGGTGGTACTGGGGCCGCGCTTCGCTCCCTATGCCTTCGATGAAACCGACTGGAGCGCCATGATGGCGGCTCCCAGCCTGGAGAGCCGCCACTACTTCGGCACCGACTCCCTGGGCCGGGATCTGTTCGTACGCACCCTGATGGGGGGGCAGATTTCGTTGATGGTGGGTCTGCTCGGTGCCCTGGTGGCGGTGGTGATCGGCACCCTCTACGGCGCCACCGCGGGCTTTGTGGGTGGGCGGACCGACCGGGTGATGATGCGGCTGCTGGAGATCCTCTATTCCTTCCCCTTCATGTTCTTCGTGATCCTGCTGGTGACCTTCTTCGGCCGCAATATCCTGCTGATCTTCTTTGCCATCGGCGCGGTCAGTTGGCTCGACATGGCGCGTATCGTGCGCGGCCAGACCCTGAGCCTCAAGGGCAAGGAGTTCATTGAGGCGGCCGAGGTGTGCGGGGTGAGCAGGCTCAACATCATCGTACGCCACATAGTGCCGAACGTGCTCGGCATCGTGGTGGTGTACGCCACTCTGTTGGTGCCGGGCATGATACTGTTCGAGTCTTTCCTGAGCTTCCTCGGCCTGGGAGTGCAGGAGCCCATGACCAGTTGGGGGGCGCTGCTGGACGAAGGGGCCAAGGCGATGGAAATTGCCCCCTGGCAACTGCTGTTTCCCGCCGTGTTCATGGTGGTGACCCTGTTCTGTTTCAACTTCCTGGGCGACGGTCTGCGCGACGCCCTGGATCCCAAGGACCGCTGAGGAGAGCGCCATGAATCTGCTTGATGTGACCGAGCTGAGGGTGGAATTCGCCACCCCCGAAGGCCGGGTGGTGGCGGTCAACGACCTGACCTTCGGGTTGGCCGCCGGCGAGACCCTGGGCATCGTCGGCGAGTCCGGCTCGGGCAAGAGCCAGACCGCCTTCGCCATCATGGGCCTGCTGGCCAAAAACGGCCGCACCGCCGGCCAGATCCGCTACCAGGGCCGGGAGCTGCTCGGCCTGCCGACCCGGGAGCTCAACAAGATCCGGGCCGAAGACATCGCCATGATCTTCCAGGATCCCATGACCTCCCTCAATCCCTATATGAAGGTGGGGGAGCAACTGATGGAGGTGCTGATGCTGCACAAGGGCATGGGCAAGGCCGGGGCCTTCGTGGAGTCGGTGCGGATGCTGGAGGCGGTGAAGATCCCCGAGGCCCGCAACCGCATGAACCGCTATCCCCACGAGTTTTCCGGCGGCATGCGTCAGCGGGTGATGATCGCCATGGCGCTGCTGTGCCGGCCAAAACTGCTGATCGCCGACGAGCCCACCACCGCCCTGGACGTGACGGTGCAGGCCCAGATCATGAGCCTGCTGCAGGAACTCAAGACCGAGTTCAACACCGCCATCATCCTTATCACCCACGATCTGGGGGTGGTGGCCGGCAGTTGCGACAAGGTGCTGGTGATGTACGCCGGCCGCACCATGGAATACGGCCCGGTGCGGGATATCTTCTACCGGCCGAGCCACCCCTATACCGAAGGGTTGCTCAAGGCCATCCCCCGGCTGGACGGGGAGGCGGCCGAGCTGCCCACCATCGCCGGCAACCCGCCCAACCTGTTGCGGCTGCCGCCGGGCTGTCCCTTCCAGCAGCGCTGCGACCAGGTGCAGTCCCGTTGCCTGCAACAGGCGCCGGCGCTGATCCCGTTCGGCGACGGTCGCCGCCGGGCCTGTTTCCGCGAACTGGAGGTGAGCCATGTCTGAGCCGCTGCTGCAAATCCGCGATCTCAAGGTGCATTTCAACATCAGGGCGGAGAAGTCCTGGCCCTGGGAGCCGCCCCGGGTGCTGAAGGCGGTGGACGGGGTCAGCCTGGATCTCCACCAGGGGGAAACCCTGGGCGTGGTGGGTGAGTCGGGCTGCGGCAAGTCCACCTTCGCCCGGGCGGTGATCGGCCTGGTGCCGGCCAGCGCCGGCCAGGTGTTGTGGCGGGGCGAGGACTTGACCCAGTTGTCCCACGCCGAGCTGCGGGAGCGGCGCAAGGACATCCAGATGATCTTCCAGGATCCCCTGGCTTCCCTCAATCCGCGTATGACCATAGGGGACATCATCGCCGAGCCTCTCGTCACCTATTACCCACGCCTGCCGAAGGCGCAGGTGAAGGAAAAGGTGAGGGCCATGATGAGCCGGGTGGGTCTGTTGCCCAACCTTATCAACCGCTATCCCCATGAGTTTTCCGGCGGCCAGTGTCAGCGTATCGGCATCGCCCGGGCCCTGATCCTGGAGCCCAAACTGGTGATCTGCGACGAGCCGGTGTCGGCGCTGGACGTGTCCATCCAGGCCCAGGTGGTCAACCTGCTGAAGCAGTTGCAACGGGAGATGGGACTGTCGCTCATCTTCATCGCCCACGATCTGTCGGTGGTCAAGCACATCGCGGACCGGGTGCTGGTGATGTACCTGGGCAACGGGGTGGAGCTGGCCCGGAAACCGGCGCTGTACGCCGCTCCCGGCCATCCCTATACCCGGGCCCTGCTCAGCGCCGTGCCCATCCCGGATCCGGATCTGGAACGGAGCAAGGCCATCCAGTTGCTGGCGGGCGAGCTGCCGTCGCCCATGGCGCCACCCTCGGGCTGCGTGTTCCGCACCCGCTGCCCCCTGGCGGACGAGCGGTGCGCCAAGGAACGGCCGCGGCTCGCCGGCGAGGGCGAACACCTGGTGTCCTGCCTGAAGGCGGGTTGAGCGCAGCCGTTGGGGTTGAAAAGCGCTATTTATGCCTCATATTGCCCAACGGGAGCGGACTGCCGCTCGACGCTGGTTTTCTGCCTCGCTATAATGCCGCGTCTTAATTTGCCATGAAGGCCCCGGGTCTTCGACAGAATTCAAGGAGCAGCCGGGCTGCTTCCCACATATCACAGGGTCAGCACCACGGTGCTGAAGAAAATTGAGGTAAGAGAATGCAAGTTTCTGTAGAGACGACCCAAGGCCTGGAGCGCCGTCTGACCATCACAGTACCGGCCGACAAGGTAGAAGGCGAAGTGAACAGCCGCCTGCGTCAGCTGGCCAAGACCCGTCGTATCGACGGTTTCCGTCCGGGCAAGGCGCCTTTCTCCATCATCAAGAAGATGTTCGGCCCCTCCGTTGAAGCCGACGTGGCCGGCGAGCTGATGCAGCGCAACTTCTTCGAAGCCGTGATCAGCGAGAAGCTGAACCCGGCCGGCATGCCGACCATGGAGCCCGCCGCCATCAAGGCCGGCGAAGACTTCACCTTCACCGCCACCTTCGAAGTTTACCCGGAAGTGGAAGTGAAGGGCCTGGACGCGGTGAGCGTCGAGAAGCCCCAGGCCGAGGTGACCGAGGCCGATCTGGACAAGATGATCGACACCCTGCGCAAGCAGCACGCCGACTGGGTAGCCGTTGAGCGCGAAGCCGCCGACGGCGACCGGGTGACCATGAACTTCGTGGGCTCCGTGGACGGTGAAGAGTTCGAAGGCGGCGCCGCCGAAGACTTCGTGCTGGTGCTGGGCTCCGGCCGCATGATCCCCGGTTTCGAAGAAGGCCTGCTGGGCAAGAAAGTCGGTGACGACTTTACCCTGGAAGTGACCTTCCCCGAGGAATACCACGCCGAACACCTGAAGGGCAAGCCGGCCCAGTTCGCCATCGCCGTGACCAAGGTCGAGGCCCAGCAACTGCCCGAACTGACCGAGGAATTCGTGCAGCGTTTCGGCATTGCCGACGGCTCCGTCGACGGCCTCAAGGCCGAAGTGCGCAAGAACATGGAGCGCGAGCTGGCCCAGGCCCTGAAGGCCTCCGTCAAGGATCAGGTGATCGACGGTCTGCTGGAGCAGAACCCGGTGGACGTGCCCAAGTCCCTGATCGACAGCGAAATCGACACCCTGCGCAAGCAGGCGCTGCAGCGTTTCGGCGGCCTGGACCCCAAAAACGCCCCGCAGCTGCCCGCCGAGCTGTTCAAGGAGCAGGCCGAGCGTCGCGTACGCGTGGGCCTGCTGCTGGGTGAAGTGATCAAGCAGAACGAGATCAAGGCCGACGACGCCAAGGTCCAGGAAATCATCGCTTCCATGGCGTCCGCCTACGAGGACCCGGCCGAGGTGATCGCCTATTACAACGAAAACCAGCAACTGCTGGAAAACGTGCGTAACCTGGCCATCGAAGATCAGGCCATCGAATTCGTGCTGGCCCAGGCCAAGGTGACCGACAAGCAGGTCAGCTTCGACGAACTGATGAACAAGCCGGGCGTCGGTGCTTAAGAACATTTGACTTAAGCATTAAGCTCTTGCGTATAATGGCCCCAGTGTGAGTGCACTTGGGCCATTTTGTTTTGGGGACAATATCTTATGTCAAGCAATCATAATCCGATGATGGACGGGCCCCTGGCTGCCCTGATCCCCATGGTGGTGGAGCAGACCGCCAAGGGGGAACGTTCCTACGATATTTACTCGCGCCTGCTGAAAGAGCGGGTGATCTTCCTGACCGGCCAGGTCGAAGACCACATGGCCAACCTGATCTGTGCCCAGCTGCTGTTCCTGGAGTCGGAAAACCCGGAGAAGGACATCTACCTCTATATCAACTCGCCGGGTGGCTCGGTGACCGCGGGCATGTCCATCTATGATACCATGCAGTTCATCAAGCCGGACATCAGCACGGTGTGCATGGGCCAGGCCTGCTCCATGGGTGCCTTCCTGCTGGCGGGCGGTGCCGCGGGCAAGCGCTTCGCCCTGCCCAACAGCCGGGTGATGATCCACCAGCCCCTGGGCGGCTTCCAGGGCCAGGCGTCGGACATCCAGATCCACGCCAAGGAAATTCTGTATATCAAAGAGAAGCTCAACCGGCTGTTGGCCGAGCACACCGGCCAGGAGCTGGCGGTAATAGAGCGCGATACCGACCGCGACAACTTTATGTCGGCGGCCCAGGCCAAAGAATACGGCCTGGTCGACGAGGTCCTGTTCAAGCGCGATTGAGCAAAGCGGGGAGGGGTGCTGTACACTCTTGTTAAGAGCTGGTAGACGCTCCTCAGCCTGTACGCATACGAGGTGACTGAATGACAGACAAACGCAGGGGCGAAGGGGATGGCGGCAAACTGCTGTACTGTTCTTTTTGCGGTAAAAGCCAACACGAAGTGCGTAAGCTCATCGCCGGCCCTTCCGTCTATATATGCGACGAATGTGTCGAACTGTGCGAAGACATCATCCGGGAAGAAATCAAGGACATCTCGCCCAAGCGGGAAGGCAGCGCCCTGCCCACGCCCCACGAGATCCGCGCCCACCTGGATGACTATGTCATCGGTCAGGATCACGCCAAGAAAGTGCTGGCGGTGGCGGTGTACAACCACTACAAGCGGCTGCGCAATGCCGGCAGCACCGACGGCGTCGAACTCGGCAAGTCCAACATCCTGCTGATCGGCCCCACCGGCTCGGGCAAGACCCTGCTGGCCGAAACCCTGGCCCGGCTGCTGGACGTGCCCTTCACCATGGCCGACGCCACCACCCTGACCGAAGCCGGTTACGTGGGCGAGGACGTGGAGAACATCATCCAGAAGCTGCTGCAGAAATGCGACTACGACGTGGAAAAGGCCCAGCGCGGCATCGTCTATATCGACGAGATCGACAAGATTTCCCGCAAGTCCGACAATCCCTCCATCACCCGGGATGTGTCCGGTGAAGGGGTACAGCAGGCGCTGCTGAAGCTGATCGAGGGCACCGTCGCCTCGGTACCGCCCCAGGGCGGGCGCAAGCATCCCCAGCAGGAGTTCCTGCAGGTGGACACCTCCAAGATCCTGTTCATCTGCGGCGGCGCCTTCGCCGGCCTGGACAAGGTGATCGAGCAGCGCTTGGACAAGGGGACCGGCATCGGTTTCGGCGCCGAGGTCAAGACCAAGAGCGAGAAGGCCTCCCTGAGCGAGATCTTCACCCGGGTGGAGCCCGAGGATCTGGTCAAGTACGGCCTGATCCCCGAGTTTATCGGTCGTCTGCCGGTGGTCGCCACCCTCACCGAGCTGGACGAAGACGCCCTGGTGCAGATCCTGTCCGAGCCCAAGAACGCCCTCACCAAGCAGTACGCGGCCCTGTTTTCCCTGGAAGACGTGGATCTCGAGTTCCGTGACGACGCCCTGCGCGCCATCGCCCGCAAGGCCATGGAGCGCAAGACCGGCGCCCGCGGCCTGCGTTCCATCGTGGAAGGCGTGCTGCTCGACACCATGTATGACCTGCCGTCCATGAGTGACGTGGCCAAGGTGGTGATCGACGAAACCGTGATCAAGGGCGAATCCGCGCCTATCCTTATCTACCAGAAAGGCGAGGCACAGGCCGCCTCCGGCGACTGATTGGGGTATTTTTAAGCGGTTAAAAGGGGCCTTTGGCCCCTTTTCCTGTTTTTGTACCTGCGGCGATTGAATCTTGTGATCCCGCCCCCATATACTGCCCAAGCGCTAACAAATTGCATTCAAGCCGAGAGGACACTATGACCCTAGAGCGTTCCGAACGCATCGAAACCCCCGTCCTGCCTCTCCGTGACGTGGTTGTGTATCCCCATATGGTGATCCCGCTGTTCGTGGGACGGGAAAAATCCATCCGCTGCCTGGAAGCGGCCATGGAGCAGGACAAGAAGGTGCTGCTGATCGCGCAGAAAGATGCGTCCACCGATGATCCTGGGGCCAACGACCTCTACCAGGTGGGTACCGTGGCCAATGTACTGCAACTGCTCAAATTGCCCGACGGCACCGTCAAGGTGCTGGTGGAGGGTGGCCAGCGCGCCCGGCTGGAGCAGCTGCGCGAGCAGGACGGCTACTTCGTGGCCGACGCCCAGTACCTGGCCACCGAGCCGCTGGACGAGCGCGAGCAGGAAGTGCTGGTGCGCTCGGCCATCACCCAGTTTGAAGGCTACATCAAGCTCAACAAGAAGATCCCGCCCGAGGTGCTGACCTCCCTGTCCGCCATCGAGGACGCGGCCCGCCTGGCCGACACCATGGCTGCCCACATGCCGCTCAAGCTGGAAGACAAGCAGAAGGTGCTGGAATTCGCCCAGGTGGGCGAACGCCTCGAGTTCCTGATGGCGATGATGGAGTCGGAGATCGATCTGCTGCAGGTGGAGCGCCGCATCCGCTCCCGCGTCAAGAAGCAGATGGAGAAGAGCCAGCGCGAGTATTACCTCAACGAACAGATGAAGGCCATCCAGAAAGAGCTGGGCGAACTGGACGAGGTACCCGACGAGTTCGAGGCGCTGCAACAGAAAATAGAAGACGCCGGCATGACCGACGAGGCCCGGCAGAAGGCCGAGGCCGAACTGGCCAAGCTGAAGATGATGTCGCCCATGTCGGCGGAAGCCACCGTGGTGCGCGGCTATATCGACTGGATGATCTCGGTGCCCTGGAAGAAACGCTCCAAGGTGAAGAAGGACCTGGCCAAGGCCGAGGAAATCCTCGACGCCGACCACTACGGCCTGGAGAAGGTCAAGGAGCGCATCATCGAATACCTGGCGGTGCAGAGCCGGATCAACAAGCTGAAAGGTCCCATCCTGTGCCTGGTGGGGCCACCCGGGGTGGGCAAGACCTCCCTCGGCCAGTCCATCGCCAAGGCCACCGGCCGCAAGTACGTGCGCATGGCGCTCGGCGGGGTACGGGACGAGGCGGAAATCCGCGGCCACCGTCGTACCTACATCGGCTCCATGCCCGGCAAGCTTATCCAGAAGATGGCCAAGGTGGGGGTACGCAACCCGCTGTTCCTGCTGGACGAGATCGACAAGATGTCCTCCGACATGCGCGGCGATCCGGCCTCGGCCCTGCTGGAGGTGCTGGATCCGGAGCAGAACCACAGCTTCAACGACCACTACCTGGAAGTCGACTACGACCTGTCCGATGTGATGTTCGTGGCCACCTCCAACTCCATGCACATTCCGGGGCCCTTGCTGGATCGGATGGAGGTGATCCGGCTGTCCGGCTATACCGAGGACGAGAAGCTCAACATCGCCAAGCGCCACCTGCTGTCCAAGCAGATCAGCCGTAACGGCCTGAAGGACGGGGAGTTGGTGGTGGAGGATTCGGCCATCCTCGGCATCATCCGTTACTACACCCGGGAAGCCGGGGTGCGCAGCCTGGAGCGGGAAATTTCCAAGCTGTGCCGCAAGGCGGTGAAGGAGATCCTGCTCAACAAGGATCTCAAACAGGTGGTGATCAACCAGGACAACCTGAAAAAGTACCTGGGCGTGCACCGTTTCGACTACGGCAAAGCCGAGGAGCACAACCAGGTGGGGCAGGTGACCGGCCTGGCCTGGACCGAGGTGGGCGGCGATCTGCTCACCATCGAGGTGGCCAACGTGCCCGGCAAGGGCAAGCTCACCTACACCGGCTCGCTCGGCGACGTGATGCAGGAGTCGATCCAGGCGGCGCTCACCGTGGTGCGTTCCCGGGCGGAGAAATGGCGCATCAACGCCGACTTCCACGAGAAGCGCGATATCCATGTACACGTGCCGGAAGGGGCTACGCCCAAGGACGGCCCCAGCGCGGGTATCGCCATGTGCACCGCCCTGGTGTCCAGCCTCACCGGTAACCCGGTGCGGGCCGACGTGGCCATGACCGGCGAGATCACCCTGCGTGGCGAGGTGCTGCCCATCGGTGGCCTCAAGGAGAAACTGCTGGCGGCCCACCGAGGCGGCATCAAGCGGGTGCTGATCCCCAAGGAAAACGAGCGGGACCTGGAGGAAATTCCGGAAAACGTGAAGCAGGATCTGGAGATCCATCCGGTGCGCTGGATAGAAGAAGTGCTGGAACTGGCCCTGGAGCAACCGCCGGAAGGCTTTTCGGTCGTCCAGAGCTAGCTTTTTCACCGCAAGTCACGGTTTCAGGCTTGTCAGCGGCCATGAGTCGCAGTAGCCTTGGGTGGATTTTGTTGGGGGCCCGGCATGGATGATGCCGGCATCGCCCGGAAATAGCCGGCGGCACCATGAAGGCGCCGCCGCCAACCAATAATGAATCAAGGTCAGGGTTGCGTTATCCGACCCGTAAAAAAAACGACAAGGGGAATGACTGTGAATAAATCTCAACTGATCGACAAAATTGCGGACGGCGCCGACATCACCAAGGCCGCGGCCGGCCGGGCGCTGGATGCCTTCGTTGAAGCGGTAACCGAATCACTGAAGGAAGGGGATCAGGTATCGCTGGTTGGGTTTGGTACTTTTGCCGTGCGTGAGCGCGCCGCCCGCACCGGCCGCAACCCGCAAACCGGCGCCACCATCGAGATCGCCGCGGCCAAGACACCGGGATTCAAGGCCGGTAAAGCGCTGAAAGACGCCGTCAACTAAGCGGCTGCTGTTATCGGACCTCGGGGTCCGGCGGGTCATGATCCGGAAAGGCGCATCCAGTGGTGCGCTTTTTTTTCGGGCAAGACGGCGCAGCCGTCTATCGGGAGTAACGACAACTTATGTTTTTTGAGAAGCTAAGGGCGGGTGCCCAGGGCACCACCTCCAAGATCGTACTGGGGCTGATCATCCTGTCCTTCGCCCTGGCCGGGGTGGGCAGTTATGTCACCCGGCCGGTGGTGGAAGTGGCCGCCGTGGTCAACGGTGACGAGATCAGCGCCCAGGCGCTGGAAAATGCCTACCGCAACGAACGTGCCCGCCTGGAAAGCCAGCTGGGCCCCCAGTTCAACCAACTGCTGGGTGATCCCGCCTATGTGGAGCAGATCCGCCGTTCGGTATTGGAGCAGATGGTGGAGCAGCGCCTGATCGACCAGAAGGTGGCGGAGCTGAAGCTGCGCGCCAGCGACGAGCAGGTGCGCAACGCCATCCGTAACCTGCCGGAGTTCCAGCAGGATGGCCGCTTCAACAACGAGCGCTACCAGCAGCTGCTGGCGCGCAGCGGCATCAGCCCCGAGCAGTTGCGCGACAGCGTGCGCCAGGATCTGAGCCGGCAGATGTTGCTGAGCGCCCTGGTCGGCTCCAGCTTTACCCTGGAAGCCGAGGCCGGCTGGCTGGATCGGCTGAGCCGCCAGCAGCGGGATGCCCAATACGTGCGCCTGCCCCTGAGCGACTTCAGCGAGCGGGCCGAGCCGAGCGACGAGGAGGTGGAAGCCTACTACCGGCAGCAGCCGCAGCAGTTCCAGCGCCCCGAGCAGGTCAGGATCAACTACCTGCTGCTGGATGCAGGCGCCGTTTCCAGCGCCGACATCGACGAGCAGGCCATCGCGGACTACTACCAGGCCAACCTGTCGACCTACAGCCGGCCGGAGCAGCGCAAGGTGGCTCATATTATGGTGAACAAGGGCCGGGATGCCGAGCAGAAGATCCAGGCCATCGCCGAGCGCCTGGCCGCCGGCGAAGCCTTTGCCGAGCTGGCCCGCACCGAGTCGGACGACAGCTTCTCCGGCGCCCGGGGCGGTGAACTGGAGTGGATGGAAACCGGCACCATGGATCCGGCCTTCGACCAGGCGGCCTTCGCCCTGGCTCAGGTGGGCGACGTTTCCGGGGTGGTCGAGAGCGAGTTCGGCCTGCACCTGATCACCCTGCTGGAGGTCCAGCCCGCCCAGACCCGGCCCCTGGCCGAGGTGCGCGACAGCATCGCCGAGCGACTGGCCCGGGACGAGGCGGCCAACGCCTTCTATGCCCGGGAGCAGCGCCTGGCCGAGCTGGCCTTCGAGTTCCCCGACTCCCTGGACATGGCGGCCCAGGAACTGGGGCTGGAAGTCAAGTCGACCGACTACTTCTCCACCCAGGACGCCCCGGCCGAGATCAATGATCCGCGGGTGCTGACCCAGGCCTTCTCCGAGCGGCTGCGTCAGCAGGGCGTGAACTCGGATCTGATCGAGCTGGGCAGCAACAGGGCCATCGTCATCCACGTGACCGAGCACAGGCCCGCCGCGGTGCGCGACTTCGCCGAGGTGCGCGAGCAGGCGCGGGAACTGGCCTTGGCCGCCAAGGCCCGGGAACTGGCCGCCG
>NZ_NMUO01000068.1 GCF_002237365.1 Zobellella denitrificans
CCAGTACCTGGGCGCGGCCATGACGGTGGAGGAGCTGGCCGAGCGGGTGGGCGTGGGCCGGCGCCAGCTGGACCGGCTGTTCCAGGCCCGCTTTGGCCACCCGGCCCGGGCCCACTGGCAGGAGCTGCGCCTGCAGCACCTGGCCTGGCGGCTGCTGCACAGCCACCACGATCTGGCCCGGCTCGCCGAGGAGGTCGGCATCCGGGACACGGGCTACCTGGGCAAGCTGTTCAAGCGCCGCTTCGGCCTGACGCCGGCCCGCTATCGTCGGCAAAAAACACCGCCAGCCAGAGGGTATCCTGATCCGGATGGGTCCAGTTGACCCGGTGACGGCGGTGGGCGGCGATGGTCAGGTAATCGCCGGGGCCCAGTTGCAGCCGCTCGGACGGCGCCGCCAGCTCCAGCTCCGCCGCCCCCGCCACCAGCAGCACGAACTCGTGCTCGGGCTGATCGTACCAGAAGCCCGCGGGGGAACCGTGCCCCCGGGAGACGATGCGCTCGATGCGCACTCCGCCGTTGCCGGCCAGGGTCTGGATCAGCTCCTCGGGCAGCAGGGCGGGAATGGCGTCCTTCAGGTTGTGTCGAGGCATGGCGGCTCCTTTCAAAGATCACAAAAATGAAACATACATTCGACAACCGGCGCCGGGCATGGTTAACTGGACCAGATCGTGAACCGGGGAGCCTCCGCCATGAAAGAAAAGGACCTGCTGTTTTTCCAGCCGCTGTGGCGGCGTATCGCCGTCACCCTGTTCTGCGCCGGCTGGGCCGGCTGGGAATGGCTCAACGGCCAGCACCTGTGGGGCCTCATCATCACCGGCGTCACCCTCTACTGCTACTGGACCCTGTTCCATACCTTCGAGCCCATCAAGCCGGACGCGGAAAAGCGGGACTAAAGCACCATAATAGTTTAAAAATCAGGCAGCCAGGCACCGCACTGGCTCTGCGTTGCCGCCGGTTTGTACCGCTGTAGCCGTCGCTGTAGGTGCCGCTGTAGCCGTCGCTGTAAGTGCCGCTGTAGCCGTCGCTGTAAGTGCCGCTGTAGCCGTCGCTTCAGCCGACGGGAAGACGGCGCCCAATGTCCATGCCCCACGCCGTTGGCAGCTTTGCGCCACGTAAACGGGCGCCTACAGGTGAGATATCGTACTACCCACGTTTTAAACCGATCGGTACTCTAGCCGTTTTCCAGCAGCCAGTGGCGGAAGCGCCCCGCCGCCGCCGACAGCGGCTTGTGCCTGTTGTGCACCAGGTAGTCGGCCCGGCCGGTGTTGTAACAGAAGGGCCCCACCCGCCGGAGCAGGCCCGCCTCCAGTTGCTCCCGGGCCATGAAGTCCCAGCCCAGCCCCACCCCCATGCCCTGCAGCACGCCGTTGAACGCCAGGGTCACCTGGTTGAAACTGGGGGCATTGGCCGGCGGGCGGTAGTCCACCCCGAAATGGCGGAACCAGTCCGCCCAGTCGAGGCAATTCCAGGCCGAGGAATCGAGCTGGATCAGCGGCAGCTCCCGCAACTGGGCCACCTCGGCGGGCTCCTCCAGCGCCAGATCCCGGCTGCGGATGGGATAGACCCGCTCCTCGAACAGCAGCTCCGCCCGCAGCGAGGGCCAGTTGCCGTCGCCGTAGAGGATGCCCAGATCGTGCTCGTCCAGGCTGTATTCGTTGATGTCGTTGGTGGAATTGACATGCACCGCCAGCTCCGGACAGACCTTGCTGAACTCCACCAGCCGGGGAAACAGCCAGTAGTGGGCCACCGCATGGGTGCACACCAGGGTCAGGCTGCGGCTGTTGTGGGCCGCCTTCAGCCGCTCGACGCTGCGCTGCAGCTGTTGCAACAGCGGCGGCAACTCGCCGAACAGCGCCTGGCCGGCCCGGGTCAGGGCGATGCCCCTGGGCTGGCGCTCGAACAGCACCAGCCCCAGGCTACCCTCCAGTACCTTGATCTGCTTGCTTACCGCGCTCTGGGTCAGGCACAGCTCGGCGGCGGCCCGGGTAAAGCTGCCATGGCGGGCCACCGCCTCGAAGAACAGCAGGCTGTCGAGGGGCGGCAGGGTCTTGAAGGGGCGGTACATCTTGGCCTCCATGGCGGGGTTTCCTGCCCCTAACATAGCACCGGGGCATTCCGTTATGGAATGCCGGAAGGGGGATTTATCTCCATCTATCAGCCTCTTGCCTCGGGGAGCCCGCCGGCCCGGCATAAGCGCAGGGCAAGCCTGGCCCGTCGTCCGGCAAACCCCGGGTGCAGAAAGCCGGCCAAGTTTGCTATGATCCCCGCCCTGTTGCGTCCTGCCCCCGGGCCGGCGCGAAAACCCCGTTAAAGCGGCGCTCGGCCGGCGCCGGAGGAAAGCATGTCCCAGTTTGTTGTGTGTGCCCTGTATAAATTCGTCGCCCTGGAACACCACGAGGCGCTGCGCGAGCCGCTGCTTGCCCTGCTCGAAGCCGAGCAGATCCGCGGCACCCTGCTGCTGGCGGCCGAGGGCATCAACGGCACCGTGGCCGGCTCCCGCGCCGCCATCGACCGGCTTCAGGCCTGGTTCGCCGCCGATCCGCGCTTTGCCGGCATCGACTACAAGGAATCCCTGAGCGAAGCGCAGCCCTTCTACCGCACCAAGGTCAAGCTGAAGAAGGAAATCGTGACCCTGGGGGTCGAGGGCATAGATCCCCGCCGGGTGGTGGGTACCTATGTGGAGCCCAAGGACTGGAACGCGCTGATTTCCGACCCGGAGGTGGTGGTGATCGACACCCGCAACGACTACGAGGTGGAGATCGGCACCTTCAAGGGCGCCGTCAATCCCCATACCGAGAGCTTTCGCGAGTTTCCGGACTATGTGAAAAACAACCTGGATCCGGCCAAACACAAAAAGGTCGCCATGTTCTGCACCGGCGGCATCCGCTGCGAGAAGAGCACCGCCTACCTCAAGGAGCAGGGCTTCGACGAGGTCTATCACCTGCACGGTGGCATCCTCAAGTACCTGGAGGAAGTGCCCGAGGAAGACTCCCTGTGGCAGGGCGAGTGCTTCGTGTTCGACAACAGGGTGACGGTGGATCACCGGCTGCAACCGGGCCATTACCAGCTGTGCTCCGCCTGCCGGGCGCCGTTGTCCCAGGACGACCTGCAAAGCCCCCACTATGAGCACGGCGTCAGCTGTCCCCATTGCCACGACCGGCAGACCCCGGAACAGCGCCGCCGCTACGCCGAGCGCGAGCACCAGCTGCAACTGGCGCAAGCGCGGGGCGAGGCCCATATCGGCAGCGACGCGGTCGAGGCCGCCGAGCGGCACCGGGCGGAAAAACTCGCCCGCAAGCGGCAGCAGCAGGCCCGCAAGGGCTGAGCGCGGCGGTACTTTTCCTCGACGGAAAGGGCGAGTGTCATCTATTGCGGCGTGTCGGCAGAGTTGGCCCTTTGGCCGACTTGCCTGGAAGATCAGGGCATTGTCAATAAACAAAAGAATCAGAAATCACCAAATCAGAGCCCATTGATGTTGTGGATCCCCTTTACCCTGTTCGCCGCCCTGATGCAGGCCTGGCGCAACGCCTTCCAGAAACAGCTGAGCCAGGAGGCCGGCGCCACCGCCGTGACCCTGGCACGCTTCGTGCTGGCCGGGCCCATCGCCGCCCTCTACCTGTGGCTGCTCTACCGCTGGCAGCCCGAACAGCCGCTGCCCGATATCAGCCTCCCTTTCGTCGCCTACATAGTGGCGGCGGCGCTGAGCCAGATCCTGGCCACCGCCCTGATGGTGCGGCTGTTCCAGCTGCGCAACTACGCGGTGGGGGTGGGGCTGGCCAAGAGCGAGGCGATACTGGCGGCGGCCCTGGGGGTGTTCTTTTTCAGCGCCCCGCTCACCGCCCTGGGCTGGCTGGGGGTGCTCGTCGGCGGCCTGGCGGTGTGGCTGCTGAGCGGCCTGCGCCGGGCCGTGGGCGGTCCCGTCCCGCCGGCCACCCTGCTGATGGGCCTGGGCAGCGGCCTGGCCTTCGCCCTCACCTCCCTGTGGGTGCGGGAAGCCAGCCTGGTGCTGGGCCTGCCCTTTCCCTTCGGCGCCGCCTGGGTATTGCTGCTGGTGATTTCCCTGCAGACCCTGGTGCTGCTGCTCTGGCTGGGGCTCAAGGATCCCGCCGGCCTCACCGCCCTCTGGCGCCGGCCGGGGCTGACCTTGCTGATCAGCCTCAGCAGTTGCCTGGGTTCCATCGGCTGGTTCAGCGCCATGAGCCTGGAAAGCGTGGCCCTGGTCAAGACCCTGGGCCAGATAGAGGTGCTGTTCACCCTGATGATCTCGGCCTGGTACTTCCGGGAGAAGCTGGGCCGCCAGGATCACTGGGGCCTGCTGCTTATCGTGCTGGCGGCCCTGTGCGTGATGTGGGCCTAGAGCACCGCTCAGTTTAAAACGTGAGCAGCGTGATATCTCACCTGTAGGCGCCCGTTTACGTGGCGCAAAGCTGCCAACGGCGTGGGGCGTGGACATTGGGCGCCGGTTTGTGCCGGCTACAGCGGCACCTACAGCGACGGCTACAGCGGCACAAACCGGCAGCTACGCAGTGCCTGGCTGCCTGCTTTTTAAACTATATGGTGCTCTAGCGGCCCATGCGCCGGCGTGCCCGGTGGGAGGCGCCGTTGCGTACCGCCCAACGCAGCACCAGGGCCAGGGTGTGCACGCCAAGGCGCACACCGCGTCGCTCCAGCCCGCCCAGTTGCCGGCCGCTCATCGCCAGTGCCCAGGGCGGCAGCAAATCCATGCCAGCCTTCATCAAGAGCCCCACCAGGGGCCGGGCCGCCGGACTGGGCGCCGGTGCCGCCAGCAGCAGCCGGAAGATCTCGGCAGTGCGTTCATCGAACACCAGCTCAGGAAGCATCCGCTGCAGGTACAGCTCGATATCATGCCGGGTTTTGGGCACACCTTGCGCCCCCAGCGCCTCGGCCACCCGGGCGGCCTCGGCGAAGTAGCGGTCCTGCCCGGCCAGGCTCAGGTCGGGGTTGCAGTAGCGCAGGTGGGCCGCCATAAAGCAGCTCACCTCCGCCACGTGCACCCAGGTCAGCAGGGCCGGATCGTCCGCCGCATAGGGCCGGCCGTCCGCCGCCACCCCCGTTACCCGGCGGTGGATGCCCTTCACCCGTTCGATCAGTCGCTCGGCGTCGGCCCGGGGCGCGAAGGTGGTGGCGGCGATAAACTGGCTGGTGCGGCGCAGCCGGCCAGGCATGTCCTCCCGGAAGCGGGAGTGTTCCCAGACCCCGGCCAGGGCCAGGGGGTGCAGCATCTGCAACATCAGGGCACCGATGCCGCCGCACAGCATGGCGGTAAAGTCGCCGTGCACCCGCCAGATCACCGACTCCGGGCCGAACAGGCCGGGATCCCCCCGGGGGTGCTCGTAGTCGATGTCACCCAGCGCCAGCCCGGTCACCCCCATCACCTGGCGCTCGATACGTTGTCTCAGTCTGTTCATCTCATCGGAAAGGATAACGCTTAAAGGTCCACAATCGTTTGACCCCCTCCAGCACCAACAGTCCCACCGCCATCCAGATGGCGATATAGGTGGCCCACTGGCCGGGGGCGATGCGCTCGCCCAGCAGCAGGGACACCAGCACCAACAGCACCGGCTCCACATAGCCGAGCAGGCCGAACAGCACCAGGGGCAGGCGCCGGCTGGCCAGGATATAGGAGATCAGGGCCAGGGCGCTGACCAGCCCCAGGCCCAGCACCAGCCAGGGCAAGACGGGTCTTTCGGTGAAGGGCGCCAGAGGCGCCCCGGCGGCGAACAGGAAGCCGCAGGCCAGGGGCAGCAGCAACGCCATGTCGAGCCAGAGCCCGCCCAGGTTGTCGTTGCCCAGGAAGCGGCGCCAGACGAAATACAGCGGATAGCCGACGGCCACCACCAGGGTCTCCCAGGAGATGCCGCCGGCGCGCCACAGCTCGTTGGCCACCCCGGCGGCGGCGCAGGCCACCGCCAGCCATTGCAGCCGGCTCGGCCGTTCCTGGTAGAGGAAGCGGCCGATCAGCACCAGCGCCAGCGGCATCATAAAATAGCCGAGCGACACCGGCAGCCCCCGGCCGTTGAGCGGCGCCCACATAAACAGCCACAGCTGCACTCCCACCAGGGCGGACGACAGCGGCAGGCCCAGCCACAGCAGCGGCCGCCGCCTCAACTGGCCGAGCAGGCCGGTCACCAGCCGCCAGTCGCCGCTCAGCAGCAGGAAAAGCCCCATGCAGGGCAGGGTCAGCAGCATGCGCCAGCCGAAGATCTGCTCGCCGTCGAGCGGCCACAGCAGGCTGGCGTAGTAATACAGCACCGCGAACAACAGCGACGACAATACCGACAGTGCAACACCCCTGGTCACTCTGGTTTCCCCTGCTTCATTGTTATTATCGGATCGGCCGGCAGCTTAACAGCTTTGCGCACAAAGATTGAGCTGGCCTGAAAAATAAAACCAGCACCCGCCACCACCAGGATCAAAGATAACAGCAGATACTGCTACTCGCCCAGGCTCCTTTATGCTAACCAACCGCCGCCGCCCGGCCATGGGCGGCGGCGACGCCGGGATACCGGAAACCGACCCGCCCGGGCTTGTGCCCTTCCCGGCAAAACCGCTATAACAACGGCTCGCTGACCGACAAGGAAACACCATGCGCCTGCTCTCCCTCGCCCTGCTCACCTGCTGGCTGGCCGGCTGTGCCCTCGCCCGGGGCGAGCGGCTCGACCTCCTGCCCCTGGCCGATCTCTCGCCGCGGCTGGCGGAAAGCTCGGGCCTGGCCGCCTGGCAGGGCGGCCTGCTCAGCCATAACGACAGCGGCAACGCCGCCGAGCTGTTCAGACTGGAAAACGATGGCGCCATCACCCGGGCGTGGCCGGTGCCGGCCCCCAACCACGACTGGGAAGACATCGCGGTGCACGGCGACCATCTCTACCTCGCCGATATCGGCAACAACGGCGGCCGCCGCCGGGATCTGGCGGTATACCGGCTGCAACTGGCGGAAGAGGCGCTGCAACTGCAAAAGCGCCTGCCGGTGGCCTACGCCGAGCAGAGCAACTTCCAGCCGCCCCGCCACCAGCACAACTTCGACGCCGAGGCCCTGGCCTGGGTGGAGGGCGAGCTGTGGTTGCTGACCAAGCGCTGGCTGGACGAAGAAAGCGCCCTCTACGCGCTGCCGGCGGAAGGCGGCGAGGCACCGCTGGTGGAGCGGCAGCGGCTGGCCACCGCCATGCTGGTGACCGGTGCCGAGTACGACGCCGCCAGCCGGACCCTGCTGCTGCTGGGCTACAGCCGCAACTGGCTGGACCGGCGCGCCTTTCTGTGGTTCTACCCGGTGCGGGACAGCCGGGTCGAAGAGGCGCAAGGGCGGCGCTGGCAACTGAGCGAGGACGGCCAGTTCGAGGGGGTCACCCTGGGCGAGGACGGCTTTATCTACCTGAGCCGGGAAGGCGGCGGCATCAACCTGTTCCGCAGCCGCCTCCCCCTGGCCGAGCTGCTGCCCTGAATCCCGCTCAGCCGCCGTTTCCGGGCAAGGGCAGCAGGGCCCGGCCGGTTGTTCCAGAGCTATGCCTTCTTCCCCAACCTGACGGTGGCTGGCAACACCCTTAATACTGGCCATATATACAGCATTTAACTACGCTGAGCGTATGATGAAACGCGCCTATAAGTACCGGTTTTACCCCACGCCCGAGCAGGAACAACTGCTTGCCCGGACCTTTGGCTGTGTGCGTTTTGTTTACAACTCGGTATTGCGCCATCGCTCCGATGCGTTCCAGCAGCGCAAGGAAAAGATCGGCTACACGGCGGCGAACGCCTTCCTGACTGATCTCAAGAAAACGCCCGGGGCAGCCTTCCTCAACGAGGTCAGCTCGGTGCCATTGCAACAGTGTTTGCGTCACCAGCAGACCGCCTTCAAGAATTTCTTTGATGGTCATGCCAGGTACCCGGCATTCAAGCGTAAGCGGCACCGCCAGTCGGCGGAGTTTACCCGCTCGGCCTTCCAGTACCGCGACGACCGCTTGTTCCTCGCCAAGTGCAAACAGCCGCTGGCGATACGCTGGAGCCGACCACTGCCCGGCAAGCCCAGCACCGTCACCA
This sequence comes from Zobellella denitrificans, assembly GCF_002237365.1. Taxonomy (GTDB): domain Bacteria; phylum Pseudomonadota; class Gammaproteobacteria; order Enterobacterales; family Aeromonadaceae; genus Oceanimonas; species Oceanimonas denitrificans. Next base: position 8,053 of record NZ_NMUO01000068.1, read on the forward strand.
TTTCCAAGGACTCGGCCGGCCGCTACTTCGTGAGTTGCCTGTGCGAGTTTGACCCCGAGACCTTGCCCATCACGCCAAAAATGGTGGGGATTGATCTCGGCCTTAAAGATCTATTTGTCACCAGCGACGGGCATCGAGTCGGCAATCCCCGCCATACGGCGACATACGCGGCCAGGTTGGCCAAGGCGCAGCGGCGGCTGAGCAAGAAAAAGCTCGGCTCGAAGAACCGCGCCAAGGCGTGCCAAAAAGTAGCCCGACTTCACGCCAAGATCGCCGATTGCCGGATGGATGGCTTGCACAAGCTGTCCCGTAGATTGATTAACGAGAACCAAGTGATCTGCGTCGAATCCCTCAAGGTGAAGAACATGCTGCGCCATTCCCGATTGGCCAAGTCCATCAGCGATGCCGGTTGGGGCGAGTTGGTGCGCCAACTGGAGTACAAGGCAGCGTGGGCGGGACGGCAGTTGGTGGCCATCGACCAGTGGTATCCGTCCACCAAGCGCTGCTCTTGCTGTGGGCAGGTGGTGGACAACCTGTCGCTGTCCATCCGCGCCTGGACCTGCCCCGCATGCGCCACCGAACACGACCGCGACATCAATGCCGCGGTCAACATTAAAGCCGCCGGGCTGGCGGTGTTAGCCCTTGGAGAGAATGTAAGCGGCATGGGGCCAGTCTCCGTGTCCGGTTCTCGGTGAATTGGGAATCCCCTTCCTTTTAGAGAGGGGGCAGCCAAGGGCAGCTACAACCTGCTCTCGCCCGAGCAGGCCAGGGCCTTGCTCGGGCTCGAGATCGACGGCAAACTGGCCATCCGCCCCGAGTCCATCTACCTGCGTGAACCCGGGCGGGACTACGGCCCGGCCATGACGGCCCCGGTACCGGCACGGATAGCGCAGCACCAGCTGCTCGGCAACGTGGTCCGCTACCGGGTACAGACGGCGGGCGGCGAACTCATGGTGGACCGGCTCAACCGCGGCGCCCGCACCCTGTTGCCGGCGGGCCGGCAGGTGGAGCTGCTGTTCGACACCGCAGAACTGAACGAGGTGGCCTGATGACCCTGGCGATTTTCGACCTGGACGAGACCCTGATTGCCGGCGATTCCGCCAGCCTGTGGCTGGAATTCCTGGTACGGCGCAAGCTGGCGCCGGCGGCCATACTGGAGCAGGAGCGCGCCCTGATGAGCGCCTACTACCAGGGCCGGATGGACATGGACGCCTATATGGCGCTGACCCTCTCCCCCATCCGCCACTGGCAGCCGGCGGATTTGACCCCGCTGGTGGAGGAATTCATCGAGCAGGACATCGCCCCCCTCGTCTACCCCGAGGCCCGGGACCGGCTGGACTGGCACCGGCGCCTGGGCCACGAGCTGCTGATCATCTCCGCCACCGGCGAGCACCTGGTCAAACCCATCGCCCATTCTTTGGGGGTGAACCACGCCATCGGCATCCGGCTCGAGTGCTGCGACGGCATCTACAACGGCCGCACCCGGGGGGTGTACAGCTACCAGGAAGGCAAGATCACCCGGCTGCAGGAGTGGCTGGCCGAGCGGCAGTTTGCCCCCGCCCTGACCTACGGCTACAGCGACTCGCTCAACGATCTGCCGCTGCTGGAATACGTGGACAGGCCGACGGTGATCAACGGCGGCGACCACCTGGCCCGGCTGGCCGCCGAGCGGGGCTGGGGAAATCTGCGCTGGCGGCTGTAGTACAGGGATGACAAACCTTCGGCGTTACCCAGATAAACAACACCCATGCCCAAACAGGCGGACAAGGGATAGGCTCCGCCGACCGTCACATGCCATGGATGGCATGTGCGAGCGTACAGGGATGTATTCATAGCGTGTCGGCGGAGCCTATCCCTTTGGCCGACTGATGCGACCATGACAACGGCGGTGTCATCAAGCTGAAGGGTGCTAAACAGCACCCTTTTGTCATCCCATCTTCATATTACCGCCATACACTGCCACCCATTGTTGCGGTATATGGTGCCCCCCCATGACGGTGTTGACCTGCTTGAGCGATTCCCTCGCCTCCCTGATAGCCCAGCGCGGGCTGCGGCCCCTGTTCCAGCCGATAGTGGATACCCGCCAGGGGCGGATCCTCGGCCACGAGGCGCTGATCCGCGGCCCGGCCGGGCACCGGCTGGAGTTCCCGGGCGCCCTGTTCGGCGAGGCCAAGCAGACCGGGCTCCTGTCCGAGCTCGACCTGGCCTGCCGCGAAGCCGCCATGCAGGCCTATTGCCAGCGGCGGATGGATGGCCTGCTGTTCATCAACGTCAACCCCAATGTACTGCTCGACAAACAGCATCCCCGGGGCTGTACCCAGCGCCTGGCCCGTGAACTGGGCTTGCCGGCGGAGCGCATCGTCATCGAGCTGTCGGAGCAGTATCCCATCCAGGATACGGAAGAACTCAAGGCCGCGGTCAACCGCTACCGGGAGCTGGGTTTCCGGATCGCCATCGACGATCTGGGCGCCGGCTATTCCGGCTTGCGGCTCTGGTCCGAGGTGAAGCCCGACTACGTGAAAATAGACCGCTACTTTATCCAGGACATCCACCAGGATCCGATCAAGCGGGAATTCGTGCAGAGCATTCTCGCCCTGGCCAGGGGCATGCAGTCCAGGGTGATCGCCGAAGGCATAGAGCGCCAGGAAGAGCTGCGGCAGCTGCAGGACATGGGCATCCACTACTGCCAGGGCTACCTGCTCGGTCGCCCCCAGGCGGAGCCGGTTCGGCATCCTGGCGGCGAGCAGGCGATGCGGGGCCGGGTCGGCCTGCCCGGCCGGCACAAGGAAACCGTGGCCATGCTGGCCCGCCCCGGTGTGCCCATCAAGCCGGACGAGAAGATCCACCAGGTGTTCGACACCCTGCTGGCCGACGGCAGGCTGCTCTCGCTGCCGGTGCTGGACCAGGGCGTGCCGGTCGGGTTGGTGCGCCGGGAAAAGATCATGGAGCTGTTCTCCGCCGCCTTCGGCCGGGCCCTGTACGCCAACAAGTGCGTCCGCCACGTGATGGACAGCCCGGTGGTGGTGGACTGGCAGTGCTCGCTGGAGCAGGCCAGCCAGTTGCTGACCGACGACGAGGACGCCTCGGCCCAGCGCCACTTCATCGTCACCCGCCAGGGCCGCTACCATGGCCTGGCCTCGGCCCGCGGCCTGCTGCGCACCATCACCGAGCAGCGGCTGCTGCATGCCCGCTACGCCAACCCGCTCACCCTGCTGCCGGGCAACGTGCCCATCTACCGGGAAATCGACGAAGCCCTGAGCCGGGGGCGGGACTTCCACGTGGCCTACTTCGACCTGAATCACTTCAAGCCCTACAACGACGTCTACGGCTACGCCCAGGGCGACCGGGTGATCCTCTGGGTGGCCCGCCTGCTGCAGGAAGTGATCGTCGGTGCCGGCCAGTTCCTCGGCCATGTGGGAGGCGACGACTTCGTGGCGGTGTTCGATGAAGATTGTGACTGGCGCCCCCTGTGCGAGCGGATACTGCGCCGTTTCGACGAGGAGATCCCCCGCTTCTACCATGCCCGGGACCGGCTGCGCCAGGGCATGGAGGCCCACGCCCGCAACGGTGAACTCCGCCACTATCCCCTGCTCGGCCTGGCCATCGGCGTGGTCGCCCCGGACGCCCGCTCCTGCCACTCCCACTTCGATGTGGCGGCACTGGCCAGCGAGGCCAAGCACCAGGCCAAGCGCCTGCCCCACAGCCACTGCTATTTTAGCCCCAAATGAAAATCACCCCCGACTGGATAAACCACGACAATCGCCCTGCAATAATCAATAACCCATAATAAATGACTATTTTTTGAACATTAAAATGACTAATTAATCAGGCCGGGGCGTTTTTACTGGATCATCCTCTAATTTTTACCATCAATTAACAAAATCGTTTTTTCTTTGTGCTAAAACTCTAGCAAGGCATCGGTGTTTTATGCCTTCTATGAATAACGCTCATCTGCCCGTGCAATTCAAGAGGAAGTGATTATGACAGGCAAAGGAAAAACGGCTCTGCTGATCGCCGCCACCCTGGCGGCGGGACTGTCCCAGGCCCAGGCGGCGACCCTGGATTCGGTCAAGCAAAGAGGCGTGTTGAAATGCGGCGTAAACAGCGGCTTGCCCGGCTTCTCCAACCCGGATGACAAGGGCGCCTGGAAAGGGCTGGACGTGGATCTGTGTCGGGGCATTTCCGCCGCCGTCTTCAACGATCCGGACAAGGTGCAGTATATCCCCCTCAACGCCAAGGAGCGCCTCACCGCCCTGCAGTCCGGCGAAATCGACGTGCTTTCCCGCAATACCACCTGGACGTCGAGCCGCGACACCGATCTGGGCGTCAATTTCACCGGCATCAACTATTTCGACGGCCAGGGCTTCCTGATCAAGAAGGATCTGGGCGTGGCCAGCGCCAAGGATCTGGACGGCGCCGCCATCTGCATCCAGTCGGGCACCACCACCGAACTGAACGTGGCCGACTACTTCCGCCGCAACGGCATCAGCTACAGCGCCGTGGTGTTCGATACCTCGGAGCAGACGGTGCAGGGACTGGAGGCCGGCCGCTGCGACGTGCTGACTTCGGATCTTTCGCAACTCTATGCCCTGCGCATCAAGCTGTCCGATCCCGACGGCGCCGTTGCCCTGCCCGAGGTGATCTCCAAGGAACCCCTGGGCCCGGCGGTACGCCAGGGCGACGACCAGTGGTTCAACGTGGTCAAATGGACTCACTTTGCCATGGTCAACGCCGAGGAGCTGGGCATCACCAAGGCCAATGTGGACGAGATGAAGGGCAGTGAAAACCCCGATATCCGTCGCCTGCTGGGCGAAGACGCCGATTTCGGCAAGGGCATGGGACTGAGCAAGGACTGGGCCTACCGCATCATCAAGCACGTGGGCAACTACGGCGAGATCTTCGAAGCCAACGTCGGCCAGGGTTCTCCGCTCAAGATCGACCGAGGCCTCAACGCCCTGTGGACCGAAGGCGGCCTGCAATACGCGCCCCCCGTCCGCTAACCGGTTATCCCGCTATGGGCTGCGCCAGGGCGCAGCCCCTTTCGCAGACTCAGTACGAGGATAGGGCTTATGTCCTCATCGGCGAACCCCAAGCATACTCATGTTAAATTCTGGCGGGATCCGGCCAAGCGGGCCCTGCTATTCCAGGCTGTGCTGCTCACCGCCGTGGCCGGCGCCATCTGGTTTATTGTCGACAACACCCTGACCAACCTGGCCACCCGCGGCATCACCACCGGCTTCGGCTTTCTCGACGATCCGGCCGGCTTCGCCATCGCCCAATCGCTGATCCCCTATACGGAAACCGACACCTATGGCCGCACCTTCGTGGTGGGCCTGCTCAATACCCTGCTGGTGTCCTTTCTCGGCATCATCGGCGCCACCCTGCTGGGCTTTATCATCGGCGTGGCCCGGCTTTCCCCCAACTGGCTGATCAGAAAACTGGCCTCGGCCTATGTGGAGATCTTCCGCAACCTGCCGCTGCTGCTGCAGATGTTCTTCTGGTACTTTGCGGTGCTGCGCGCCCTGCCCGCCCCGCGCAACAGCCTGAACATCAACGACAGCATCTTTCTCAACGTACGCGGCCTCTACCTGCCCGAGCCGGTAGCGGGCGGCGGCTTTCATCTGGTGTGGCTGGCGCTGCTGCTGGCGGTGACCATCTCGGTATGGCTGTTCCGCTTCAACCATCGTCGCCAGGATGCCACCGGCAAGCGGCTGCCGGTGTGGTCGCTGTCGCTGGGGCTGGTCATCGGCCTGCCCGGGCTGCTGTTCCTGCTGCTGGGCGCCCCGCTCAGCTGGAACTACCCCGAGCTGGTGGGCTTCAACTTCCGCGGCGGCATGACCATCATCCCCGAATTCCTGGCGCTGTGGCTGTCGCTCACCATCTACACCGCCGCCTTTATCGCCGAAATCGTGCGCTCCGGCATCCAGGCCATCTCCCACGGCCAGACCGAGGCGGCCCACGCCCTGGGCATCAAGGACAGCCTGACCCTGCGGCTGGTGATCATTCCCCAGGCGATGCGGGTGATCATACCGCCGCTGACCAGCCAGTACCTCAACCTGACCAAGAACTCGTCCCTGGCCACCGCCATCGGCTATCCGGACCTGGTCTCGGTGTTCGCCGGCACCACCCTCAACCAGACCGGCCAGGCGATAGAGGTGATCGCCATCACCATGCTGGTGTACCTCACCATCAGCCTGACGGTGTCCTTCTTCATGAACTGGTTCAACAGCCGCATGGCCCTGGTGGAGCGATAATATGTTCAAAGACACTCTCATCCCCGAACGGCCGGCCCCCCTTGCCAGCACGGGCCTGATCGGCTGGCTCAGGGCCAACCTGTTTTCCGGCCCGATCAACAGTCTGTTCACCCTGGCGGGACTTTACGGCCTTTATCTGCTGCTGGTCCCCATCATCGACTGGGCCTTTATCCGGGCCGACTGGGTCGGCGCCAGCCGCGACGCCTGCGTCAGTGGCGGCGCCTGCTGGGTGTTCATCGGCAACCGGCTGCAGCAGTTCACCTACGGTTTCTATCCCACGGCGGAACTGTGGCGCATCAACCTCACCTTCCTGCTGTTTGTAGGCCAGTTGCTGTGGCTGGCACTGCCCAGGCTGCCGGGCAAGCTGTGGCTGGCCCCCTTTATGGTGGTCGTCTTCCCCTTCATCGCCTATGTGCTGCTGTACGGCGGCTGGTTCGGCCTGGTGGAGGTGCCCACCCACCAGTGGGGCGGCCTCACCCTGACCCTGATCCTCGCCGTGGTCGGCATTACCGCCGCCCTGCCCATCGGCACCCTGCTGGCCCTGGGCCGGCGCTCCAACATGCCGATAGTGCGCAGCCTGTCGGTGGTGTTTATCGAGTTCTGGCGCGGGGTGCCGCTGATCACCGTGCTGTTCATGTCGTCGGTGATGCTGCCGCTGTTCGTGCCCCAGGAGCTGACCCTCGACAAACTGCTGCGGGCCATGATCGGCATCATCTTCTTCCAGTCCGCCTACATGGCGGAAGTAGTGCGCGGCGGCCTGCAGGCCATTCCCAAGGGTCAGTACGAGGCGGCCGAGGCGCTCGGCCTGAACTACTGGAAGATGATGGTGCTGGTGGTGCTGCCCCAGGCGCTGAAGCTGATGATACCGGGCATCGTCAACACCTTTATCGCCCTGTTCAAGGACACCAGCCTGGTATTGATCATCGGCCTGTTCGACCTGCTCGCCATCGTGCAGGCGGGCCTGGCCGATCCCAACTGGCTGGGTTATGCCACCGAAGGTTATGTCTTTGCCGGTCTGGTGTTCTGGCTGTTCTGTTACGGCATGTCCAAGTACAGCCAGTACCTTGAACGCAAGCTGCACACCGGCCACAAGAAACGCTAGCCGTACACCGGCACTGGAGTTGAATGAATGGAACAACAAAACAAGGAAGCCATGGTGACCCTGCGCGGGGTGAACAAGTGGTACGGCGACTTTCATGTGCTGCGCGATATCGATCTGACCGTGACCAAGGGCGAGCGCATCGTGATCTGCGGCCCCTCGGGCTCGGGCAAGTCGACCCTGATCCGCTGTATCAACCGGCTGGAGGAACATCAGCAGGGCGACATCATAGTGCGCAACACTCCGCTTACCAACGACATCAAGAACATCGAGACCATCCGCCGGGAGGTGGGCATGGTGTTCCAGCACTTCAACCTGTTCCCGCACCTGACGGTGCTGGAAAACTGCACCCTGGCGCTGATCTGGGTGCGCAAGATGCCGCGCCGCCAGGCGGAAGAGATCGCCATGAAGCTGCTGGCCCGGGTCAAGATCCAGGATCAGGCAAAAAAATATCCGGGCCAGCTCTCCGGCGGCCAGCAGCAGCGGGTGGCCATCGCCCGCAGCCTGTGCATGAACCCGGAGATCATGCTGTTTGACGAGCCCACCTCGGCGCTGGATCCGGAGATGATCAAGGAAGTGCTGGACGTGATGATCGAGCTGGCGGAGGAAGGCATGACCATGATGTGCGTCACCCACGAGATGGGTTTCGCCCGCACCGTGGCGGACCGGGTGATCTTTATGGACGCGGGCCAGATCATCGAGGAAAACGATCCGGAGACCTTCTTCCACCACCCCCAGTCGGAACGCACCAAGCTGTTCCTCAGCCAGATACTGGGGCATTGAGCAAAGAAACAGTGTCGAAAGAAAAACCGGCTTTACACGAGTCTATTTCTGTTGGCCGGTTTAACCGAAAAAACCAAAAGTGAGAGTCAATTGAAGCAAATCATCTGCTGTTAACACGAATTTCCCCTCTTTTTACTGATTTCGTCCTGCCACTTTTTATCCTTTGGTCAATACTGATCTTCAAGCATGGCGAAGCTCATGCGTTAACCACCAACAATTCCATGCATATTAAGGACGATATTTATGGATAAGCATCATGGACGTGATCTGCCTTCGCGGGCAAGTCAGGCAGCCCTGCCTGCACAACGCTCAATTCTTGCCACCCTGCTCCCCTCCGCTTCCGGTTTTGCCGCTACCGTCCTGCTGTCGGTGGCCTTGATGAGCCATAGCGCGCCGGTATTGGCCGACCATGACACCGAGCACATGGTAGCCAACCTGAAAGGCGGGCTGGGTGCCTTGGAACAACGGGTTTGGGACTGCGAAAACGGTCGGAATGGCTGCAAGGGGATAGTGGGCGAGCAAGGGCTCCAGGGCGAACAAGGACCCCAGGGCGAGCAAGGACCCCAGGGCGAACAGGGACCCCAGGGCGAGCAAGGGCCCCAGGGTGAGCAAGGGCCCCAGGGCGAGCAAGGGCCACAGGGCGAGCAAGGACCCCAGGGCGAGCAAGGACCCCAGGGCGAACAGGGACCCCAGGGCGAGCAAGGACCCCAGGGTGAACAGGGACCCCAGGGTGAACAGGGACCCCAGGGTGAACAGGGACCCCAGGGCGAGCAAGGACCCCAGGGCGAGCAAGGACCCCAGGGCGAGCAAGGACCCCAGGGCGAGCAAGGACCCCAGGGCGAGCAAGGATCCCAGGGCGAACAAGGACCCCAGGGCGAACAAGGACCCCAGGGCGAACAAGGACCCCAGGGCGAACAAGGACCCCAGGGCGAACAGGGACCCCAGGGCGAACAAGGACCCCAGGGCGAACAAGGACTCCAGGGCGAAACCGGGCTAACCGCTTGGGAAAAGGTTTCAAATACCTGCACAACTACAGCCGGCAATATCAGCTGTACAGCAACATGCAGCAATGAGGATAAAAAGGTGCTTGGTGGGGGAGTAGCAAACGGTGACAGTGCCTGGCGAGTGGTTCAGAGCTATCCCGGCACCGACAGCAGTTGGATCGTTGCACTAACAAAACAAGGTGGCGGAGGAAATGCTAACGTCACCGTTTACGCCATCTGCGCCTATACCAACTAAGCCGGAGCAAGGAGACTGGTTATGACCAACTATATACTTCTGGCCTGCGCTTCCACGGCCTTGCTGCTGGCCTCACCGGCCAGTGCCAACCACTGCGACAACGATATGATTGAAGTGCAGTGGTTACTGGACGGCAGTGGCAATCTCGAGCCCAATCGGGTCGACGCCGCCGAACATCTGCTGGTACGCGCCGATCAGGCCTGTCTGCAGGAAAACGAGCTGATCATGAATGCCGAGCTGGATTCTCCCCTGCTGGATCCGGGCTACGTGACCGTAGGGCAATCCATGCTGATCAATGCCAAGGAGCTGCTGAGCGACCAGCACTGAGCAATAAACTGCCGCTGTTCTGCTCTACCTCGAAACAAAGCCGCCGGTATTGCCGGCGGCTTTTTATATTCACCCCAGAAGATTCAGTGGCCGCCTCCTTTCCACTGGCAAGAGGCAGAGCTCACCTCAGTAGGCGGCGCGGAAGATGGCGACCACTTCCTCATGGCTGGGTTGTATCGGGTTGGTCAGGCCGCAGGCGTCCTTCATGGCGTTGCTGGCCAGCACCGGGAAGTCCTCCTCCTTCACCCCGAGGCCGGCCAGGCCGGCGGGAATGCCCACCTGCTCCGCCAGGGCCACTATGGCCTGGATGGCGCGGTCGGCACCTTCCTCATCGGTCAGGTAATCCACGTCCTGGCCCAGGGCGGCGGCGATGTCCTTCAGCCGGGCGGCGGCGGCGCGGCTGTTGAAACGCTGCACATGGGGCAGCAGTATGGCGTTGCAGACCCCGTGGGGCAGGTCGTAGAAGCCGCCCAGCTGGTGCGCCATGGCGTGCACATAGCCCAGCGAAGCATTGTTGAAGGCCATGCCCGCCAGCAGCTGGGCGTAGGCCATCTGGTTGCGGGCCACCATGTCGCTGCCGTCCGCCACCGCCCGGGCCAGGTTTTGGCTGATCAGGGTCACCGCCTTCAGCGCGCAGGCGTCGGTGATGGGGTTGGCGGCGGTGGACACATAGGCCTCCACCGCATGGGTGAGGGCGTCCATGCCGGTGGCCGCGGTCAGCGACTTGGGCATCTTCTTCATCAGTTCGGGATCGTTGACCGACATGATGGGGGTGACGTGCTTGTCGACGATGGCCATCTTGATGTGGGTGTGCTCGTCGGTGATGATGCAGAAGCGGGTGATTTCCGAGGCGGTGCCGGCGGTGGTGTTGATGGCCACCAGCGGCAGTTGCGGCTTGGCGGACTTGTCCACCCCTTCGTAGTCGCGGATGTCGCCGCCGTTGCTGGCCACCAGGGCGATGGCCTTGGCGCAGTCGTGGGGCGAGCCGCCGCCGAGGGAGATCACCGAGTCGCAGCCTTTCTGCCGCAGCAGTTCAAGCCCCGCCTCCACGTTGCCGGTGGTGGGGTTAGCCTGCACCTGGTCGAAGACGCTGGCCTGGATATCCTGGGCCGCCAGGGCCTGCTGCAGCTGGCCGGCATAGCCCAGCTCCACCAGGGGCTTGTCGGTGACGATCAGGGCGTGGCGGAATCCGGACTGGCTCAGTTTGGTGACCGCCTGTTCCACCGCGCCGGCGCCGATCAGGTTGACGGAGGGCATATAGAAAGTTGCTGTAGTCATGATGCTTCCCTATGAGTTATTCCAGGTTGAGTGTGTGGCCGCCTCTCCCCTGCGACCGGATAAAAACCGTGCTCTTGAAATGGGTCCGGCACTGCTAATGCTCGGGCCAGGCTATCGCCACGCCAACACGCAGCAAGTACATCCCTGTATGCTCGACGATGGCGGTGTCGCGGTAACCGCCGTATCATCGCTTCGCGATGCTGGCGGCGGTGCTAGGCGCTTCGCGCCCCCTGCCATCGACGGTTGGCTTAGGCAACAGCCTGCCCCTCTTGACTGTTCTGCATTACCGCGGCAGTACCTGTTATCAGAAGAAACCGAGCGGGTTGCTGTCGTAGCTCACCAGCAGGTTCTTGGTCAGCTGGTAGTGATCCAGCATCATCTTGTGGGTTTCGCGACCGATGCCGGACTTCTTGTAACCGCCGAAGGCGGCGTGGGCCGGATAGGCGTGGTAGCAGTTCATCCAGATCCGCCCGGCCTGGATGCCCCGGGCCATGCGGTAGGCGCGGTTCACGTCCCGGGTCCAGACGCCGGCGCCCAGGCCGAACTCGGTGTCGTTGGCGATGGCCAGGGCCTCGGCCTCGTCCTTGAAGCGGGTCACCCCCACCGCCGGACCGAAGATCTCTTCCTGGAACACCCGCATCTTGTTGTCGCCCTGGAAGATGGTGGGCTGGATATAGAAGCCGTTCTCCAGGCCGCTGATGCGGTTGGCCTGGCCGCCGAGCAGCATCCGGGCGCCTTCGTCCCGGCCGATCTGCATGTAGCTCAGGATCTTGTCGAACTGTTCCTGGGACGCCTGGGCGCCGACCTGGGTTTCGGTATCCAGCGGGTTGCCCTGCTTGATCTGGCGACCGCGCACCAGCACCCGCTCCATAAAGTCGTCGAAGATGCTGTCCTGCACCAGGGCCCGGGACGGGCAGGTGCAGACCTCGCCCTGGTTGAAGAAGGTGAGCAGCATGCCCTCGATGCACTTGTCGACGAACTCCGGCTCGTAGCGCATCACGTCTTCGAAGAAGATGTTGGGGGACTTGCCGCCCAGCTCCACGGTGGAGGGGATCAGCCGCTCGGCCGCCGCCTTGAGGATATGGATGCCGACCGGGGTGGAGCCGGTAAAGGCCAGCTTGGCAATGCCCGGGTGACGCAGTATGGCCTCGCCCGCTTCCCGGCCCAGGCCGTTGACCACGTTGATCACGCCGGGGGGCAGCAGGTCGCCAATCAGCTCCATCATCACCAGGATGGAGGCCGGGGTCTGCTCGGCGGGCTTCAACACGGTGCAGCAGCCCGAGGCCAGCACCGGCGCCAGTTTCCAGGCCGCCATCAGCAGCGGGAAGTTCCAGGGGATGATCTGCCCCACCACGCCCACCGGCTCGTGGAAGTGATAGGAGGCGGTGCTGGCGTCCAGCTCGGCGGCGGTGCCTTCCTGGGCGCGGATGGCGCCGGCGAAGTAGCGGAAGTGATCCACCACCAGCGGGATGTCGGCGGCCAGGGTTTCACGCACCGCCTTGCCGTTGTCCCAGGTTTCCGCCACCGCCAGCAGCTCGCGGTTCTGCTCGATGCGATCGGCGATGCGCAGCATGATGTTGGCCCGCTCCGCCACGGCGGTTTTGCTCCAGGTCACGAAGGCCTGTTGGGCCGCCTGCACCGCCAGATCGATATCCTGGGCATCGGAGCGGGGCACCTCGCAGAACACGGCACCGTTCACCGGCGAGACGTTTTCCATGTAGCGGCCATTCACCGGCTCGCGCCACTGACCGCCGATAAAGTTCTGGTAGCGGGCCTTGAAGTTGACCACGGCTCCGGCTTGTCCTGGTTGCTGATAAATCATCACGGCTCTCCTTGCGGGTAATCTCGGTTGACGTTGACGCCAGTCGGCGTTTGCAAGAAGGTAAGTGCAAGGTCGGTGCCAGTTGTAGCAGATCAAGTAAACAAGGTTAAAAAGTCGTTACAATCGGGCCTTCGAAAGACTAACCTAAGGGAGTCCGCTCCCCGGTTGGCAGCTTGCCTTGTCCAGGGTCTGGACAGGGTGTTCAGTACAGGTGTTCAGTTTCTTAACAGGCAGGGATCATGACCATCAGCACAGTGCTTACTCAGCCCCAGGATCTGGCTTTACTTGAACGTTCATGGCAACGCAGCCGCGACTACGGCCTGCTCCGGGCCGGCCGCACCGATCCCCGCTGCCTGGCGCCCTCGGCCCTGAACCAGAAACAGCAGCAGCATGAGTTGCTGCTGCGCTACCTGCGCCACAGCCTGCCGCTGTTCGAGCAACTGCAGCAGGGCCGCCACTGCCGCCTGATCTTCTCCGATGCCGAGGGCACCATCCTCTTTACCAGCGGCGATCCCCACTTCGGCAGCAGGGCCCAGAAGATGGCCCTGGCCAGCGGCGCCAGCTGGCATGAGCAGAGCATGGGCACCAATGCCATCGGCACCGCCCTGAGCGAGCAAAAGGAAGTCTGCATCCTGGGCAGTCAGCATTTTCTGGCCGCCAACCAGGGCATCAGCTGCAGCGCCAGCCCGGTGCTGTCGCCGAGCGGCGAGCTGCTGGGGGTGATCGACATCTCCAGCGAGGCCGGCGAGCACTGCCAGGACATGCTGCTCACCGCCCGGTTGCTGGCCCTGTCGGTGGAAAACGCCCTGGTGATGAACCACAGCGACACCCACTGGATCCTGAGCCTGGCCCCGGATGCGGGCAGCCTGCAACAGCCCTGGTCCGGCATCATCGCCCTGCGGGAAGACGGCCAGTTGCTGGGCGCCAACCGCAGCGCCCGCCACTGGCTGCCGGAGCTGGACATCCCCGCCATGCTGAGCGATTTGCGCCAGGGCGAACTCACCCCCGTCGGCTCGGGGCTGGCCCTGCTGAGCCGCCAGCCCGGGCGACGCCCGGCAGCCCGCCCCGAGCT
>NZ_NMUO01000071.1 GCF_002237365.1 Zobellella denitrificans
TCACCAGCTGCTTGTAACGGGACATCGCCGTTTCTGCCAGCGAACGCTGATGGTAGCCTGATGTGCTTTTCCATTCGGACAGACTCCCTGATTTCAGCGCCGTGACCACCTCGTTTCTTGGATGTCCTTCTTCCCAGTAGCCCGCATTTTTGCGCGGTGGGATGCGCTTTGCTGCCTTTTTTGAGCAGTAATTGATGGCATTCCCGAGTATCGTAAGCGCCGTCGCCCGACACATGATGTAACTGACGCCGCAACGGGTTGAGCAAGGTCGGCAAGACCTCGTTATCGGCCACATTCTCCAGGCTGACCTCGGCGGCGATGACTTCGTGAGTCCGGGCATCCACGGCTAGGTGCAACTTGCGCCAGACCCGGCGTTTATCCTTGCCATGCTTGCGTTGTTTCCATTCGCCTTCACCGAACACCTTCAGTCCGGTGGCGTCGATAACCAGGTGGGTGACCGCCCCTTTACTGGGCAAGCGGTACTTCACGTTCACCGTCTGGGCGCGCTTGCTGATGCTGCTCACAAATATTTTACAGTTCCCAGGCGGGTAGGTCATCGCGAAGTTGTTGCCTTACTCGTGGTTTCCTCAGGAAAAAGATTGCTTTAGTGTAGGTATATATTGAATGTGATGATATTTTTATTCTTTTAATTCAGATAGTTATGGTTTTTTGTTGAGTTCGGACATTCTCGGTGTCTGGATCTTTACTGCTTCGAATTGTAGCTGTAGCTTCTCAAAGTGATTACCTTTGGTTATATATCAATCATGACTATTCATTACAATATTTTATCGTGCTGCGTAAATTGTTCGTTAAGAAGTAGTGGGCGGCCTGTGTCATTGACCAGGCCAGCTCCTTTTACATGGTGTAATTTATGCCTGTTGGTCATAAATAAAACAAAAAGGATGTAGTTATGTTTAAACAACTGAAGCCCCGTAAGCTCTGCCAGGCCATGGTAGTATGCTCCCTGGTGTTCTCCGGTGCAGCCAGCAGTGCCGAGTATCGAATCAAGGTTTCCCATTCTTCTCCCGCCGTTAATGATCGGCTTGAAGCCTCGCTGCAGGTATTCAAGCAAAACGTGGAGGCGCGAACTGATGGTGCCGTGTCCATCTCCACCTTCCCCGCCAGCCAGCTAGGGGGAGAACGGGAGCAGCTGGAGGGTGTCCAGTTCGGCTCCATTGAGATGGCGGTGTTAGCTGGTCCCGTGTCCAGCATCTATCCTGAGGTGCTGGTTTTTGACCTGCCTTATTTGTTCAAAAACCAAGAAGTAGCTTATCAGGTGCTGGACGGAGACTTCGGCCAGAAAATTTTGGATGGCATGTTGCCTAAAACTGGCATCCGCGGCCTAGCCTGGGGCGAAAACGGCTTTCGCCATTTTACCAACCGTGCTCGTCCCATCTCATCGCCTAGTGATCTTAATGGTATGAAAATTCGTACCATGGAAAACCCAGCGCACATGAAGATGGTGGAGTCCTTCAACGCTACCGCCACGCCCATGGCCTTTGGTGAGGTGTATTCTTCGCTGCAGCAGGGAGTGATCGATGGTCAGGAAAATCCGATCTCCCTAATTGAGAGCATGCGTTTTTATGAGGTGCAGGAACATCTCACCTTGGACGGCCACGTCTATAACCCCTTTATGTTTATAGTGAACAACCGCTTTTTCGAGCGGCTGCCTGATGAGTACCAGACCGTTATTCAGGAAGAGGCTCGTAACTGGGCCAACATCCAGCGGGAGTTTAATGCCGAGCAGGAAAATAAAGGTCTTCAAAAGCTCAAGGAAGAAGGCATGCAGGTGGTGGAGCTCAGTGATGAAGACAAGCAGCTATTTAGGGAGCAAACCAAACCTGTTTATGACTTCTATCGCAAGCAGCTGGGCGATGAAATTATTGACGAGCTGATGCAGGCCGTTGCTATGGCGGAAGGTCTTCAGTAACCCTCCTCACATCCAGGTGATGGACGAGGGTATCGTACTTAACGCTATCACTGTATTAGAAAACAACGTCCTGGCTTTATTTCTTTCTCTCCACTCCCTCTCCGTTCGGTTCGTAAGTAGTCGAACGGAGAGGTGAGATAGAAGAGTATTTTCAAGTGCAGGCCCATATAAAACCAGCACGCCAGTGATGATGTTATTGGCAAGAATGGTGTTTTGATATGACGATAATAGGTTTTTTTAAAAAGCTGGACGGGATCCTGACCGGTATTGAAGAGCGGCTTATCTACCTGCTGATGGCCAGCATGCTGACCATTGTATTCCTGGCGGTACTCAACCGCTTTCTGATCCAATTGCCCATGTCTTGGTCTGAAGAGGTGGCGCGCTATCTGATGATCTGGGCAGCCTTTGTGGGGGCAAGTCTGGGGGTCAAGAATTCTGTGCATATTTCCGTGGATGCACTGGTGCATGCAATTCCTCCTGCTGCCCAGCGTATGATGACTCAATTGGGTAATGTGTTGAGCTTTGCTTTTTGTGCCTGGTTTTTCTACATCGGTGCCGAATTCATTGGCCGGTTAATGGATGCAGGCCAGCTGTCACCCGCCCTGCGTATGCCCATTTACTATGCCTATGCAGCAGTGCCCTGTGGTTTTGCGCTGATGTCGGTACGTTACCTGATCAGCTTTGTTTATTTATTTTATGAAAAAAGCAGCGATGTCCGGAATGAAAGCCTGAATATCGAAGGTGCCATGGAAAGAGGAAAGAAAAAATGACATCCGCTATGTTTATGGGCATGTTCGCGCTGATGCTGTTGAACATACCTCTGGCTCTGAGCATTGCCTTTGCCTGTGTGCTCGCATTCATGTTCTTTACCGATATGCCCATGTTTGTGACCGTGCAGCGTATATTCACCGGCATTGATTCTTTTCCGCTGATGGCGATACCCTTTTTCCTGCTGGCCGGCAAGATCATGGAAAAAGGTGGGGTTTCCATCCGACTGGTCAATCTGGGCGCCAGTATGGTGGGCTCAACTCCGGGAGGCTTGGCCATTATCGCCTTGCTGGCTAGCATGTTTTTCGCGTCCATTTCGGGATCCGCCCCCGCCACAGTGGTAGCCATCGGCAGCATCATGGTGCCGGCCATGATCAAGGCGGGTTATGACAAGGGATTCTCGGTGGCGCTAATGGCGGTGGGTGGCACTATCGGCATCATCATTCCGCCCAGCATTCCGTTTGTGGTCTATGGCATCTCCGCCAATGTCAGTATTGGTGATCTCTTTATCGCCGGTATAGTCCCCGGTCTGGTGGTGGGTGGGTCGCTGATTGCCTATGCCTTTTATTACTCCAGAGCACGGGGCTATCGGGGAGGGACACCCACCAGTTTCCCTCATTTTATCGACTGCCTGAAAAAATCAGTGCTTGGTCTGGCTATGCCAGTGATTATTCTGGGCGGGATCTACAGCGGTGTTTTTACTCCGACCGAATCCGGCGCTATTGCCTGCGTCTATGGCCTGATCATTTCCTTGTATGTGTATAAGGAACTGAAGCTGGCTGATCTGAAAGAGATCTTTGTATCGTCCGGGTTGACTTCATCCATGGTGCTTCTAATTATTGGTGCTGCCAATATCATGGGTTGGGTGTTAACGACAGAGCAGTTTCCGCAACAGGTTTCCGACTGGATTTCCAGCCTTGGTGCCGAGACAGTTTGGTTGTTGATTGCTATTAACGTGGTGCTACTTTTGATCGGGACTTTCCTCGAGCTGAACGCCGCCATCATATTGCTGGTGCCAATACTGTTGCCGATACTTGGAAATGAGGGTGTTAACCTCATTCACTTTGGTGTCATTATGATCACCAACTTGGCGATCGGCTTGCTGACACCACCTCTGGGGGTCAATCTCTTTGTTGCCAAGAGCCTGAGTGATACCACCTTTGCGCTGATCGTCAGAAAGGTTTTCCCGCTGCTACTGGTGATGATCGTCGACCTGTTGCTGTTTACCTTCTTGCCCAAAATCTCGTTGCTGTTTGTCGACTAGGAGCGCCGGCCCGGCTTGACCGGGCCCGGAATTATTGACTGGGGCAAGTCCCAAATCCAAACAAAGAGGATGTTATGCAAAACTTCAATTTTTACTTCCCCACTACGCTCAAATCCGGCTTTGGTCTGATAAAACAGTCCGGCAACTTACTTAAGCCTTATGTGCAGGAAAAATTGTTGGTAGTGACAGATCAGGGGCTAATTGATGCCGGCGCACTGAACGGTTTTTTTGCGTCCCTGGAACAGGCGGGCGTGAATTATCACGTTTATCAGGATGTACAGCCAAACCCCGCCGTTGAAGTGATCGAAGACGCAGTGACCGTGTTGAAACGCACCGGCTGTGATGCGATCGTGGGTGTAGGGGGGGGGAGCAGCATCGATACCGCCAAGGCAGTGGCTGCGATGGCCACTAACCCGGGCAGTATTCTCGACTATGAGGGCTACGACCGCCTGGTTAATGCTCCCATGCCACTGTTTGCCATTCCCACGACCTCGGGTACCGGAAGCGAGTGCACCGCCTCTACTGTGGTGACCAACCCGGCAAACAAGTTCAAAACTGCCATTATCAGCCCTTTGCTGTTCCCGAAGCTGGCGATTCTTGATGCGGAACTGACCCTCAAGTTACCGCCGGCCATTACCGCTTCGACCGGCATGGATGCGCTGACTCACGCCATTGAGTCTTACGTATCCAAGCAGGCAAACCCCATCAGCCGGGCCCTGGCCATTCAAGCGATCATCATGATCGCGCAAAATCTGAAAAAGGCCTATTTCGTGGGCACAGATGCTGAGGCCAGGGATAACATGTTGGTAGCTTCCTTCCTGGCAGGCCTGGCCTTTTCCCAGTCTAAGCTGGGTAATGTACACGCCATTTCCCATACATTTGGCGGCATTTTCAACATTCCCCACGGCGTGGCCAATGCCGCCCTGCTGCCCTATGTGGTCAAGTTCAACCTGCCTGCCTGCCCGGGTCTGTTCCGGGATATCGCTGTCGCCATGGGCGAAAATGTGGACGGCCTGGATGAGAAGGCCGCCGGCAGCAAGGTGATCGACGCCATTTTCCGCCTGAACCAGGCCATTGATATTCCGCTGAATGTCCAGGAGTTGGGCGTTGATCTGGCAATGCTGCCGCAGATGGTAGAAGACTCCATGCGCAGCGGCAACGTGCTGGTCAATCCCCGCCTGACTCGAGCCGCCGATATCGAGCGGATCATCACCGATGCCTACCACGGCAAGCTGGACTGAGCCCTGGCTACCGAACTGCGGGAGCAGAACTACCTGTGAAACGAATGATTGAGGAAAAGCAGATGTTGTTAACTGGAGAAATGCTGATCGGCCAGCAGGCTGTAGCCGGCAGCCGTGAACCCATTTATGCCATCAACCCGGCCACTAACGAGCAACTGGCACCGGCCTATCATGGCGGGACCAGCAAAGAAGTGGAGCGCGCCGCCCAACTGGCCTGGGAAGCCTTCGACCACTTCCGCGAAACCTCCCTCGATACCCGTGCCGGCTTGCTGGAGACCATCGCCAGTGAGATAGAGTCCCTGGGGGATACCTTGATCCAGCGCGCTATGGCGGAAACCGGTCTGCCCCAGGCCCGTCTTGAAGGCGAGCGGGCTCGCACCTGTAATCAACTGCGGCTATTCGCCGAGGTGGTACGTTCCGGCGACTGGCTGGATGTGCGCATCGATCCGGCCATGCCGGAACGCCAGCCGATGCCGCGAGTTGATATGCGCCTTCGTCAAATCCCTGTGGGACCCGTTGCGGTGTTTGGCGCCAGCAACTTTCCGTTGGCCTTCTCGGTAGCCGGTGGCGACAGCGCCTCGGCGCTGGCCGCAGGCTGCCCGGTTATTGTCAAGGCACACTCTGCTCATCCCGGTACCTCCGAGCTGGTGGGACGTGCAGTGCAAAAGGCGGTGGCCCAATGCGGCCTGCCCGAGGGGGTGTTCTCGGTATTGTTCGGTTCCGGCCGGGAAGTAGGCGCCACCCTGGTGGCCGACCATCGTATCAAGGCAGTAGGCTTTACTGGCTCCTTCAGCGGCGGTACCGCACTGATGCAGATTGCCCAGCAGCGCAAGGAGCCGATCCCGGTATTCGCCGAGATGAGCTCCAGCAACCCGGTGTTCTTGCTGCCGGAGGCGCTCAAGGCCCGGGGCCAGGAGCTGGCCGAGGCCTTTGTCACCGTGCTTAACAATTGCGCTGGCCAGTTCTGTACCAGCCCGGGGTTACTGATCGCCGAGCGCAGCGAGGCACTTGATGCCTTTGTGGCCCGGGCCGCGGAGCGTATTGAACAATGCCCGACTCAGACCATGCTCACCCCCGGCATCTTTGATGCCTATGAACAGGGTGTGAATGCCCTGATAGCCAATGCCAGAGTGCGGCAAGTGGCCCGCGCCGGGGAAAGTGCGGCTCCCAACCAGTGCCGTGCAGCCCTCTTTGTAGTGGCTGCGGCGGACTTTATCGCCGATGAAAGTCTGCATCATGAAGTATTTGGCTCCGCAGCCCTGGTGATCGAATGTGCCGATCAGGCTGAAGTTCAGCAAGTTGCTGAGCGTCTTGAAGGCCAGCTCACCGCCACCCTGCAGCTGGATGACGCCGATATGGACGTCGCCCGCCGGTTGCTACCGGTGCTGGAGCGCAAGGCTGGCCGGGTATTGGCCAACGGCTGGCCGCCCGGACTGGAGGTGGTCCACGCTACCGTGCACGGTGGTCCCTTCCCGTCAACCTCCGACAGCCGCACCACCTCGGTGGGCAGTGCCGCCATCGTGCGTTTCTTGAGGCCTGTGTGCTATCAGAACTTACCCGATATCCTGCTGCCAGCTGCCCTCAAAGAGAGTAATCCGCTGCAGCTCAAGCGGCGTTATGACGGCAAGTATGAATACTGATCCCCTATTCCTCTGATGCTAAGCAGATGCCGGTATGCTCACCTCGCCGGCATCCTTTGTTTTTGAGCAGCATCCGGGGTGATTTCAACAATAAAGAGGATTACATGTACGATTTTATTATCGTCGGCGGCGGTATCCTGGGCATGTCGACCGCCATGCAGCTTAAGCAGGTTTACCCCGACAAGCGCATGCTGTTGCTGGAAAAGGAAAGTGGACCGGCCCAGCACCAGACCGGCCATAACAGTGGGGTGATCCACGCAGGGGTCTATTACACCCCGGGCAGCCTCAAGGCACGCTTCTGTTTGGAAGGCAACCGGGCCACCAAGACATTCTGCGAGGCCAATGACGTGCCCTTTGATATCTGCGGCAAGTTGCTGGTGGCCACCAGTGAGCTTGAAATGGAGCGGATGAAGGCATTATGGGAGCGTACCGCCGCCAACGGCCTTGAGCGGGAGTGGCTGTCGGCCGGGGAACTGGCCGAACGCGAGCCCAATATCACCGGGCTGGGCGGCATTTTAGTGCCCTCCAGCGGCATCGTTGACTACGGCGCGGTCACCCGGGCTATGGCCGATCAGTTCGAGCACATGGGCGGTGAGATCCGTTATCACTGTCAGGTGACCGGCCTAGAAGAACGCCACGATGAGGTGGTGGTCAAGACTAGCAGCGGCGAGTTTACAAGCCGCTATCTAGTCACCTGCTCGGGGCTGATGGCCGACAGAGTTATCCGTATGCTGGGACAGGATCCGGGCTTTACTATCTGTCCCTTCCGGGGTGAATACTACCGGCTTCCACAAAAGTACAACGACATCGTAAATCACCTTATCTACCCCATCCCCGATCCGTCCATGCCGTTTCTAGGTGTGCACCTGACCCGTATGATCGATGGCAGTGTCACAGTAGGGCCCAACGCCGTGCTGGCGTTTAAGCGCGAGGGCTACCGCAAGCGTGATGTGTCTCTTGTCGATCTGGCACAGATGTTTAGTAACCCCGGCATCCTGCGGGTGTTGGCCAGCAATCTTCGCCCAGGACTGATGGAGATGAAAGATTCCTTGTACAAGCGCGGTTATCTCGAGCGGGTTCGTCGCTATTGCCCTGGGCTGGCACTGGAGGATCTCGAGCCCTATCCGGCTGGGGTGCGCGCTCAGGCTGTTTCCCGGGATGGTAAACTGGTGGATGACTTCCTGTTCGTCAATACTACACGCACGGTCAACGTCGGTAATGCCCCCTCACCGGCGGCCACTTCGGCATTGCCTATTGGTACGCACATTGTCGAACAGGTCAAGGTGATGGTAGAAGGCTAAACGAGATTTCGGCCAACATACCACGGGAATGCCTGCAACAGGCTTATGTCGCCCACTGGCTGGACGATGAAGGCGAATGGCTCTCCATGCTCAAGGACCGCAATTTTACTCTGCATTCCTACAAGGAAGAGGTGGCATGGGATATCTACCGGCGACTGCCGGATCACCTGGCCGCCATGCAGGCGCTGCACCAACTGCTCAGCCAGCGTTTTGGCGGTAGCGCCGGCGAGTAGAGGTGGATTGCGTCACTCGGAACAAAAAACGGCGGCGAGTTGCTTTTTTGTTTTTCAATCCCCAAACCACTCCCGCAGCTTGCGTTCGGCTTGCCGCTCTACCTCGGCATCCACGTACAGCGAGATGGTGACCAGGGCGGCGCTCAGCACCGCCAGATCGTCGCTGTAGCCGATAACGAAGATGGCGTCAGGGATGGCATCCAGCGGAATAATGAAGTAGGCCAGGGCACCGTACACCACGGTCTTGGCCCACAGCGGGGTTTCCGGCTTCTGGGCCGCGTAGTACAGGCACAGGCAGTGACGGATCACATCTCTGCCTGCCCGGCGCAGGTTGGCCATGAGCTTGCGCCAGAACCGTTGCTCGTTGAACTGGGGTTCCAGCTCGTTCGGGTTGAACTTCATGGGGTTCTCCTTGGCTCAGATCTGGCCGCGCTCGGCCAGGGATACACAGCCTTCCAGCCCGACGATAACGTGGTCCAGGGTGCGGATATCCACCAGGCTGAGTGCATCGCGCAGGCGCTGGGTGATGGCCACGTCCGCCCGGCTGGGCTCGGGATCGCCGGAAGGATGATTGTGCACAAAGATGGCGGCGGCCGCGTTGCAGGCCAGGGCCAGCTTGACCACCTCCCGGGGGTAGACGCTGGCGGCGTCGATGGTGCCGCGAAACAGCTGCTCGAAGCGCAGGATGCGGTGCTGGTTGTCGAGCAGCACCACCGCGAAGATTTCGTGCTCGCATTCCTGCAGCAGGGTGCGCAGCGCCTCGAAGGTTTTGCTTGGGGCGTCGAGCACCCGGCCTTTGGCCAGCCTCCGGCGGGCCAGCTTGTTGGCCATGTGCAGAATATCGGCCTCGGTCACCGGACCGGGAGCCAGGTAGGTGCCGGCCTGCTCGCCGGCGATAAAGATGTTATGGCTCATGGGAAACTCCAGGCATAAAAAAGCGCCGCTCGGGGGCGGCGCGTAGTGGATCGATAATGACGGTCGTGGGGTTACTGTACGGCGCCCAGTTTGTTGGTCAGACGGGTGGACTTGACCAGGGTGGTGGGTTTGCTTTCTGGTTCGGGCTCGGGCTGGCCGTCCTGCTCCGGGTAGAACTCGTCCAGCAACAGCGGGACTTCATCTTCACCGTCCTCGAACTGGCCGTTGTGCAGCAACTGCCGGGCGATGCGCTCCAGGTTGACCAAGTCCACCCCGGCCTGTCGGTAGTGCTCCGCCTCCTGTAGCGCGGCGCGCACCGCGTCCGCCAGGCTGTCCTCGTCACGCAGGGTCAAGTCCACGTAGTACACCGGGGTACGGTAGGACTGGGTGGTGCTCTTGGCCCTGAGCTTGAGTTGCAGCGCCAGATGGCGGGTATGGCCACCGGTGACCGCCTCGAAGTACTGCAACCGGGCCGCCAGGGTGCGCACCGAGTTGTAGCCGGTGGTACGAAAGATAAAGCTGCCCAGTTCGTCATTCTGCCCCTCCACCTGCAGGTTCAGCCGGCCATAGAGCTTGCAGCCCTGCTCATGGGCAAAGCGGCAATGCTCCGGCCCGGGACAACACACCTCTTCTATTCCTCCTTCATTGACGCGTTTGGCGGTTTCGCCATTGCCCACGCACAGCGGCCGGCCGGTACTGCGGTCGAAGGCGCTGTATTCGGCGCGCAGGTTCAGCTCGCTGTCGTTGAACAACACCCGTACCGGGATTGCCCGGATCTTGCCGTTGGCCGCGCCCTCCGCGTAGCGCTGGTGCAGCGGGTGCAGCATCCAGCCGTGGCGGTTCTGGACCTGGGTGGTGAGGGTGAAGCTGTCGTCCTTTTCCGGCAGCCACTTGTCGTTCTTGTTCACCAGCTTGCCAATGCTGATCCGCCCGATGATGGGCGGGGTGATGGCCAGTCCCTTGATCATGACTTGCTCCTTTGCAGTTGCACGGTAAAGCGGCGTGAGCCGGGTACGGTCTTACTACACTGCTGCAGCCATTCCGGGTGGTTGTTGCTGAGCTTTTCCATATCGGGCACCACCCGGTCGCGACTGCGCTTCCAACTGATTTGCCCCTCCTGGAACACGGCGCCGCCGGCCTCGCCCAAGGCCGCCTGCAGTTGTTGCTTGAGCCGGGCCTCCCGGGCCTCGGCTTCCTCCTTCTTCTCCTTGGCGGTCAGAAAGTGAAAGAACAGGTTGTTCATCTCCGGCGACCCGGTCAGATCCAGCACCGGCGCTTTGTCTTCGGGATAGAGCGCCTGCAGCGCTTGGCCGGCGTCCTCCGAGCCGTCCGGCTCCGGTTGGGTGTCGTTGACCACGTGCTGCCAGAAGGCGGTCTCCCGTTGGATCAAATCGGCAATTTTGTCGTCGTCCCGATTGACCCGGTAGATACGAAAATCCCGCCCGGCGATCAGCACCGCCACATCGGCCCAGGCATGGCCGGTGACAGCCAGCTGATGCAGCACCTGGCACTGGTAGGCGAGGGGAGTGCCCTGCTCCCACTGGGGGGCGGAGTGATAACCGGCGGTCTTGATCTCCAGGGTGCCGACGCCATCCGGGTGGCCCAGCACCTCCCGGTCCAGGTTGGCGAGCATGAAGGGGTGCTCCGGGTGCTGCAGCACCGCATTGACCCGACGCATCTTGAGCTTGGTGCGCTGGGCGTAGACGTAAGCCACCACCGGCTCCAGGGTGGTGCCCCAGAACACCGCCTCGTTGTTGGCCAGGTCGGGTGCCGGTCGGCGGCCGGTTTTCTCCAGCCAGAGGGACAGCGGGCTCTTGTAGGGGGACAGGCCAATGGCCACCGCCGCATCGGACGAACCGATACCGGACTGGCGCACCTGCAGCCATTGTTCACGGGTGAGCGCCTTGGTGTCGGCCAGGCGCAGGGCGTGGGAATAACGTGCTTTCATGATGAGTCTCCTAAACGCATAAAAGCCCCGCTGGCTCTCGCCAGCGGGGCTTATGGGCAATCTATCGAAGGAAGGGATTAGTGGAGTAAGGCCATGGCCTGGCTGTAGGCCTTGTGCTTGAGCTGGGCACCGTGACCGAACCAGGCGGAGTCGAGCCGGTAATCCTGGTTGCGGGCGCGACGGTGGTGGTCGACAAACTCGGTCATGGCGTTGACCAGGCCCCAGGCGGTGTTCTTGCTGGACGCCAGTTCGGCACCCATGCCGGCGCCGTCGTACAGGCTGAGCAACTGCTGCATCGGCTTGGCGGGCGGCAGGTCGGCTTGGGTGGCACAAGGGTCGTCCAGCACCTCGGCAAAGAAGCGATGGGCTTCCTCCGGCGAGACCGGTCGTTGGCTCATGGCCTTCAGGTCGCGCATGAAGGTATCCCAGCTCGACAGACCGAGCCCCAGCGCCTCTTTTACCTGCTTGGGGTCGAACACGGTGGAGTGGGGCACCTTGACCGCACCGGCCTTCTGGCCAACGGCCACCTGCAGGGTGTTGTTGCACACCACCCGCACCGAGGTGAACTGGGCGGTGGTACAGAGGGTGCCGTCGCAGCTGGTGGCGAGCAGCAGATAGGCCTTGAGCTGGTCATTGCCCTTGAGCTTGGCGGCCTGACCGGTTTTGGCCAGGGCCCACAGCTTGCGGCCGCCCTTGAGTACCCCGGCGGTTTCCAGCTCAAAGCCAACGGCCTGCACCAGGTCCTTGTAGAAGTGCAACACCTCCTCGGGCTGCACCACCTTGTAGCGGTTGGACACCACCGACAAGGGCGCCAGGGTATCGGAGCGATACAGCACCTGAGCGCCGTCGTGGCTACGCAGGAACAGGCCCTCCTCGGCGGCGTTGAACATGACGTCGCTTTGCTTGATGGACCAGTCCATGCCGGCTTCCTTGAGCCAGACCGACAGCGGCTGCTGACGGGATAGTTGATTGCCCAAGCCATGCCAGGGCACCTGGCCCACGTAGGCCATGGATTCGACGAGATGAGACATAACGAATACTCCATTGATGCTTGGTAGGCCAGGCGAGAGAAGGGGACGGCGTTGTCCTGCCAATATCAATGGAGTGATATGTATCTGAAAACTTTTACAAATGATTATTATTTGTCTTGGTGTTATTTCTTGTGAAGTGAAACAGTGTAGTTGGATGGGAGTGAAGGAGTAGAATGAAGGTTAACAGTAGAGAGTGAAGCAAGATCTAGTTCAGTTACGAGCTTGATTTTTGTGTAGGTTAAGATGTAGGTTTTTGTTTTTATTTTTTAAAACTACTTATAAATCAATATAAAGACACCCATGCATCATGGGCGTATGTTGGGTCTTGTCTTGATTCATAAGCTAAATCAATACCTTATATTTTCATGAGAAGTGCTCTGGTGCCAGGAGCGGGCGATAGGCATTGGCGCTGCCGGCCCGGGCCGGCATAATACCAGCATATTGGCGCAAGCACATGACCCGGGGAGGGGCCTTGGACAGCATGACTCTGGCACGGCGGCTGGGCGAGGCCCTGTTGCACCACAAGCTGATGATGGCGACCGCCGAGTCCTGTACCGGGGGCGGTATCGCCTGTGCCGTTACCGACATCGCCGGCAGCTCGTCCTGGTTCGACCGGGGGTTCGTCACCTATTCCAACGCCGCCAAGAGCGAGATGCTGGGGGTGGCGCCGACGCTGATCGAACACCACGGGGCCGTGAGCGAAGAAGTAGTGACGGCCATGGCCAGGGGCGCCTGCGCCCGTTCCGGCGCCGATCTGGCGGTGGCGGTCAGCGGCGTGGCCGGCCCCGGTGGCGGCACGCCGGACAAGCCGGTGGGCACCGTCTGGCTGGCCTGCTACCTGGCGCCGGCCGAGCGCCTGCATTGCCGTCTGCTCCGGCTGGATGGCGATCGCCTCGCCGTGCGCCGGCAGACGGTGCTCGCCGCCCTGGAAGACTGCCTGGCACTGCTGGCGGCATACCGCACTTGATACTGTACGAATAACCAGTATACTCTTTCTTATCATTTCGACGACGAATCAGCATTCATTCAGGGGAGCTCCTCATGGATCAGAACAAAGAAAAAGCCTTGGCCGCCGCCCTGGGCCAGATTGAAAAGCAGTTTGGCAAAGGCTCCATCATGCGGCTGGGCGACAACAAGGCGTTGAACGTCGAAGCCATCTCCACCGGCTCCCTGTCCCTGGACATCGCCCTGGGCATCGGTGGCCTGCCCACCGGCCGTATCGTCGAGATCTACGGTCCCGAGTCCTCCGGCAAGACCACCCTCACCCTGCAGGTGATCGCCGAGGCCCAGCGGATGGGCAAGGTCTGCGCCTTCGTCGACGCCGAGCATGCGCTGGATCCGGTCTATGCCGGCAAGCTGGGCGTAAACGTGGACGATCTGCTGGTGTCCCAGCCGGATACCGGCGAGCAGGCCCTGGAGATCTGCGACATGCTGGTCCGCTCCGGTGCCGTCGATGTCATCATCGTCGACTCGGTGGCGGCGCTGACGCCCCGCGCCGAGATCGAGGGCGAGATGGGCGATTCCCACGTGGGCCTGCAGGCGCGACTGATGTCCCAGGCCCTGCGCAAGCTCACCGCCAATATCAAGAACGCCAACTGCCTGTGCATCTTCATCAACCAGATCCGCATGAAGATAGGCGTGATGTTCGGCAGCCCCGAAACCACCACCGGCGGTAACGCCCTCAAGTTCTATGCCTCGGTGCGCCTCGATATCCGCCGCATCGGCGCGATCAAGGAAGGCGACGAGGTGGTCGGCAACGAGACCCGGGTCAAGGTGGTCAAGAACAAGGTGGCGCCACCGTTCAAGCAGGCCGAATTCCAGATCATGTACGGCGCCGGTATTTCCAAGGAAGGAGAGCTGATCGAGCTGGGCGTCAAGCACAAGCTGATCGAGAAATCCGGTGCCTGGTACAGTTACAAGGGCGACAAGATAGGCCAGGGCAAGGCCAATTCCATCAAGTTCCTGCTGGAAAACAAGTCGGTTTCCGATGAAATCGAGCAGCAGCTGCGCCAACTGCTGCTGACCCCGGCGGCCCGGGAGGAAAACGGCGAGCGCGACTTTGAAACGGTGGCCGAGCTGGATGGGCCGGACGGCAGCAGCGGTGATTTCTGAGCATCAGGCCGGGATAGTCCCGGCCTTTGTGTTTTAGTGGTGCAACATGGAACAGAACCTGACCCCGCAACAGCTATGGGATTGCGCCCTGCGGCTCCTGTCCCGCCGGGATCACGGCCGGCGGGAGCTGGCCCGGAAGCTGCGCCAGCGCGGCTTCGAGCCAGCGCTGATAGAACAGGCCCTGGACCGGCTGGAGCAGCAGCACTGGCTGGAGGAAGATCGTTTCGTGGCGGTACAGGTGCGCCAGCATGTCCTGAAGAAACACGGTCCCCTGCGTATCCGCGCCGAGCTGCAGCGCAAGGGCATCGCCTCGGCCGATATCGAACGGGCCCTGGAGGAAGCCGCCGCCGACTGGTTCGCCCTGGCCGAGCACTGCTATCGCGCCAGGTTCACCCCGGCCGGCCGGCTGGACGTCAAGGAAAGGGCCAGGCGCATGCGTTACCTGCAGGCGAGGGGATTCGGCCCCGAACATATCCGCCACGCCCTGGAATCCGACCCGGAATAACGCTTTCTCCGCCACCGCCGCAAGGCGCGTTTTACATTGGCCCGGATACCTTTTAAATTATCCGGGTCAACGCCTATGAACCCCAGCAATAAACAGGATTATCCATGCAGATGACCACATCCGAGTTACGCACCGCGTTTCTCGAGTATTTCCGCCAGCAGGGCCACCAGGTGGTGGCATCCAGTTCGCTGGTGCCCCACAATGACCCCACCCTGCTGTTCACCAACGCGGGCATGAACCAGTTCAAGGACCTGTTCCTGGGGCTCGAGCAGCGCGCCTACAACAGGGCGGTGAGTTCCCAGCGTTGCGTGCGGGCCGGTGGCAAGCACAACGACCTGGAAAACGTGGGCTATACCGCGCGTCACCACACCTTCTTCGAGATGCTGGGCAACTTCAGTTTCGGCGACTATTTCAAGCAGGACGCCATCCGCTTCGCCTGGGAATTCCTGACCGAGGTGGTCAAGCTGCCCAAGGACAAGCTCTGGGTCACCGTCTACGCCACCGACGACGAAGCTTTCGATATCTGGGCCAAGGAAATCGGCGTGCCCGTCGAACGCATCGTCCGCATCGGCGACAACAAGGGAGCCAAGTATGCTTCCGACAACTTCTGGACCATGGGGGACACCGGTCCCTGCGGTCCCTGCACCGAGATCTTCTACGATCACGGCCCCGAGATCTGGGGCGGCCCTCCCGGCAGCCCGGAAGAGGACGGCGACCGCTACATCGAGATCTGGAACCTGGTGTTCATGCAGTTCAACCGCCATGCGGACGGCACCATGGAGCCGCTGCCCAAGCCGTCGGTGGATACCGGCATGGGCCTGGAGCGGATTGCCACCATACTGCAGGGGGTGCACTCCAACTACGAGATCGACCTGTTCCAGGCCTTGATCAAGGCGGCCGCCAAGGCGGTGGGCACCCAGGATCTGGACAACAAATCCCTGCGGGTGATCGCCGATCATATCCGCTCCTGCTCCTTCCTGATCGCCGACGGTGTCATGCCGTCCAACGAAGGCCGGGGCTATGTGCTGCGCCGTATCATCCGTCGCGCCGTGCGTCATGGCCGCAAGCTGGGTGCCGAGCAGGCGTTTTTCTATACCCTGGTGGGGGCCCTGTGCGAGCAGATGTCCGACGCCTATCCGGAGCTGAACAGCCAGCGGGCCATCATCGAGAAGGTGTTGCGCCTGGAAGAAGAGCAGTTCGCCCGTACCCTGGATCGGGGCCTGCAACTGCTGGAGGAGGCCCTCGACACCCTGGGCGACGGCAAGGTGCTGCCGGGTGAAGTGGTGTTCAAGCTGTACGACACCTACGGCTTCCCCGCGGACCTGACCGCCGACGTGCTGCGGGACAGGGACATCAGCATCGACGAAGCCGGCTTCGAAACCCTGATGCAGCAGCAGCGGGAGCGGGCCAAGGAGGCCTCCAACTTCGGGGTGGACTACTCCAGGGTGATCAAGGTGGACGGCCAGACCGACTTTACCGGTTACCAGCACCTGGCCGAGCCGGCCAAGGTGACCGCCCTGTTCAAGGACGGCGAGCCGGTACCGGCCCTGATCGCCGGTGAGGAGGCCGCCGTGGTGCTGGACAAGACCCCCTTCTACGCCGAATCCGGCGGCCAGGTGGGGGATACCGGCGTCATCAAGATGGACGACGGCCTGTTCGTGGTCAAGGATACCCAAAAAGCCGGCAACGGCATACTGCACCTGGGCTACCTGGAGCTGGGCACCCTGGAAGTGGACGAAGCGGTGACCGCCGCCGTCGACAGCCAGCGTCGTCAGGCCACGGCGCTCAACCACTCGGTGACCCACCTGCTGCATGCCTGCCTGCGCAGGCTGCTGGGCGATCACGTCATCCAGAAAGGCTCCCTGGTGGGCCCGGATCGGCTGCGCTTCGACTTCTCCCACCTGGAGGCGATGAGCGCCCAGGAAATCCGGGAAGTCGAGGACATGGTCAACAGGGAAATCCGTGCCAACCACGCGGTATCCACCGAGCTGATGGATCTGGACGCCGCCAAGGAGGCTGGCGCCATGGCCCTGTTCGGCGAGAAATACGACGACGAGGTGCGGGTGGTGACCATGGGCGGGGTGTCCACCGAACTGTGCGGTGGTACCCATGTGCGGCGCACCGGCGATATCGGCCTGTTCAAGATCCTGTCCGAAAGCGGCATCGCCGCCGGTGTCCGTCGTATCGAGGCGGTGACCGGCGAGGCCGCCCAGGCCTACCTGCACCAGCTGGATCACGAACTGTCCCAGGCCGCCGGCCTGGTCAAGGGCGACCTGTTCTCGGTGTCGGCCAAGGTCCGCCAGGTGCTGGATCGCAGCCGGCAGCTCGAGAAGGAAATCGAACAGCTCAAGGCCAGGCTCACCGCCCATGCCGGCGCCTCCCTGCTGGAGCAGGTGATCGAGGTGAACGGCACCAAGGTGCTGGTGGCCAACCTGGAGGGCGTGGATGCCAAGTCCCTGCGCGGCTCCCTGGACGACCTCAAGGCCAAGCTGCAGTCCGGCGTGGTGGTGCTGGCTACCGTGGCCGACGGCAAGGTCAGCCTGATCGCCGGGGTGACCAAGGATCTGACCGGCAAGGTCAAGGCCGGCGAACTGGTCAATCTGGTGGCCCAGCAGGTGGGCGGCAAGGGCGGCGGCCGTCCCGACATGGCCCAGGCCGGCGGCACCGAGCCGGCGCAGCTGCCGGCGGCGCTGGCCTCGGTGACGCCCTGGTTGACAGAGCGGCTATAATTTTTATTCAGCAGAGATGCCCTGACTGAACGAAAAAGAGGCCTGTCTATGACAGGCCTCTTGATTTGGTAGCGGGGACACCCCATCTGTATGA
The DNA here is from genome assembly GCF_002237365.1 of Zobellella denitrificans. Classification (GTDB taxonomy): domain Bacteria; phylum Pseudomonadota; class Gammaproteobacteria; order Enterobacterales; family Aeromonadaceae; genus Oceanimonas; species Oceanimonas denitrificans. The sequence goes on from NZ_NMUO01000071.1 coordinate 17,712, forward strand.
AGGGGAAAGGCTAGGTTTTTTAGAGCCTTTATTGGATAATAAATAACATTTTTTAACTATTACAGCGGATAGACAGGAGCAGCCAGATGCTGATTTTGACTCGTAGAGTAGGGGAAACCCTGATGATTGGTGACGAAGTCACCGTGACCGTGCTGGGCGTGAAAGGCAACCAGGTGCGTATCGGCGTCAACGCGCCGAAGGAAGTGTCCGTGCACCGTGAAGAGATTTACATGCGCATACAGGCCGAGAAAGGGACCGGCCAGGACAGCCAGTACTAAGGCTTCCGGGGCGTTTTTTGTTCGTATCGCCTGCTTTTAACTCATTGTGTTTAAAGAGTGTTCGAACAAAAATATGGGCGGGAAAAAGTGTTTGACTTATTTTGGCTGCACAGTAATATACGCCCCGCAAACACGGTGAGGTGGCCGAGAGGCTGAAGGCGCTCCCCTGCTAAGGGAGTATGCGGCTTATACCCGCATCGAGGGTTCGAATCCCTCCTTCACCGCCATCTACGCATCCGTAGCTCAGCTGGATAGAGTACTCGGCTACGAACCGAGCGGTCGGAGGTTCGAATCCTCCCGGATGCGCCATTTTTACAGCAAGTCAGTTTTTAGATAAGCATCCGTAGCTCAGCTGGATAGAGTACTCGGCTACGAACCGAGCGGTCGGAGGTTCGAATCCTCCCGGATGCGCCATCTAAAGCAAAGAATCAATCTGCATCCGTAGCTCAGCTGGATAGAGTACTCGGCTACGAACCGAGCGGTCGGAGGTTCGAATCCTCCCGGATGCGCCATCTTAAAAAAACCGGCTTCAGGCCGGTTTTTTTGTGTCTCCCATTTCCCCCTGCCTTGTATCCATAACGTGGTCATCATGTTGTGTTTTTGTGTACAAATCACATAAAAAAGACCATTCATGAATATTTATTCTTAATTTTTGGCTTTAAATGTGCAAAAGGTGGCTTGACTCACACTTTTTTTGTAATATTTACAACATTTTTCAAGATGTAACATTGCCAAGGCATCCTCAAGCTGGGTATGCTCTTGGCCGGATAGTAAACAGCAAGGAGCATGCTGATGGATAATGTCTCTTCCCAACTGCTTGATGCCGCCAGCCTGATGGGCCTGGGGATGGCGTTCGTGTTCGCTTTTCTCTCGCTCACCATAGTGGCGGTCAAGCTCTTGTCGCTGGTGGCGGCCGAACCGGCCCCCAGGCCGGCCGCCGCTGCCGCCATGCCGGCCACCCCATCCCAGGGTCTGAGCCCGCAGAAACTGGCGGCGATCAGTGCCGCCATCAAGCAATACAAAAACAATAAGAAAGGCTGAGCCCTGCTCAGACATGGACTAACTGGAAACGGAACTTAACGGAGCTTCGTCATATGACCAAACCTCTTGCCATCACCGACGTGGTGCTGCGTGATGCCCACCAATCCATCCTGGCCACCCGCCTGCGCCTGGAAGACATGCTGCCGATCGCCGAGAAGCTGGACGACATCGGCTACTGGTCCCTGGAAACCTGGGGCGGCGCCACCTTCGACGCCTGTATCCGCTACCTGGGTGAGGATCCCTGGGAGCGCCTGCGTGCCCTGAAAAAGGCCATGCCCAAGACCAAACAGCAGATGCTGCTGCGTGGCCAGAACCTGCTGGGCTATCGCCACTATGCCGACGACCTGGTGTACAAGTTCGTCGAGCGTGCCCGTACCAACGGCATGGACGTGTTCCGCATCTTCGATGCCATGAACGACGTGCGCAACCTGGAAACCGCCATCAAGGCCACCATCGCCGTTGACGGCCACGCCCAGGGCACCATCTCCTACACCACGTCACCGGTGCACACCCTGGACATGTGGGTCGAGATGGCGAAGAAGCTGGAAGACATGGGCTGCCACTCCATCTGCATCAAGGACATGTCCGGCCTGCTCAAGCCCTATGAGGCCGAGAAACTGATCAAGAGCATCAAGGCGGCGGTCAAGCTGCCCCTGGCGCTGCACTGCCACGCCACCACCGGCCTGAGCCTGCCCACCCATATGAAGGCCATCGACGCCGGCATCGACATGCTGGATGCCGCCATCTCCTCCATGAGCATGACCTACGGCCATTCGCCCACCGAGACCCTGGTGGCCATGGTGGAAGGCACCGAGCGGGATACCGGCCTGGATCTGGTCAAGCTGGAAGAGATTGCCGCCTATTTCCGCGAAGTCCGCAAGAAGTACGCCAGGTTCGAAGGCAGCCTCAAGGGCGTGGACTCCCGCATCCTGCTGGCCCAGGTGCCCGGCGGCATGCTCACCAACATGGAGAGCCAGCTCAAGGAGCAGGGCGCGGCCGACAAGATGGACGAAGTGCTGAAGGAAATCCCGCGGGTGCGGGAAGACCTGGGCTTTATCCCCCTGGTGACGCCCACTTCCCAGATCGTGGGTACCCAGGCGGTGATCAACGTGCTCACCGGCGAGCGCTACAAGAGCATCACCAAGGAAACCGCCGGCGTGCTCAAGGGCGAATACGGCGCCGCCCCGGCGCCGGTCAACGCCGAGCTGCAGAAACGGGTGCTGGATGGCGCCGAGCCCATCACCTGCCGTCCGGCGGATCTGCTGAGCGATGAGCTGGACAAGCTGACCGGCGAGTTTACCGAGGTGGCCAAGGCCGAAGGTCTGCGTCTGGCCACCGAGGTGGTGGACGATGTGCTCACCTACGCCCTGTTCCCGCAGATCGGCCTCAAATTTATCCGTAACCGCGACAATCCCGCCGCCTTCGAACCGGCCCCGGGCAGCGAGCCCGAGTCGGCCGCCCCGGCCGCCGCCAAGGCCGCCAGTGGCGCGCCCGAAGTCTATGCGGTCAAGGTCGACGGTCAGGTGTTCGAGGTGGAAGTGGGCCCGGCGGGCAGCATCAGCGCCGTGCGTGAAAGCGGCGCGGCGGC
>NZ_NMUO01000007.1 GCF_002237365.1 Zobellella denitrificans
GACTTGCATGTGTTAGGCCTGCCGCCAGCGTTCAATCTGAGCCATGATCAAACTCTTCAATTTAAGTTTGATGCTCAATGAATTACTGAAGTGTTTGTGCACTTCGACAATCATTGAAAAACAATATCTTTTTTGTTTCCCAACCACTGCGAGTGCCCACACAGTTTGCTTGATAAGTTGTTAAAGAGCGTTGACCGTTAGCGGGTCAGGGCTGCGTATTCTACGCCGTCCGTTTGATTCGTCAAGCAGTTTCAACCGAAGTTGTCAGTGCTTGTGACCGCCGGCGTGTTCCGCCGTGTCAGTGAGGGCGCATTATAGGGAGCCGCGCTTTTTGCGCAAGGGCTTTTTTGTGAAAAACATCACTTTTGCCACCAAGCGCTGATTAACCCAGCAAAAATACAGCTTAACCACAGGGTTATGCACAATCCAACCTCGTTTTTAGCGGTGGAAGCTTTAAAATAGCGGCAGAGTCCCCCTATCTGACCGGGAGTAAAGCAGTATGGCTACATTGAAAAGTTACAACGGGATCAGCCCCAGGCTGGGTAAAGACGTCTTTGTCGAGGAATCCGCCGTGCTCTATGGCAATATCGAGCTGGGTGACGACGCCAGTATCTGGCCCCTGGTGGCAGCCCGGGGAGATGTGAATTATATCCGTATCGGCGCCCGCACCAATATCCAGGATGGCACCGTGCTGCACGTCACCCGCAAGAGCGCAGCCCGGCCCGACGGCCTGCCGCTGCTCATCGGCGAGGATGTCACCATAGGACACAAGGCCATGCTGCATGCCTGCACCATCGGCAACCGGGTGCTGGTGGGCATGGGCTGCATCATTCTGGATGGGGCCGAGGTCGGGGACGATGTCATTATCGGTGCCGGCAGCCTGGTCCCCCCGGGCAAGAAACTGGAGCCGGGCTATCTCTACGTAGGCTCGCCGGTCCGGCAGGCCCGGCCACTCACCGAGGCAGAGAAGGCCTTTCTGCCGGAGTCAGCCGACAACTATGTCCGGCTGAAGGATGAATACCTGCAGCGGCAAGGCTGAATCCGGGAGCTAAAGATAGAGGGCGCCGTCGGGAGCGAAGGCTTCCTCTTCCACCAGGGCACTGACCTTTTCCTCGATATCGAAGCGTACCGCCTCGAAGGCCAGCATGATGTTGGCCTCGTCGCTCAGGCTCTGCCCGGACATGTGCTCCAGCCGGTGCAGGCTGATAAAACAGGGGATCATCCGCCCCTGCCATTGGGTACTGAAGGTCAGCCGCTGTTCCTGCGGCTGCCAGCAGAGATCGTCGCCGACGATAATGTCCTGATTCATGTTGCGGACTCCAGCTTGGCTCTCAACGCGGTCAACACCGGCATTATCTCCGGCCGCACTCCGCGCCAGAGGTAGAAACTTTCGGCGGCCTGACCGACCAGCATGCCCAGCCCATCGTAGCGGTATCTCAGCCCCTGCGCCCGGGCCCAGCCCATAAACACCGTTTCGTCCCGGCCATACATCATATCGTAGACCCGGGTCTCGGAATGGCAAACACCGGCTTCCAGCGTCAGTCGCTCACCCTGCAGGCTGGCGGAAGTGCTGTTGATGATCACATCGAAAGCGCGGCCCGGCGCGTCCAGGGGGGCGCTGACGATATTGCCGAGCGAGGAAAAGCGCGCCGCCAGTTCATCGGCCCGGGCCCGGGTCCGGTTCGCCACCACCAGCTCGGCGGGCCCTTCGGCCAACAGGGGCCCCAGGGCGCCGCGGGCAGCGCCACCGGCGCCCAGCAGCAGTATCCTGGCACCACTCAGGGGAACCGCCAGGCGCTTGAGGTCGAGCACCAGCCCGGCGCCGTCAGTGTTGTCTCCCAGCCAGCGGCCATCGGGCAGCAGCTGCAGGGTGTTCACCGCCCCGGCCAGTTCGGCCCGTTCGGTTAATTGCCCGGCCAGTGCCAACGCCTCCGTCTTGAACGGAACCGTGATGTTGCAGCCTTTGCCCCCTTCCTGCCTGAAACTGTCCAGGGTGCCGGCAAAGTCATCGAGAGGGGCGAGCAGGCGCTCGTAACTGATATCCTGTCCCGTCTGCTCGGCGAAGCGGCCGTGGATAAAGGGCGACTGGCTGTGGCTGATGGGATTTCCGATTACTGCGTATCTGTCCATGAATTCTTCTCATGCTTGGGCATAATGCCGGTACTGTACGGGGGTCAAATCCGCCCGTATCGGGGCGCGCAAATCATTATATTGCCAGCCTCGACGCTTTTTTTTGTTGCATTGGCCGATAAAATGAATAGATTTTGCGCTAACGAACAAAATCTTTATGGTTGACCTTGGATACTGAACTCTTAAAGACCTTCCTGGAAGTGTCCCGCACCCGCCATTTCGGCAAGGCGGCAGAACATCTCTACCTGACGCCATCGGCGGTCAGCTTCAGGATCCGCCAGCTCGAAAGTCAGCTGGGCGTCACCCTCTTCACCCGGCTGCGCAACAACATCCAGCTGACCTCCTCCGGCGAAGCGCTGATCCCCCATGCCGAGTCGATGCTGCTGGCCTGGGCCCGGGCCCAGCACGAGGTCGCCCTGAGCGAACGCCAGACCCAGCAACTGGCGGTGGCCGGCACCGCCAACCTGTGGGATGCCTACCTGCAGGCGGGACTGCATCGGCTTTACTGCGAACTGCCGGCTCTGTCGCTACGGGCCGATATCCGCACACCCGAGCAGATGACCCGGGCCTTGCTGGGCCGGACCCTGGATCTGGCCTTTCTGACCGATCCGGCCCGTATCGAGGGCGTGCGTCACATTGCCATGCACACCATGGAGCTGCAACTGGTGTCCACCTATCCCAACCTCGACGCCACCAGGGCCATGGCCCAGGACTATATCCGCATCGATTGGGGCACCGCCTTCAATACCCAGCACGCCAAGCTGTTCAACACCGCCACGCCGCCGCTGCTGCACACCGGCTCGGTGCGCATCGCCCTGGAATACCTGCTGCACCACGGTGGCAGCGCCTTCCTGCCCAGCTCGATGATCAAGATCTATCAGGAGCAGGAACAATTGTTCGTGGTGGCCGATGCCCCATCCATCAACCGGGAAGTCTACGCCGCCTACCTGCCCGGCAGCGAACGCCAGGGGCTGATCGACAGGGTCATCGAGCTGTTCGGCCCCAAGGCGGAGCCGGTCAGTTAAAACCAGTCCCGGGGAATCAGGAACGCCTGCAGCCGGGCTTCGGCCGAGCCGGGTGCTGGCTGCCAGTTGTATTCCCAGCGCGCCAGAGGCGGCATCGACATCAGGATGGACTCGGTGCGCCCGCCGGTCTGCAGGCCGAACAGGGTGCCCCTGTCGTACACCAGGTTGAATTCCACGTAGCGACCGCGCCGATATAACTGGAACTGCCGCTCCTGTTCGCCATAAGGCGTATCCTTGCGCCTGGCCACTATCGGCAGGTAGGCGTCGAGGTAGCCCCGTCCCACCGCCTGCATAAAGGCGAAACACTGCTCGAAGGGCCAGTGGTTCAGATCGTCGAAGAAGAGCCCGCCCACACCCCGGGTTTCATTGCGGTGCTTGAGGTAGAAGTAGCGATCGCACCAGGCCTTGTACTCCGGATAGACCTGTTCGCCGAAGGGGACGCAAAGCTCATGGGCCACCCGGTGCCAGTGCCGGCAGTCTTCCTCCACCGGGTAGAAGGGCGTGAGATCAAAGCCGCCGCCGAACCACCACACCGGATCCGCTCCTTCCTTCTCGGCGATAAAGAAACGCACATTGGCATGGCTGGTGGGCACATGGGGATTGTGGGGGTGGATCACCAGGGAGACCCCCATGGCCTCGAAGGAGCGACCGGCCAGTTCGGGCCGGTGGGCGGTGGCCGAGGCCGGCATGGCGGCCCCGTGCACATGGGAAAAGTTGACCCCGCCCTGCTCAAACACAGCGCCATTGCGCAGCACCCGGCTGCGGCCACCGCCGCCCTCTTCCCGGGTCCAGCTGTCCTCCACAAAACGGCCACTGCCGTCCGCCTGCTCCAGCGCCGCACAGATCTCGTCCTGCAGTTGCAGCAAAAACGCCTTGACGGCCGAAGTATCCGGTTTACCGCTCATTTTTCTTCCTTAATTCGTTGAGGTTCAGGCCGGTCGCAGGGTCTCGCCCGTGATGCCGTCCCGGATCAGGGAGGGATTGGCCAGGCCGTCGGTGACACCAGGCAGAATAAAATCCAGTTCCCCACCCAGTCGGCTTGACAGGGCTTCCACCGTTCTTGCCGGCTCGTCACCCGCCTTGTTGGCGCTGGTGGACACCAGCGGTTTGCCGAAGGCCAGGCAGAGATCATGGGCCTGCCGGTGGGAGGTTACCCGCACCGCCAGGGAATCGAACCGGCCACGCAGCCACAGCGGCACCTCCGGCCTGGCCGGGATCACCCAGGTGTAGGGACCGGGCCAGCTGTCCAGGATAACCTCGAGCCGCCCGGGAGGCAGGGCCGCCAGATCCAGGTAGGGACGCAACTGGCTGAAGTCGGCGGCGATCAACACCAGTCCCTTCTCCTCCGGTCGTTGCTTGATCTCGAGCAGGCGGCGCACGGCCTCGCCATTGTCCGGATCACAGCCCAGGCCGAACACGGCTTCGGTGGCATAGCCGATAACGGCGCCCTTGTTGAGGTGCTCAACGGCGGTGAGCAAGTCTTGCGGGTTCATTGGCAATAAAACTTCCTTGGTAAGGGTCAGCGGTGATAATTACAGCCCTTGTTGGGGCAATACAGCTGTCCCTTGCGTTCGGCCAGGATACCGAAACCGCATTCGGGACAGGCCTCGGCCCTGGGCTTGTCGTTGATGACGTAACGGCAGGCCGGATAACGGGAGCAACCGTAGAACCGCTTGCCGTAACGGGAGGTTCTGGCCTGCAGATGGCCCTCGCCGCAGGCGGGGCAAGGCGGCTCCTCGTCACCCTGATCGTTGAGATCGGCCACATGATGGCAGTGCGGGTAGTGGGTGCAGCCGATAAAGAGGCCGTAGCGTCCCTTCTTGATGGCCAGTGGATGGTCGCAGAGCGGGCATTGACTGCCCTCGAGCACCCTTTCCACGTCCTCGTCGTGTTCGACCACCTTGAAAGGACGCCGGTAATCGCAATGGGGGTAGGCGGTGCAACCGATAAAGGCGCCGTGCTTGCCGTGACGCAGCTCCAGCCTGGCCCCGCACTGGGGACAGGGCTCCTCGGCCCAGCGCGGGGCATGCTCGTGGGTATGGAACAGACTGGGATCGATTTTCGACATGCCGCGCCTCCGAATTCAGTGGTCGAATTCTACCAGCGCGGCCGCCCTCAGTGAACCGCCCCCTCGGGCTGTTCGAAGATGAGCTCCTCCAGCTGGTGGTAGGCGGACTCGCTGCCAGGCACGTTGAACAGCACCATCAGCACCACCCACTTGAGATCGTCGAGTTCGATCACCGGGGAGTCCAGCTCCATCAGCCTGTCGATGACAATCTCGCGGGTTTCCGCGTTGAGCACCTTGATCTGCTCGAGGAACAGCAGGAAACCGCGGCCTTCGGCGTCGATCTTGTAGAGCTCTTCCGGGGTATAGATGCGGAATGAATCGGGCGCCGAGCGGGCCCAGATCGGTGTTTCTTCCGCCTCCTGCAGCTCGGCCAGGCGCTCCAGCCAGGCCAGGGCCTTGAGGATCTCTTCCTTGTGAAAACCCGCCTGGGTCAACTCGTCGGCGAGTTCGTCCTGATCCACCATGGTGTCCACATCCGCATGGATGTAGGTTTCGAACAAGTACATCAGTACATCGAACATGATCAGCCCCTCCTCGCTCTGACATAACCCCCGGGTACGGATTCCACCCAGCCAGCCAATTCCAGCTCGACCAACCGGGTAAGTACCTCCTGCACCGGCTGTTGACAACGGGACGCGATCAAGTCCACTGCCGTTGCCTCTAAACCTACGTTATCCAACAAGTCCGGATAAGGCAATAATTCCTCCGTGACCGGCGGATGAATTTTTATCGCCGCCTCGGAAAAGGCCGCCAGTTCCTCGAGGATATCCCGGACATCACAGACCAGCTTGGCTCCCTGCTGGATCAGCCGGTTGCAGCCCCCGGCCTGGGGATTCTGCCAGGCGCCGGGAATGGCGAACACTTCCCTCCCCTGCTCCAGTGCAAAGCGGGCGGTGATCAGCGAGCCGCTGCGCTCCGCCGCCTCCATCACCAGCACCCCCAGGCTCAGCCCGCTGATGATGCGATTGCGGCGGGGGAAGTGATGGGCCAGCGGCCCTTCCCAGGGATAGCACTCGGACAGCAGGGCACCGCCCCGCGCCATGATGTCCGTGGCCAGGCGGCGATGGCGCCTGGGATAGCATTGCTCCAGCCCCGACCCCAGTACCGCCAGGGTGATGCCCCCCTTGTCCAGCGCCGCCTGGTGGCTCAGACCGTCGATGCCGATGGCCAGCCCCGAGGTGATGGCCAGACCGGCCTCCACCAGCAGGGGCACCAGGGTCCTGGTGTTTTCCCGGCCGACATAGGAGGGGTGGCGGCTGCCCACCACCGCCAGTTGCTCCCGTCGCAACGCCGCCAGTTCGCCGTCAACGAACAGCAGGATAGGCGCACCGGTCGCCGACTTGAGCTGCGCGGGGTAGTCGGGGTGGTCCCATGCCAGGATATGGCGTTGGCGGCCAGCCTCCTGCCAGGCCAGCAGCCGCTCCAGCACCGGCCATTGGGGACTGAGCAGTTGCCGCCGTTGCCCTTCGCTCAGGTCACAGCCGGCGAGTGCCGGCGAATTGAACCAGGCGGCACCCAGCTTCTGGTAGAGCCTGACGGCACCGACCGGGCCTATGCCGGTGGTGTGGCGCAGCGCCAGCCAGGGCAGCAGCGGGTGCCGTTCAAGGTCGCAGGCCGGCATGCTGCACCGCCGCCAGAGGGTAGTGGGAACGCACCGGCTCCTCGCTGTCCAGCACCAGGGCGGCGCTGACATGCGGATACACCCGGAACACCATCAACCGGGCGATGGGCGCGGCCGGCAAGGTGGTGGCCGGCCCGGTATTGCGCAGGTAACGGCCCGCCGTGTCCGCATAGCTCAGCCGGTTGAGGGCGCTGTCTCCATAGTCGTACACCCCGGGCCCGGGTTTCAGTACCCCGTAAAGATCGCCGGCCCTGAGTCCGTCGTCTCCTCCCTTGTTGATGAAAACCACGTCGTGACGCCCGGCCATGGCCGCCTCCCGGCCCATGGCCAGCACATGGGCGTTATCGATCGCCGGCCCGGGGCGGGGATAATAGAAGGCGGCAATGGCGCCATCGGCGGCCAGCGGCAACAGGCGGTCGCCCTGGCGCATCTCCTGCCGCAGGCTGCTCACCCTCACCCGGGCCAGTCGCTCCCCGGGTTGATCCAGGGCCTGCACGGTTCCCACCAGTGCCGCCTTCTGCCCGAACCCGGCACGGCCGGACCGGTCGGTCAGCTCCCCCTGCGAACGATAGACGCCATAGGTTTCATTGGGATTCAAGTGGCCGCGAACATAGAGGTTTTCATCTTTGCTCATCAGCATCCTGCCCTGCTGATCCCCCAGGATATAGGGCGCCTGCTCCAGCTGCTCCGGTGCCAGGATGCGGTGGCTGCCGGTAAAATTCGCGATGGCGGCCAGGGGAATGGTGGCCACCGCCGGCTCCTCCCGCACCCGGGGCGACAGCCGGACCACACCAAACGGCTCGGCGCGCACCAGCCGGGGCTGACCGTCCACCCAGATCAGGACCAGTTCGTCCCCCGGGTAGATAAGGTGCGGATTGGCAAGCTGCGGATTGGCCTGCCACAGCCTGGGCCACAGCCAGGGGGATTTCAGGAAACGGGCGGAGATGTCCCACAGGGTATCGCCCTGGCGGACGGTGTAGCGACCGGGATGGGCCTCGTTCAGTTCGAGCGGCTGGGCCTGCACGCCGAGGCAGCATGCCAGCAGCAATCCGGGCCATCGCCTTCCTTGCGGTTTCATCACATCCCTGCCCCCCGGCCAAGTCCTGCTGTTTTTTGTGTGGTTACGCGGCTAAAATACTGACAGTATCCATCCTGGAATAAGCTTGATAACCATGGCAAAAGTATTGGAAGTATTGCGTTTTCCCGACGAGCGGCTGCGAACCGTCGCCAAGCCCGTCACCGAGTTCACCCCCGCCCTGCAGCAAATTGTAGATGATATGTTCGAGACCATGTACGCCGAGGAAGGCATCGGCCTGGCGGCGACCCAGGTCGACATCCACCAGCGGCTGATCGTGATCGACGTGTCCGAAGAGCGGGATGAACGGCTGGTGCTGATCAACCCGGAAATCCTCGAGCAGTCCGGCAGCACCGGCATCGAGGAAGGCTGCCTGTCGGTGCCCGGCGCCCGCGCCCTGGTGCCCCGGGCCGAGCGGGTGAAGGTGCGCGCCCAGGACGTCAGCGGCCAACCCTTCGAGCTGGAGGCGGACGATCTGCTGGCTATCTGCATCCAGCACGAGATGGATCACCTCATCGGCAAGCTGTTCGTCGATTACCTGTCGCCGCTCAAGCGCCAGCGCATCCGCCAGAAGCTGGAAAAACTCGCCAAACAAGAACAACGCTAATCCCGACAAAGGACACCCCTTGAGCAAGCTCAACATCATCTTCGCCGGCACCCCGGACTTCGCCGCCCGCCACCTGCAGGCCCTGCTCGGCTCGGAGCACAATGTCATCGCCGTCTACACCCAGCCGGACCGGCCCGCCGGGCGGGGCAAGAAGCTGACCCCCAGCCCGGTCAAGGGGCTCGCCGAACAGGCCGGCGTCCCCGTCCACCAGCCCGAAAGCCTGCGCAACGAGCAGGCCCAGGCCGAGCTGGCCGCCCTGGGCGCCGACATCATGGTGGTGGTGGCCTACGGGCTGATCCTGCCCCAGGCGGTGCTGGATACCCCGCGCCTGGGCTGCATCAATGTGCACGGCTCCCTGCTGCCGCGCTGGCGGGGCGCCGCCCCCATCCAGCGGGCCATCTGGGCCGGCGACGCCGAGACCGGCGTCACCATCATGCAGATGGACAAGGGACTGGATACCGGCGCCATGCTGCACAAGGCCAGCCTGCCCATCGCCCCGGACGACACCTCCGCCAGCCTCTATGACAAGCTGGCGGCCATCGGCCCCCAAGCCCTGCTGCACACCCTGGCCCTGCTGGCCACGGGCAAGGCGGTGGCCGAGCCCCAGAACGACGCCCAGGCCAACTACGCGGACAAGCTCAGCAAGGAAGAGGCACTGATCGACTGGCGCCAGCCCGCCGCCCACCTGGAACGCTGTGTGCGCGCCTTCAATCCCTGGCCGGTCAGCTATTTCATGCTGGACGGGCACAATATCAAGGTCTGGCAGGCCCAGGCGCTGGATGATGCCTCAGGGCAGCCACCCGGTACCCTGCTCAGGGCCGGCAAGGCCGGCATCGACGTGGCCACCGGCGACGGCGTGCTGCGCCTGCTCAGCCTGCAACCGCCGGGCAAGAAGGCCATGTCCTGTCAGGACCTGCTCAACGCCCGCAAGGACTGGTTCGAACCCGGCACGACGCTGGCCTGATCCCACCCAACTTATCGGTATCCTTATGAAAACCCGTGCCGCCGCGGCCCAACTCCTCCACCAAGTGATCAACCAGGGTCAGTCGGTGTCCACCCTGCTGCCCCGTTTCCAGCAGGAAGTCGCCGCCAAGGACAGGGCGCTGCTGCAGGAGCTCTGCTTCGGCAGCCTGCGCTGGTACAGCCGGCTCGATGCCATCGCCAAGCAACTGCTGGAAAAGCCGCTCAAGGGCAAATACCAGCCGGTGCACGCCCTGTTGCTGGTGGGCATCTACCAGTTGCTCTACACCCGGATCCCAGCCCACGCCGCCCTGGCCGAGACCGTCAACGCCTGCAAGCTGCTCAAGGCCGAGCCCTTCAGGGGCATGGTCAACGGCGTGCTGCGCAACGTGCAGCGCCGGCAGGACGAGCTGATCGCCAGGGTCGATGCCCTGCCCCAGCTGCGCCTGGCCCACCCCAACTGGCTGGTGAAGCGGCTGCAGCAAGCCTACCCGGAACGGTGGGAGCAGATCCTCGAAGCCAACAACCAGCACCCGCCCATGTGGATCCGGGTCAACGCCCGCCACCACGACCGTAGCCACTACCTGAGCCTGCTGCTGCAGGCAGGGCTGGAGGCCGAGCCCGACGCCCTGGCCGAGGCGGCCCTGCGCCTGGCCCGGCCGGTGGACGTCACCAGCCTGCCCGGCTTCGAACTGGGCCACTGCTCGGTACAGGATGCCGCCGCCCAGATGGCGGCCCAACTGCTCGAAGCGGCGCCCGGCGAGCTGGTGCTCGACGCCTGCGCCGCCCCGGGCGGCAAGACGGCCCATATTCTCGAGCGCCAGCCCGAACTCGGCCAACTGGTCGCGGTGGACCTGGATGCGGAGCGCCTGCAGCGGGTACGGCAGAACCTGGAGCGCATCGTTCTTGCGGCCACCGTGCTGCAGGGGGACGCCGCCCGGCCGGAAGACTGGTGGCAGGGGCCACAGTTCGATCGCATCCTGCTGGACGCGCCCTGCTCCGCCACCGGCGTCATCCGCCGCCACCCGGACATCAAGTGGCTGCGCCGGCCGGAGGACATCGCCCAGCTGGCGGCCCTGCAGGGACGCATCCTCGATGCCCTCTGGGCCCGGCTCAAGCCGGGCGGCACCCTGCTGTACGCCACCTGCTCCATACTGCCGGACGAGAACGGCGAGCAGATCCGGGCCTTCCTGCAACGCACCCCGGATGCGCTCCATCGGCCGCTGCACGAGCACGACAGCCCGGCGCAGCCGGGCTGGCAGCTGCTGCCGGGCGAAGCGGGCCGGGACGGCTTCTATTACGCCAAACTGAGTAAAAAAGCATGAAGATCATTATCCTGGGCGCCGGCCAGGTGGGCGGTACCCTGGCGGAAAACCTGGTGGGCGAGAACAACGACATCACCATAGTGGACACCGACGGCGAACGGCTGCGCGAGCTGCAGGACAAGTACGACCTGCGGGTGGTCAACGGCCACGGTGCCCATCCCCGGGTGCTGCGCGAAGCCGGCGCCCAGGACGCGGACATGCTGGTGGCGGTGACCAACAGCGACGAGACCAACATGATCGCCTGCCAGGTGGCCTACTCCCTGTTCAACACCCCCAACAAGGTGGCGCGGATCCGTTCCCCCGAGTTCCTGGTGGAGCGGGAACGGCTGTTCCTCAACGAGGCGGTGCCGGTGGACAACCTGATCGCCCCCGAGCAACTGGTGACCGAGTACATCTACCGGCTGATCCAGTACCCCGGCGCCCTGCAGGTGGTGGACTTCGCCGAGGGCAAGGTCGGCCTGGTGGCGATCAAGGCCTATTACGGCGGCCCCCTGGTGGGCAACGCCCTGTCCACCCTGCGCGATCACATGCCCAACATCGACACCCGGGTGGCGGCCATCTTCCGCCAGGACAGGCCGATCCGGCCCCAGGGCACCACCATCATAGAAGCGGACGACGAGGTGTTCTTCGTCGCCGCCAGCGGCCATATCCGGGCGGTGATGTCCGAGCTGCAGCGGCTGGAAAGCGACTACAAGCGCATCATGATAGTGGGCGGCGGCAACATCGGTGCCGGCCTGGCCCGGCGGCTGGAAAAGCGCTACTCGGTGAAGCTTATCGAGCACAACCCCAGGCGCGCGGAACAGCTGTCCGAGATACTGGAGCACACCATCGTCTTCTGCGGCGATGCCGCCGATCAGGAGCTGCTGGTGGAGGAGCATATCGATCAGGTGGACGTCTTCATCGCCGTCACCAACAAGGACGAGGCCAACATCATGTCGGCCATGCTCGCCAAGAAGATGGGCGCCAAGAAGGTGATGGTGCTGATCCAGCGCGGCGCCTACGTGGATCTGGTGCAGGGCGGCACCATCGACGTGGCCATCTCGCCCCAGCAGGCCACCATCTCGGCCCTGCTCACCCATGTGCGCCGGGCCGACATCGTCAACGTCTACTCCCTGCGCCGGGGGGCGGCCGAGGCCATCGAGGCCATCGCCCATGGCGACAGCAGTACCTCCAAGGTGGTGGGCCGCCAGGTGGGCGAACTCAAGCTGCCGCCGGGCACCACCATCGGCGCCATCGTACGTGGCGACGAGGTGCTGATCGCCCACGACAAGACGGTGATCGAGCAGAACGACCACGTGGTGCTGTTCCTGGTGGACAAGAAATTCATCCCGGAAGTGGAGCGGCTGTTCCAGCCCAGTCCCTTCTTCCTGTAAGGAGCGTCCATGTTCAACCTTCGCCCCATCGCCTTCGTACTGAGCATGGCGTTGTCGAAGCTGGCGTTGTTCATGTGGCTGCCTACCCTGCTGGCCCTGTTCAGCAGGGGCGGAGGCTTCCAGGAGTTCCTGCTGGCCACCCTGCTGACCCATGGCACCGCCTTCGGCCTGCTGGCTTATGGCCAGAAGGCGGAAATCCGTCTTCGGGTCCGGGAGATGTTTCTGCTGACCACCCTGGTGTGGTCCACCGTCTGCGTCTTTTCCGCCCTGCCCTTCGTGTTCATCACCCATATCAGCTTTACCGACGCCTTCTTCGAGGCCATGTCCGGCGTAACCACCACCGGCTCCACCGTGCTCAGCGGCCTGGACGGGATGTCCAAACCCATACTGCTGTGGCGCTCCGTGCTGCAGTGGCTCGGCGGCCTTGGCTTTATCGTGGCGGCGGTGGCGATATTGCCTTACCTCAACGTGGGCGGGATGCGGCTGTTCCAGACCGAATCCTCCGACTGGTCCGACAAGGCCGCCCCCCGCGCCGCCACCGTGGCCAAACACATCGTCCAGCTGTACCTGCTGCTCAGCCTGCTGTGCATGCTGAGCTACTATCTGCTCACCGAGATGACCCTGTTCGAGGCCATCAACCACGCCATGACCACCCTGAGCACCGGCGGTTATTCCACCTCGGACGGCTCCATGGGGCACTTCTCCGCCACCGCCCACTGGGTGGCCATCGTCTTCATGTTCATCGGCGGCCTGCCCTTCCTGCTGATGGTGTCCAGCCTGCAGCACCGCAACCTGGCCCTGCTGCGCGACGCCCAGGTGAGGGGCTTCCTGATACTGGTGCTGGCGACCACCCTGGCACTCAGCCTCTATCTCTGGTGGCAGGGCCGCTTCCCGTTGGCCGATGCCATTCGCCTCAGCCTGTTCAACCTGATCTCCATCGTGACCACCACCGGCTACGGGCTGGACGACTTCGGTACCTGGGGGCCCTTCTCCCTGGTGCTGTTCGCCATCCTGATGGTTTCGGGCGCCTGCTCCGGCTCGACCGCCGGCGGCTTCAAGGTGTTCCGTTTCCAGGTGGCCATGGCCCTGTTCCGCAAACAGCTGCACCAATTGATGCACCCCCGGGCGGTATTTCCCCAGAAATACAACGGCCGACCGGTGAACGACGACATCATCCGCTCCCTGGTCACCTTTATCATGGGTTACTTCGCCACCATGGCGCTGCTGGCGCTGGTGCTCGCCCTGATGGGGCTGGAGCCGATGATCGCCATTACCGCCGCCATGACCGCCGTGGCCAACGTGGGGCCGGGCATCGGCGAAACGATAGGCCCGAGCGGCAACTTCGCCACCCTGCCGGATACCGCCAAGTGGCTGATGGCGGTCGGCATGCTGATGGGCCGGCTGGAGATACTGACGGTGGCGGTGCTGTTCTTCCCTAGCTTCTGGCGCGGTTGAGCAGGGGCGGCGGCGTCTCCTCCGCCGCCGCCTCCCGCAGGTGCTCGGGCAGGGGCTTGGCCACCTCCACCCCCAGCTCGCGGAACGCCTCGGCCTGGCGGATCAGGTTGCCCCGGCCCGTGGTCAGCTTCTTCATCGCCTTCTGGTAGCTGTCGTCGGCCCGCTGCAGCGACTGGCCCACCGCCTCCATGTCTTCCGTGAACAGGCGCAGTTTTTCGTAGATCTTGCCCGCCGATTCGGCGATCTTGCGCGCGTTCTGGTTCTGCCGCTCCACCCGCCACAGGTTCTCTATGGTGCGCAGGGCCACCAGCAGGTTGGTGGGGCTGACCAGCAGGATGTTGTGGTCCAGGGCGTACTTCACCAGCCCCGGCTCCGCCTCCACCGCCACCAGGAAGGCCGGCTCCACCGCCACGAACATCAGCACGTAGTCGAGGGTGCGCACCCCCTGCAGTTGCTGGTAGTCCTTGCGCCCCAGCTCGCGGATATGGCCGCGCACCGAGGCCACATGCTCGCGCAGGGCCTGCTCCCGCCCGGCCTCGTCCTCGCCGTTGAAGTAGCGCTCGTAGGCGGTGAGCGACACCTTGGCGTCGATGATGATGTCCTTGTTCTGGGGCAGGTGCACCACCACGTCCGGCTGGTAGCGCTTGCCGTCGGTGTTGGTGAGGCTCTGCTGGGTACTGTACTCATGGCCCTCGCGCAGCCCCGACTCGGACAGCACCCGGGCCAGCACCACCTCGCCCCAGTTGCCCTGCTGCTTGCTGTCCCCCTTCAGGGCCCGGGTCAGGGCGGCGGTGTCGGCGCTCATCTGCCGGTTGAGCTCGGCCAGCCGCTCGATTTCGAATTTCAGGCTGTGGCGCTGGCGGCTCTCGTCGGCGTGGCTTTCCTGCATGGTGCGGCGAAAGCCCTCCAACTGCTCGCGCAGGGGGCCGAGCAGGCCGTCCAGGCTGTGCTGGTTCAGTTCGCGGAAGTTATGGGTCTTCTGCTCGAAGATGCGCTGGGCCAGGTTTTCGAACTGCTGGGCCAGACGCTGTTCGCTGGCTTCGAACTGGGCCTGCTTCTCCGCCGCCCACTGGCGCTCCTGGCGCAACAGGGTCTCGTATTCCTTGAGCCGGCCGTTCATCTTCAGCACCAGTTGCTGCTGCTGTTCCAGCCGCTGTCGGCTGTCCTGCAGCTCCCGGTCGCGCTCGTCCAGCCGGGCCTGCAACTGTTCGTTGCGCTGGGCCAGCAGCAGCAACCGGGAATGCAGGCCGAGCCGGGTCAGGCCCCAGCCGGCGACGATGCCCGCCAGGACGAGCAACCAGGGCCAGCCAGCCGCGATCCATCCCTCCATCAGCGCCTCCGTTGCTCGAGCAGGGCGGTGACCCGCCGGTCGAAACGCAGCCAGAGCAACACATAGAGCAGATAAAGCAGGGTGATCAGCCACTTGTGGTGATTGACGCCGTTGTCGAACTCGGCCAGGGGCAAACCCAGCAACTGGCTGTACAGCAGCACCAGCAGTGGAAACATCAGGAACACCGACCAACGCCAGCACAGGTTGAGAAAGGAAATAAAGAGGCCGTTATCCAATGCCTTGATTCCAAAAACCGGGACGGAACCCAGAGCTTACCAGCGACCGGCCCCGAATTCAGCCGGCACGGCGCAGATAAGCCTTCAGTTGCTCGGAGGGAATGGAAGTGCTGGACGACAGGGTATAGGCCGCCCACTGGCCAGCCTGGGCCAGGGCCGCCGACATCTCCAGCCCCGACACCAGGCCGTGGATCAGGCCGCCGGCGAAGGCATCCCCCGCGCCGGTGGCGTCCACCACCGACACCGGCCGGGCCGGTACCCGGAGGTGCCGTTCGGCCGAGAAGGCCTCGGCACCCTGCTCGCCGTGGGTTACCACCAGCCACTGCAGCCGCTCCCCGGCCAGCTCGCGGGCATGGGCCCAGAGATCCCTGTGCCGGGCCAGGTCGGCGGCGGAGGCGATCAGCACCTGGCAGGGCCTGGGCCAGCGCCCACCCTTGGGATACTGGCCGACCACCAGGCTGTGCTCGGCCATCCGCGCCATGTAGCCGGCCACCTCGGCCCCGTCCAGGTTGACGTAAAGGCAGTCCACCGGCGTGTCGGGCAACTGGCCGGGCAGGGCGGGACGGCGGGCCTGGCGCAGTATGGTGCGCTCGCCCTGACTGTCCACCAGCACCAGCAGTTCGCCGGTCTCGCCGTCGAAGCGCTCCACATGCCCGACGTCGAGCCCCAGCTCCCGGGCCTGCTGGCAGAGCCAGTCCCCGGTGTCGTCCCGTCCGACCCGGGAGGCGATGGCCACCTGATGCCCGGCCCACAGCAGCCCCACCCCGGTGTTGGCGGCGCCGCCGCCCAGGCGCCGGCCCTGATCCCGGTACAGCAGCCGGCCGCCGGCGCGCAGCGGCTCGTCCAGCAGCAGCACATGGTCGCAGTTCAGGTTGGCCAGCAGCACTATCTTCGCCATCGACGGGCTCCTTCGATAAAAAATGGCGCCGCAGCGGCGCCAGGCAACAACAGGGTCGGGCCGGCCCTACCCTTCCACCCGGATATGAATGGGCTCGGACATCACCGGCGGCTGGTGGGGAGCGTGCAAATGATCCCCCAGCACCAGTTGCAGCCGGTAATCCCCCGGCGGCAGGCTGAGCCGGGTCTCGGTCTGGCCGCCGCCGAAGTGCCGCACCTGATCGCTGGCCGGCAGCGGCGCGGCCAGATCCGGCATGGGATCGGCGTTGATCAGCAGGTGATGGTGGCCGGTGTTGGCCATCTCCACCCCGGCCGGGGCCACGCCCATGCCTTCCAGCCCGAAGCGGACCGTGAATTCCGGCCCCAGCACCTCGCCGTCGGCCGGCGTAATGAAATAGACCCGGGCGCCTTCCGGCGCCGGGGTGGCGCTGACGCTGGCGGCGGCCAGCACGGCCGCCGCCGCCAGTATGCTTGCAGCTTTCATCCCTTCATCTCCGATGGTGAACTCAGTTGCAAGCATAGCACCCGGACGGTGTCCTCAGTCGGCCCGGCCCATGTAGCGCCGTTCGGTGGTATGGATGCGCACCTTGTCGCCTATCTTCAGGTATTCCGGCACCTGTATGGTGAGGCCGGTGGCAAAGGTAGCCGGCTTGGTACGGGCCGAAGCCGAGGCACCCTTGATTTCGGGCGTGGTGTCCACGATTTCCATCTCCACCACCTGAGGCGGTTCCAGACCGATCACCTGACCGTCCACCAGCATCACCTGGATGCCCTGGGTGCTTTCGTCCAGAAACTGCAGCTCCTCGGCGATGTCGGCGGAGCGGATCGGGTACTGGCTGTAATCCTCGGTGTCCATAAAGATATGGTCGTCGCCGTCCACGTAGGACAGCACCACGGTGCGCCGCTGCAGCTCCACGGTGGTGAGCAGGTCGTCACCCTTGAAGCGCTCCTCCACCTTGAGGCCGCTCTTGAGATCGGTAAAGCGCATCTTGTACAGGGTGGTGGCACCCCGGGCGCTCGGGCTCTGCACCTCGATGTCGCGCACCATCAGCAGCTTGCCGTCCAGCTCGACCACCATTCCCTTTTTGACTTCATTTGCCCTTGGCATGGGTACTCTCCGAAAAATCAGACGGCGCATCTTAGCCAAGGCCGACGAAGCGCGCCATCCCCCCAAGCCGGGATTTGAGAGCCCGGCGACAGAAGCGGGCGGCCCGGCGCCCTTGCCATGATAAGCGTCAATAAAACCACCACTTTAGCAATACCTCTTTAGCGATAAGGCTGATAGCATGGGACTCGTTGTTAACCTAAGTGTTTCAACCGACACCAAAACTCATTACAAACAACACAAGCACGGGACGCTTCCGTCCGCCATGGGCTCCGCTGCAAGGCTCCGGTGCCGGGGTGGCATCGTCCATGGTCAAAGCCCCCTGTCCGGATCCGACGCCTCGGATGGCCGGGGCTGCCGCTATTGGGAGGACAGACATGCAATTTTTCAATCATCTCCGGCTACGTTACAAACTGCTGGCCATGGTAGCCAGCCTCTTTATCGGCATACTGCTGGTGCAGGCCTCGGCCATGGCCGGCCTGCGCCAGGAACTGCTGGATGCCCGCAAGGAAAAAGTACGGGAGCAGGTGGAAACCGCCGTTTCACTGATCAATCACTACTATGAACGCCGCCAGGAGCTGGGCGAGGCGGAAAGCCGCCGCCTGGCCAAGGAGGCGGTGGGCAGCCTGCGCTATGGCGGCGAAGGCTACATGTGGATCAACGATATGCAGCAGCGCCTGGTGCTGCACCCGATGAAGCCCGAGGAAGAAGGCCGGGACATGACCCAGGTGACCGACGCCGACGGCCAGTATCACTGGCAGGCCATGGTACGTCGGGTGCGCGAGCAACAGGCGGGCTTCGTGGAATACAGCTACATAGGTCCCCAGTTCGACCGCCCCCAGCAGAAGGTATCCTATGTGCAGGGCTTCGCCCCCTGGGGCTGGGTGGTCGGCAGCGGCGTCTACCTGAGCGACATCAATGCCCTGTTCTGGCAACAGGCCGGCAAGTCCCTGCTGCTGATGGTGCTGGTGATGGTGCTGGCCCTGGCGATCAGTCTGGTCATCAGCCGTTCGCTCACCTTTTCGGTGGAGCGGGTGCTGGAGGTGGTGCGGCAGTTCGGTGCCGGCAACCTGGCGGTGCGTACCGGCGCCACCCGCCGGGACGAGATTGGTCAGCTGTCCCGCGGGGTCGACGCCATGGGCGAGCAGCTCTGCCGGTTGCTGGCGCAAGTACGCAGCGCCGCCCATACCCTGGATGGCGAGGCCCAGGGCCTGAGCGTAAAAAGCCAGCAGACCCGGGCCGGCATGGAGGCCCAGTTTGCAGAGGTGGATCAAGTGGCCACCGCCATGAACGAGATGAACGCCACCGTGCACGAGGTGGCCCGTTACGCCAACGACGCCTCCGGTGCCGCCGACCACGCCAACAGCCAGGCCCGCATGGGCCACGACGATGTGGCGCGCAGTATCGACGCCATGGGCCAGTTGGCGGCCTCCGTCGACCAGGCCCACACCGCCATGCGCGAGCTGGAGGCCCAGACCCAGCAGATCGGCTCGGTGGTGGAGGTGATCCGCACCATCTCCGAACAGACCAACCTGCTGGCCCTCAACGCCGCCATCGAGGCGGCCCGGGCCGGGGAATCCGGCCGGGGCTTTGCGGTGGTGGCCGACGAGGTGCGCTCCCTGGCCCAGCGCACCCAGGAGTCGACCGGCGAAATCCAGCAGATGATCCAGCAGTTACAGAGCCACGCCAGGAGCGTGGTGGATCATATGAACCACAGTCAGGAGCAGGCTTCCCTCAGCATGGAGGTGGTGCGGGCCGCCGGCCAGGATCTGGAGCATATTCTGCAGGAGGTACAGCGGATCAACGACATGAACGCCCAGATCGCCACCGCTTCCGAGGAGCAGTCCGCCGTGGCCGAGGAGATCAACAAGAACCTGCTGCACATCAACGAAGGGGCCCTCGAGGCGCTGCAGGTGACGGAGCTGATTTCCCTGACCAGCCAGACGGTGTATTCCGCCTCACAGGAGTTGAGTCAGCAGATCGCCCACTTCACCCTGAGCGGGGAAGCGGCCAAAAAGCCCAGTCCGGAGTACGCCCCCACCTCCTCGACGGCCCAGGCCGCCTGAACCCAACAAGCCGCCCGTGGGCGGCTTTATTGTCGGCGGTGGCCCTCAGCCCCGCAGCACCTGGTCCAGGGCCCGCTCGAGGGTAGCGACGGTGCGGTCCACATCCTGCAGCTTGTCCAGCCCGAACAGGCCGAGGCGGAAGGTCTGGAAGTCCGCCGGCTCGTCGCACTGCAGCGGCACCCCGGCGGCGATCTGCAGGCCCTCGGCGGCGAACTTGCTGCCGCTTTTGATGCCGGCGTCCTCGGTGTAGCACACCACCACCCCGGGGGCGGCGAAGCCGTCGGCGGCCACGCTTTTTATTCCCCGGGCCGCCAGCATGCTGCGTACCCGTTCACCCAGTTGCTGCTGGCGTGCCTTGAGCAGGTCAAAGCCCAGCGCCTCTGTCTCCCGGATGGTGTCCCGGAAGCGGGTCAGGGCGTCGGTGGGCATGGTGGCGTGGTAGGCGTGGCCGCCCTGCTCATAGGCCTCCATGATCTGCAGCCATTTCTTCAGGTCGCAGGCAAAGCTGGTGCTTTGAGTATGTTCGATGCGTTCCCGGGCAAGCTTGCTCAGCATCACCAGGCCGCAACAGGGGGAACTGCTCCAGCCTTTCTGGGGAGCACTCAGCAGCACATCCACCCCGCAGGCCTCCATGTCCACCCAGAGGGTGCCGGAGGCGATGCAGTCGAGCACGAAGAGGCCGCCTGCCTCGTGTACCGCCTCGGCCACCGCCTTGAGATAGTGGTCCGGCAGCAGCATGCCGGCGGCGGTTTCCACATGGGCGGCGAACACCAGATCCGGCTTGTCCGCCCGGATGGCGGCCACCACCTCCTCGATGGGCGCGGGGGTGAAGGCCGCCTGGAAACCGGGCGCCACCGGCCGGGCCTTGAGCACCTTCTCGTCGGCGACCATGGCGCCGGCCTCGAAGATCTGGCTCCAGCGATAGCTGAACCAGCCGTTGCGGATCACCAGGCAGCGCTTGCCGGTGGCAAACTGACGGGCCACCGCCTCCATGCCGAAGGTGCCGCTGCCCGGCACCACCACCACCGACTCGGCCCGGTACAGCCCCTTGAGGGAAGCGGAGATGTCACGCATCACCTGCTGGAAGCGCTGGGACATGTGGTTGAGGGAGCGGTCGGTGTACACCACCGAATACTCCAGCAGGCCATCGGGGTCGACATGGGGCAACAGTCCGGACATAGGCACCTCTATGATTCAGATAACGAATGGAAAGACGGCGAGATAAAACACGGCGATCACGGCCGCCGGTAAACAGCTATTCGCAGCAAGCCTCTCAATACTGCCCAATCTGTTCACAAATAACAAAGCTCTGGTACACAAAAATCCGTTTATCCGCCCATTGCCCGCACGGCCGCCGCCGGTGCTACCATAGACGCCCTGTTTTCAACGAGGTAAGCCGAGCAATGAGCGAACAATTCAGCCTGGAAGGTCATCCCTTCATTCCCTTGCACAACCTGCTCAAGGTGCTGGGCTGGTGCGATACCGGCGCCATGGCGAAAGCCGTGATCGACGACGGCCTGGTACGGGTGAACGGTGAGGTGGAAGTGCGCAAGCGCTGCAAGGTCACGGCCGGGCAGAGCGTCAGCTTCAACGGCCAGGAAGTGGTGGTGACGGAATAGAAAAAGCCCCGCATCACTGCGGGGCTTTTTCGGAATCTGGTCGGCATGAGAGGATTCGAACCTCCGACCCCTTCGTCCCGAACGAAGTGCGCTACCAGGCTGCGCTACATGCCGTCAACGGGGCGTGAATGTACATAAACGGCGAAGGCCTTGCAAGCTCTTTTTGTGCAAAAACCTTATTTGGGGCCCAACAATCGCCCGGTCCAGTCATCCACCCGCCCGGCGGCCAGGTAATCCGCTGCTTTTTTGCGCCAACTGGCTGATAAATAATCCAATTCTGCCAACTCCCGTAAACCGGCCTCGTCGAAGGCATGATTGAACACTATGTCACCGGCCCGCTTCACCGGCATCCGCGGGCAGGGACGCTCCAGCAAGGTCAATGCCGACTGGGGCATCACCTCCCCTTCCTCCAGTACCCGCAGCAACCAGCCGGCCCGGCCGTTGGCCTGCACCAGCACCGAGAAGAAATCGTAGCCGAAGCGGGCATTGAGCTTGTAGCAGGGCGAGCGGGGCTGGCTGATCTGCACCAGGGCGCCTCCCAACCGGCAGATGTCGCCGATGCAGGCTTCGCTCTCCAGCAGGCCCACGCCGGACAGATTCTCGCCGAAGGCGCCCGGCCCCAGCAGGGGCAGGGCCTGGGTCAGGCCCATGCCCTGGAACCAGCTTCGCCAGAAGTCGTAGTGCTCCCGGGGGTAGTAGTGCAGCGCCCGTTCGGGCCCGCCGTGATAGCGGGTGGAGACCTGGGCATCGTCGCTCAGGCCGGAAAAACCGCAGTGCTGGGGGCGCTCGACCGGCTGCTTGTCGATGGCGCTTTCGATCCGCGCGTTCAGCATCTTCGGCCGGCCGGCCAGAATAGTCACTTGCATCAAAGCCTCCCTGGCGTCGAAAAAGGCATTGCCGGTAAGACAAAGCCCGGCAATCAGGGTACATTGAGTCTATAGCCTTAATCCCCGTCATGCTTATCAAGGAACCGGGCATCATGTACAAACTGCTGCTCTTGCTGCTGGCCCTCGTCGGCCTGCCCACTCAGGCTAAACTGGTGGTCAACTTTCCGCAAGCGGACCCGGCACCGCCCCACCACCACTACTACCGCCAGGTGCTGGAACTGGCCCTGGAGAAGAGCGGCGAGCCCTTCACCCTCAACCCGGTGCCCTTGAACGAATCCCAGTTTCGCATCGCCCAGATGCTGTTCCGGGGCAACCCGGTCAACCTGGCCTGGATGGGCACCTCCTCCGAATACGAGCAAAAGCTGCTGCCGGTGCGGGTGCCTCTGATGCGCGGCCTGTCCGGCTTCCGGGTGCTGATCATCAACCGCTCGCGCCAGCCCGAGTTCAGCCAGGTACAGAGCCTGGCGGACCTGGCCGCCTTCACCGGGGTGCAGGGCATCGGCTGGAGCGACATCGAGGTGCTCAAGGGCGCCGGCCTCAATATCAGCGCCGCCCGCCGCACCACCATCCTCGACATGCTCAACCGGGATCAGCACGTGGACTACTATCCGCGCAGCCCGGTGGAGGCCTTCGGCGAGCTGGCCGCCCAGGGACAGGACTACCCGCAGCTGATGGTGGAGCCCCGGTTGCTGCTGCACTACCCCTTCGCGGTCTATTTCTTCGTCAGCCCCGAAGCGCCCCGGCTGGCCGAGGCGCTCACGCGGGGGCTGGAGCGGGCCTACAGCGACGGCAGCTTTATGGCCCTGTTCGAACGCCATCCGCTGATCCGCGACAGCCTGCGGCAACTGCAGGCGGAGCAGCGCCTGCGCCTGGAGCTGGCCAACCCGGATCTGACCGAAGCGACCCGCCGGCTGCCGGACCATTACTGGCACCCCGGCGCCCGGCCTTGAAAAAACGGCGGCGACCGCACAGTATCCCTATATCAACCCGCAGCGAGGAGCACGATCCGGTGAAGATCGCCTTTTTCAGCAGCCAGCCCTATATGCAGCACCCCTTCGCCGAGCAGAACGCCGGCTACGGCTTCGACATCACCTGGTTCGAGGCCAGGCTCGAGGCCAGCACCGCCGCCCTCGGCCAGGGCTTCGACGCCGTCTGTGTCTTCGTCAACGACAAGGTCGACGCCGATGTCATCCAGGTGCTGGCCGCCGCCGGGGTACGCCATATCGCCCTGCGCTGTGCCGGCTACAACAACGTGGACCTGGACGCGGCCCGGGCAGCGGGCATAACGGTGGTGCGGGTGCCCGCCTATTCGCCGGAGGCGGTGGCCGAGCACACGGTGGGGCTGATGCTGACCCTCAACCGCCATATCCACAAGGCCTACCAGCGCACCCGGGACGCCAACTTCTCCCTCAACGGCCTGGTCGGCTTCAACATGCACGGCAAAACCGCCGGCATCATCGGCACCGGCAAGATAGGGGTCGCCACCCTGCGCATCCTCAAGGGCCTGGGCATGGCGCTGCTGGCGCACGATCCGACCGAGAGCCCGGAGGCCCTGGCCCTGGGAGTGCGCTACGTGCCCCTGGAACGGCTGTTCGCCGAGTCCGACGTCATCAGCCTGCACTGCCCCCTGTTCCAGGAAAACCACCACCTGCTCAACCGGGACAGCTTCGCCCGCATGAAGGACGGGGTGATGATCATCAACACCAGCCGGGGCGGCCTGCTCGACGCAAACGACGCCATCGAGGCCATCAACAACGGCAAGATAGGCAGCCTGGGTCTGGACGTGTACGAGGAAGAGGAGAACCTGTTCTTCACCGACAAGTCCGGCGAGATCATCCGGGACGACACCTTCCACCTGCTCTCCGCCTACCCCAACGTCATCATGACCGGGCACCAGGCCTTCCTCACCCGGGAGGCCCTGGCCGCCATCGCCGGTACCACCCTCGACAACCTGCGGCGGCTCTCCCGCGGGGAGCCCTGCGACAATAAAATCAACTAAGGAGCACCGCATGAAACACCTTCTCGTCGCCACCACCGCCAGCCTGCTGCTCGCCGCCTGCGCCGGCGGCGGCCTGGCCACCACCGAGTCCAGCCTGCAGCATCATCGCTGGGCCCTGGCCAGCGTCAACGGCGAGCCGGTCGAGGCCGGCATCGGCTCCGAGCTGGCCATCGGCGAGCACATGGCCATCAGCGGCCTGGCCGGCTGCAACCGCTTCTTCGGCAGCGCCAAGCTGGAGCAGGGCCGGCTCAGGGCCGATCCCCTGGCCAGCACCAAGATGGCCTGCCTGTCCGACAGTATCCAGCAGGTTGAAACCGCGGTGCTGGCCACCCTCACCCAGGGCGCCGCAGTCCGCCACGAGGGTCGGCAACTCACCCTGACCGGCGGCGACTACGTCCTGGGCTATCGCCTGGCCGACGAGGACTGAAGCCATGAGCGAGCACTTCCTGATCTGTCCGGCCTGCGGGGCCAAGAACCGGGTGCCGGCAACCCGGCTGCAACAGGAGCCCCAGTGCGGCAAATGCAAAACCGCCCTGCTGCCCGCCGGCCCGCTTACCCTCGACGGCCCCCGGCTGGAGCGCCTGCTGGCCCACGAGACCCTGCCCCTGGTGGTGGACTTCTGGGCGCCCTGGTGCGGCCCCTGCAAGATGATGGCGCCGGTGTTCGAGGCCGCCGCCGGCGAGCTGCAGGGCAGGCTGCGCCTGGCCAAGCTGGATACCGAAGCCCACCCGCAGGCGGCGGCGCGCTTCGGTATCCGTTCCATCCCCACCCTGATTGTCTTCTCCGGCGGCAAGGAACTGGCGCGCCAGTCCGGCGCCCTGCCCGCCGGTCAGTTGCGCCAATGGCTGGCTCAGTTTTATTGAGTAAAGCCGAAGATGGCATCGGGAAGGGAATCCGGTTGCCAGCTCCTCAAAAAGCATCAATTTTTTTGAATAAAAGACTCTAATATCCCCGCTGGTTATCCTCGCCCGCTCGGCCACAATAGGACTGTCACCATTCAAAGAGGAGCAGGATAATGGGCAAGCTGGTAGAGGGGGTATGGCACGACGTCTGGTACGACACCAAGGCCACCGAAGGGCGCTTCGAACGCAGCCAGAGTCAGTTCCGCCACTGGATCACGCCCACCGGCGAGGCGGGTCCCGGCGGCCAGGCGGGCTTCCAGGCCGAGGCGGGCCGCTACCACCTCTATGTGTCCCTGGCCTGCCCCTGGGCCCACCGCACCCTGATCATGCGCAGCCTGAAAGGGCTGGAGAAGATGATCTCGGTGTCCGTGGTGCATCCGGTGATGCTGGCGCACGGCTGGACCTTCGCCACCGACTTCGAGGGCGCCACCGGCGACAGCCTCTACGGCCTCGACTATCTGTACCAGCTCTACCTCAAGGCCGACGCCCGATACTCCGGCCGGGTCACGGTGCCGGTGCTGTGGGACAAGCAGCGGCAGACCATCGTCAGCAACGAGTCCGCCGACATCATCCGCATGCTGAACAGCGCCTTCGACGGCCTCGGCGCCATCCCGGGCGACTACTATCCGCAGGATCTGCGCAAGGACATCGACGAGCTCAACGCCTGGGTCTACGACCAGATCAACAACGGCGTCTACAAGGCCGGCTTCGCCACCCGCCAGGCCGCCTACGACGAGGCGGTGACCACCCTGTTCGAGGGGCTGGAGCGGCTCGAGCAACGGCTGTCCGGCCGGCGCTACCTGCTGGGCGAGCGCCTGACCGAGGCGGATATCCGGCTGTGGACCACCCTGGTCCGCTTCGACGCCGTCTATCACACCCACTTCAAGTGCGACCGGCGCAAGATAGCGGAATACCCGGCGCTCTACGGCTACCTGCGCGACCTCTACCAGACCGCGAATATCGCAGGCACCACCGACATGGCGCACATCCGCCACCACTATTTCCGCAGCCATCCAACCATCAACCCCCATGGCGTGGTGTCGGTGGGGCCGTTACAGGACTGGACGACGCCCCACGGACGCGGGCCGGCTGACGGGGCCGGGCAGGCGTAGCCGGCCGTTGCCGGATGGCACATCGCAGGGAGGCCGGCCGGGGGCAGGTACCGGCCGACGCCCGGCCAGCCATTCCATTGCCGAAATTGCGCAGGCAGCCATGGATTATCGGGCGGGCAAGCTGGTATAAAGAGGTTTTTATTCCACTAGGTATGCCCCATGGACGCGCTTGAGCAAGATCGCTTAAAACGTATTCTTTCCAACACCCGCAGCATCGCCCTGGTCGGTGCCTCGAACCGCCCGGATCGCGCCAGCTATCAGGTGATGGAGTATCTGCTGCAACAGGGCTATCAGGTCTATCCGGTCAATGACCAGCTGGCGGGCGCCATCATCCTCGGCCAGACCTGCGTGGCCGGCCTGGAGGATCTGGATCAGCCGG
Organism: Zobellella denitrificans; assembly: GCF_002237365.1. Lineage (GTDB taxonomy): Bacteria > Pseudomonadota > Gammaproteobacteria > Enterobacterales > Aeromonadaceae > Oceanimonas > Oceanimonas denitrificans. Next base: position 26,172 of record NZ_NMUO01000007.1, read on the forward strand.
TGCAGCTGGTCAACGTGTTCCGCCGCGGCGAGTTCGCCTCCGACATCGCCCTCGACGCCATCGAGCACGAGGCACTCTGCCTCTGGCTGCAACAGGGCATCACCAGCCTGCAGGCCGCCGAAGCCGCCGCCGAGGCCGAGCTGGAATACGTGGAAGATCTCTGTATCAAGCAGGTACACCAGCAGTTGCTGGGATAATCTGAGTCAAAAGGGGCCATAGGCCCCTTTCAGCTTGATGGCAACGTCGTTGTCATGACCGCATAAGCCGTTCCCTTTGTCCGCCTGTTCTGACATAGACGTTGCCTGTCCAGGTAAGCCTGAAGGTTTGCCAGCAGTCTGCTTTTTCTTTTATCGGGCGTCCGCCTCCGCCCTGGCGGGCACGTCCGTTTCCTGCTCCGGCGCTTCCGCCCGCCGGCCCAGCAGCCGCAGACCCAGGGCCATGATGCCGGCGCTGATCGCCAGCCCCAGCCACCAGGGCAGGCCGTAGGCCACCGGCAGTACGGCACAGAGGGTGCTGATCACCCCCACGAACAGGGCGTAGGGCAACTGGGTGCGCACATGCTCCACCAGGCCACAGCCCGACGCCATGGCCGCCAGCAGGGTGGTCTCGGCCAGGGGCGAGCAATGATCCCCCCACACCGCGCCGGCCAGCACCGCCGCCACCGCGGCGTAGAACAGGTGCATGGCCGCCGGATCCCCCGCCAGGCCGTGGTGCTGCAGCACCGCCCAGGCCAGGGGCACCACCAGCGGCATCATGATGCCCATCACCCCCCAGGAGGAGCCGGTGGCGAAGGCGGTGAAGGCCGACAGCAGGAAGACGCTCACCGGGATCAGCTCCGGACTCAGGCTGTCGCTCAGCACACTCACCAGGTAGTCGCTGGTACTGAGCGCCTCGTTCACCGACGACAGCGCCCAGGCCATCATCAGTATGGTGATGGGCAGCAGCATGGACTTGACTCCCTCGAACCAGTAATGGGCGGTCTCGTCCATGCTGAGCAGGCCCTGGGCCCGGGTCATCACCAGCGCCACCAGGGTGCTGAGCAACGAGCCCCACATCATGGCGGTGAAGGAGTCGCCGTTGCCGAACACATCGCGCAGGCTGGCCCCGGCGGGAAAGCCCAGCTCGCTCATGCCGGTATACCAGATGCCGCCCAGGGTGGTCAGCACCAGCACCGTCATCGGGATGATGGCGTTCAGGGCCCGGTGGGGAATGCCCGGCTTGGCGTCGATGCTGGCTTCCTCGGCGATGGCTTCCCGGTCGGTCAGCGCCTCGTCCTGTCCGCCGCACCGCTGCACCGCCCGGATTTCCGCCTTCAGCATGGGCCCGAAGTCGCGGCCGCTGAGGCTTATCATAAACACAAACAGCAGCGCCAGTATCGGATAGAAGCTGTAGCCGATGGCAGCCAGGAAGACGCCGTAGGCGGAGCCCTCGAACCCGGCCAGGGGACGCAGCGCCTCGTCGATCAGCCCCACCTGAAAGCCTATCCAGGTGGTCACCAGCAGGATGGCCGACACCGGCGCGGCGGTGGAGTCGACGATATAGGCCAGCTTTTCCCGGGAGATGCGCAGCTTGTCGGTGATGTTGCGCATGGTGTTGCCGACGATCAGGGCGTTGGCGTAGTCGTCGAAGAAAATGGCGGTGCCCAGCAGGCCGGTGGTGGTCTGGGCGCTGCGCCGGCCGCGCACGAAGCGGGTGATGTGGCGGGCGATGCCGACGGTGCCGCCGTTGCGGGAGATGATGCCCACCATGCCGCCGATCAGCAGGCAGAACAGCACCACCGACATGTGCTCCGAGTCGCTGGCGGCGGTCAGCACATGCACATTGACCGAGTCGAGCACGCTGGTCAGCAGCCGTTCCCCGGCCAGGCCGTAACCCAGCCAGCCGCCGACGCAGATGGCGACGAACAGCGCCAGTATCACCTGGCGGAACACCAGCGCCAGCACAATGGCGAGCAGGGCCGGCAGCACCGACAGCCAGGCGGCGATGGCCGGACTTTGTGCCTCGGCCAGCACCCGGCCGGTGGCGTCCACCAGGGTCAGGGCGGCGTGGTCGGCGCCGGTGACCAGGCCCTCCACCAGCGCCTCGCCGCCGTCGAACACCAGGGCGTGGCGCCGGCCGTCCAGCACCAGCCACAGGGGCTGCGCCGGGGTGCCGCTCACCGTCACCTCGAAGGGGATCCCCTTCAGCACCAGGGCCGGCGGGCTCAGCGCCAGTTCCGGTTCCGTCTCCCCGGCCCTAAGGCTGCCCGGCCACAACAACACCAGGGCCAGCAGAGCGGTCAGCAGCGGCCCGAATGACTTTTGATATCCTTCCATGGTTGTTCCTCGTTTAGAACCAGTTTGAAATCTGTTGCACTCGGCCAAAGGGCACTACTCCTCCGACACTCCATGGGACCTGATACTCGCCATTTCGGCCTGCTGCAAACATTCACTGAATGTTCGCAGCAGACGGAAAAGGCGAGTGTCATCTATTGCGGCGTGTCGGCGGAGGTGGCCCTGTTGACTCTTCGCGGAGTCGTTACCGACGAGCGTCGCAAAGCGCGTACACAGGTGCTTACACCGAACGCAGATACCAGTCGTACTCCTGGGAGCTGACATGGCGCATAAACAGCTGCCGCTCGCCGTAGCGGTTGGCGTGGTAGACCCGGCAGAACTCCGCCCCCAGGTAGGACGGCAGCACCTCGTTGCGCTGCCACTGATCCAGCGCCTGGATCCAGCTGTTGGGCAGGCTGGGCGGATGGCTGGCGTAGGCGTTGCCGGTCACCGGCGCCGGCGGGCTCAGCCGCTGGCTGATGCCGAGGTGGATGCCCGCCAGTATGCTGGCCACCAGCAGGTAGGGGTTGGCGTCGGCACCGGCCACCCGGTGCTCCAGCCGGCGCGCCTCGGCGCTTCCGCCTGGAATGCGCACCGCCACGGTGCGGTTGTCGGCGCCCCAGGTCTGGCTCATGGGCACGTAGAAGCCTGGCTGGAAACGGCGGTAGCTGTTGGCGTTGGGGGCGAACACCACCATGGACTCGGGCATCAGCGCCAGTACCCCGGCCACCGCCTGGCGCAGCAGCGCGCTGCCCAGGCCCTGGTCATTCTCGCTGGCGAAGCGGTTGCGGCCCTGCTCGTCAAGCAGGCTCACATGAATATGAGTGCCGCTGCCCGCCTCCTGGTTGTAGGGCTTGGCCATAAAGGTGGCCTCCATGCCGTGGCGGGCCGCCACCCCCTTGATCAAGCGCTTGAGCAGCACCGCCTCGTCGCAGGCCTGCATGGCGTCGGCCCTGTGCTTGAGGTTGATCTCGAACTGGCCCGGGGCGCACTCGGCGATGGCGGTGTCCACCGGCAGTTGCTGGGTCAGGGCCGACTGGTGGATGCTTTCGATAAAGTCGCAGTAGTCGTCCAGATCCGACAGGGAATACACCTGGCACTGCTTGTCCCGCTTGCCGGTGACCGGCGACAAGGGCGGCTGCAACTGGTGCTGGCCGTCCCGCTCCCGGTCCACCACGTAAAACTCGGTTTCCACCGCCACCACCGGGGTCAGCCCCAGCTCGGCGAAGCGGTCCAGCACCCGCCGCAGCACATGGCGGGGATCGTAAACGAAGGGACGGCCATCGTTTTCAAACATGCTCATCAGCACCTGGGCGCAGGGCCTGTCCTGCCAGGGCACCCGGCTCAGGGTGCCCGGCACCGGAAAGCACAGCCGATCCCCCTCCCCCTGATCCAGGCCCAGCCCGGTTTCTTCGATGGTGTTGCCGTTGATGTCCAGCGCGAACAGGGACGCCGGCAGGCAGACCCCCTCTTCGTAGGCCTTGAGCAGGCTGTCCCGGGGGATGCGTTTGCCGCGCACCACCCCGTTGATGTCGCCGATCATCAGGTCGATGGAATTGATATCCGGGTTCTGCTCCAGAAACGCCCGGGCCTCTTGCATGCCCCTGTCACCCATAGTGAACTCCATGTTACTTTTTAATAACCACACCAGAAGATAACTCGTTATAGAATAATGAACACAACAGGACAAGGCGGCCGCCTGACCAAAGGTTAATATTTTGTGAAAAATAGTTAAGCACATCACAAAAAATGCAGAAAAGCCGCTTAAAGCATGCTCTCAGATCTGGATCAAACGATGGAGTCATGCTCTTATTTCACTTATGCAAGACATCGCGATACGTTGAATATATAAACCAACAGGTTTTATCAGGTGAAATGATGGAAACAAAAATGAACAAACCTGTGGTGGGCGTCAGCGCCTGCCAACGCCAGATTGAGGGGCATGGCTGCCATATGGTGGTCAACAAGTACGTCGAGGCCCTGCGCCGCTCGGCCGGGGTGGAGGTGGTACTGCTGCCGGCCCTGGACGAGGGCCTGGATCCGGCCATCCTGGCCCGGCTCGACGGCCTCTGCCTCACCGGCAGCTACAGCAATGTGGAGCCCCGCCATTTCGGCCAGGCCCCCTGGCCCGGCGACTGCCGCTACGATCCGGCCCGGGACGGCTCGGCCCTGTCGCTCGTCCGCGCCGCCCGCCGCCTGCAACTGCCCCTGCTCGGCATCTGCCGGGGGCTGCAGGAAATGAACGTGGCCTACGGCGGCAGCCTGCGCCAGCCGTTGCAGGAGCTGCCCGGCCTGCTCGATCACCGGGAGCCGGCGGCCGACCACATGGACGAGCACTACCAGCCCGCCCACGGCATCCGCCTCAATCCGGACGGCCTGCTCACCCGGCTCGGCGGCGCGCCGGAATTCGAGGTCAATTCCCTGCACCAGCAGGGCATCGACCGGCTGGGCGAGGGCCTGATCGCCGAGGCCCTGGCCCCGGACGGCCTGATCGAGGCCATCAGCGATCCGGCCCATCCCTTCGCCCTGGGCGTGCAGTGGCACCCGGAATGGCGCAGCGACGAGCATCCGCTCTATCGGGCCATCTTTACCGCCTTCGGCGCTGCCTGCGCCCGGTACCGGCAACGTATCCTCGCCTGAAAAAGGCGTCTTATTCCGCAAGAGGGACAGGCTACTGCCCGCCCCGCTAGCACTCGAACAACCCAGAACACGCCTGAACAGGCCCGGACGACAAGGACATCATCATGCAACAACACGACACCCATACCCTGCGCCAGGACGACAGCCGCCACCACCTGCACCCCTTCACCGACACCAAGGCGCTGGGCAGCGGCAGCCGCATCATCACCGGCGCCGACGGCATCTACATCCACGACTCCGAAGGCAACCGCATCCTCGACGCCATGGCCGGGCTCTGGTGCGTCAACCTGGGCTACGGCCGCCGCGAGCTGGTGGAGGCCGCCGCCGCCCAGATGACCGAGCTGCCCTACTACAACAACTTCTTCAAGACCGCCCACCCGCCGGCGATCAAACTTGCCAAAAAACTGACCGAGCTGGCCCCCGGGCACATCAACCACGTGTTCTTCACCGGCTCCGGCTCCGAGTCCAACGACACCGTGGTGCGCATGGTGCGCCGCTACTGGCAGCTCAAGGGCCAGCCGCAAAAAACCGTGATCATCGGCCGGCGCAACGGCTACCACGGCTCCACCCTGGCCGGCGCCAGCCTGGGCGGCATGGCGCCCATGCACGAGCAGGGCGGCCCCATGCTGCCGGACGTGGCGCACATCGCCCAGCCCTACTGGTTCGGCGAGGGCCGGGAAATGAGCCCGCAGGAATTCGGCCTGCTGGCGGCTCAGTCTCTTGAGCAGAAAATCAAGGAGCTGGGAGTGGAGCGGGTGGCCGCCTTTATCGCCGAGCCGGTGCAGGGCGCGGGCGGCGTCATCATCCCCCCCGACAGCTACTGGCCCGAGATCCAGCGCATCTGCGACCACTACGGCATCCTGCTGGTGGCCGACGAGGTGATCTGCGGCTTCGGCCGGCTGGGCCAGTGGTTCGGCAGCCAGCACTTCAACATCAAGCCCGATCTCATGCCCATCGCCAAGGGGCTGTCCTCCGGCTACCTGCCCATCGGCGGCGTACTGGTGGGCGACCGGGTGGCCGAGGTGCTGATCGAGCAGGGCGGCGAGTTCTACCACGGCTTCACCTACTCCGGCCATCCGGCCTGCGCCGCCGTGGCCCTGCGCAACCTGGAGCTGATGGAAGAAGAAGGCATCCTCGAGCGGGTGCGCGAGCTCACCGGCCCCTACTTTGCCAAACAGTGGGCCACCCTGGCCGATCACCCCCTGGTGGGCGAGGTGCGCAGCCTGGGATTGCTCGGCGCCCTGGAGCTGGTGGCCGACAAAACCACCCTGGCCCGCTTCGCGCCGGGCATCGGCGCCCAGTGCCGGGACAACTGCTTCGCGACCGGCATCGTCATGCGCTCGGTGGGCGAGACCATGGTGGTGTCCCCGCCCCTGGTGATCACCGAGGCCCAGATAGACGAGCTGGTGCGCCTGGCCCGCCAGAGCCTGGATCTGACCGCCCGCCAGCTGGGCCTGATGGACTGAGGTGATCCCATGAGCGCACACACCTTTGCCGACTGGCGCGCCCTGAGCGAGGGCCTGCAACCCGAGGGCCGGGCCTTTATCCGCGGCCGCTACTGCGAGGCGGCAAGCGGCGATCGCTTCGCCACCCTCAACCCGGCCAACGGCCTGCCCCTGGCCCTGGTGGCCAGCTGCGACGAGCAGGACGCGGAGCTGGCGGTGGGCCATGCCCGCGCCGCCTTCCGCCGGGGCGACTGGTCCGCCCTGGCTCCGGCCGGGCGCAAGGCCGTGCTGCTGCGGCTGGCCGGGCTGATGGAGCGGCACGCCGAGGAGCTGGCCCTGCTCGACAGCCTGGATATGGGCAAACCCATCTCGAACAGCCTTAACGTGGATCTGCCCGCCGCCGTGCGCTGCCTGCGCTGGAACGCCGAGGCCATCGACAAGGTCTACGGCGAGGTGGCCCCCACCGGCCCCGACAGCCTGGGGCTGGTCACCCGGGAGCCGCTCGGGGTGGTGGCGGCCCTGGTGCCCTGGAACTTTCCGCTGATGATGGCCTGCTGGAAAATCGCCCCGGCGCTGGCCGCCGGCAACGCGGTGATCCTCAAGCCCTCGGAGAAGTCGCCGCTCAGTGCCATCCGGCTGGCGGCCCTGGCCCGGGAGGCGGGCCTGCCCGACGGCATCCTGCAGGTGCTGCCGGGCTACGGCCACACCGTGGGCAAGGCCCTGGCCCTGCACCCGGAGGTGGACGCCCTGGCCTTTACCGGTTCCACCCGGGTGGGCAAGCTGCTCACCCGGTATGCAGGCGAGTCCAACCTCAAGCGCACCTTTATGGAATGCGGCGGCAAGAGCGCCAATATCGTCTTCGCCGACGCCGGCGATCTGGACCGGGTGGCGCGGGAGGCGGCCCAGGCCATCTTCTACAACCAGGGCGAGGTGTGCATCGCCGGCTCCCGGCTGCTGGTGGAAAACACCATCAAGGAGGAGCTGGTCGAACGCATCCTGCACCACGCCCGGGCCTGGCAACCAGGCCACCCGCTGGATCCCCAAAGCCCCATGGGCGCCATCGTGGATGCCGCCCAGCTCGACGGCATCTGCGGCCATGTGCACAAGGCCCTGGCCCAGGGCGCCCGGCTGCGCCTGGGCGGCGAGCCGGTGCTTACCGACGGCGGCGGCTGTTATTTTCCGCCCACTGTGTTCGACCAGGTGCACAACGGCATGGCCCTGGCACGGGAGGAAGTGTTCGGCCCGGTGCTGGCGGTGATCGGCTTCGACGGCGCGGACGAGGCGGTGGCCATCGCCAACGACTCCCCCTACGGCCTGGCGGCGGCGGTGTGGACCCAGAACCTGGACCTGGCGCTGACCACGGCGCGGCGGCTGGAGTCGGGCCAGGTGTTCGTCAACAACTACGCCGGCGGCGACATGACGGTGCCCTTCGGCGGCTATAAGCAGTCGGGCAACGGCCGGGACAAGTCGCTGCATTCCCTGGCGGAATACAGCCAACTGAAGACCACCTGGATAGCCCTGAGCGCAGGTTAGCCAGGGCCCGGGTCGTGCAAACGTTGACCGGCATGATGCTTATTGGGGCGCGGGCGACTCGCCCGCATGAGGGCGGCACCGAAGTTGGGCGAAGACACTGTCCAACCCGCGCTGCCTGTTCCGCCTCGAGTCTTTTTAAACCTGTGGTGTGGCGGGCCAATCCGAAGGGTCCCGCTGCGCGGGAAAGCGGGCGGGCCGCCCGCGCCCCATGGTGGCGGAGGTGGCCCTGTTGCCTCTTATCTACGCTCACAACAGACGGCCCGATGTGATTAATGGCCAAGCTCCGGAGGCACTATGCGGGAGCGCTCATCTTGCCGATTAACCCGCAGAGCGCCTGCAGCTCCCGCTGCACCGGCTCCTCGAAGGGAAAGCCGATATTGATGCGCAGGCAGTCCCGATAGCGGTCGGAGGCGGTGAACAGCGAGCCGGTGCGGATATCCAGCCCCGCCCGTTCCGCCGCCCGGCCGAGGCCGTCGCCGTCCAGCCCCGGCACCTGGATCCACAGCACCAGGCCGCCGTCGGGCTGGCTGATGCGGCACCCTTCGGGCAGGTGGCGGACCAGGTAGTCGAGATACAGCGGCTTGTGCCGGGCCAGCCGGTCACGAGTGCGCCTGAGATGGCGGGCGTAGGCGCCGCTGTCGATAAAATCGGCCAGCGCCAGCTGCATCAGGGTCGGCACCCCCAGCGCCCGCTGCACATAGGGCCGGAAGTAGCGGCCCGGCCGGCACCAGCCCAGGCGATAGCTGGGCGACAATGTCTTGGACAGGGAGCCGCACCAGATCACGAAGCCGCCCTCGTCATGGTAGGCGGCCGGCAGCGGTACATGCGGGTGATGCGCCAGCTCGAGGTAGACATCGTCCTCGATCACCGGCACCCGGTAGCGGTTGGCCAGCTGCGCCAGCCGCCGCTTCTGCGCCACCGACATGGTGATGCCCTGGGGGTTCATGTGGGTGGTACAGAACAGCCCCGCCTGCACGGTGCCGAGCCGCAGGTGGTGCTCCAGCTGCGCCAGGTCGATGCCGTCGTCCAGCGACGGAATTTCCACGATGCGCAGTGACAGCTGCGCCAGCACCTCCAGCAGGCCGTTGTAACAGGGCGAGCTGATGGCGACGGCGTCGCCGGGCCGGGTACAGACCTCGAGCGCGGTCTTCACCGCGTCCATGCAGCCATGGCCGATCACCAGCTCGCCCGCATCCATCGCGAAGCCGCACTGGCCGAAGTGGCCGGCCAGGGCCTCGCGCAGCGCCGCCTCCCCCTGCGGCGCCGGATAGCGGTCGAGGCGTTCGCCGGCCGCCCTCATGGCCCGGCGGAAGCTGCGCTCCAGGGCGGCCCGGCTGGCCTCTTCCAGAGACAGGCGCGAGGTGCCCAGGGGGCCGCTCAGGGTGGCGGGGTGGCGATAGGGCACCACGGGGGTGGCGAGCCGGCTTTCGAACGGCGCCCATTCGGGCCCTTGGGTAGTGGCGCGGCGCGGCGCGACGAAAAAGCCCGCCTTGGGCCTTGCCTCCAGCCAGCCGAGGGACTCCAGCTCGGCGTAACAGCTGACGGCGGTGGACAGGCTGACCCCCTGCTGCCGGGCGAACTGCCGCAGCGACAGCAGGCGATCGCCGGCGGCGAGCCTGCCCGCCCGGATGTCGCCGATGAATTTCTGCGCCAGCTCCCGGTATTTCGCCATGCCCACCTCATCTGTACCCATTAAATTTCCAAAAATTGTATCTGTACCGATTTTTGCCCGCAAGCGACACTGGCTCCGTCACATATCAACAGGGGGAACGGGAGCTATGCAGGGTCGGGATTTATTGCTTATCGTATCGGTGATGGCGATTTGGGGATTCAACTTTTCGATGATCAAGCTCGGGGTCACCGGGATGGATCCGCTGTTGATCGCGGCGGCGCGCTTCGCCTGCGCCACCTTTCCCATCATTTTCTTTATTCGCCGGCCCAAGGTGCCCTGGCGCTACCTGATGGGCTACGGCCTGCTGTTCGGCACCGGCATCTGGGGCATGGCCTCGTGCGCCATCACCTTCGGCCTGTCGTCGGGCATGGCGTCGGTGCTGCTGCAGCTCGACGTGCTGACCACGGTGCTGGTGGGGGTGCTGCTCTACAAGGAGATCATCTCCCCGCGCATGTGGTTCGGCATGGGGATGGCGCTGGTGGGCCTGGTGGTGTCCATCCTCTACACCAACGGCAACGTGACCCCGGCGGGCGTGGCCTTTATCCTGATCTCCGCGATTTGCTGGCCGCTGGCCGGGGTCATGGTGCGCCAGTCGGGCACCCGCTCGCCCTTCGCCTTCAACATCTGGGGCATGCTGTTCGCGCCGCTGCCGCTGATCGGCCTGAGTGTGCTGTTCAACGGGGTGGAGGTGCTTGAGATCACCTACCGGCAGTGGAACGCCGAGGCCTGGCTCTCGGTGCTGTTCCAGGCCTACCCCACCACCCTGTTCGGCTACTGGGTGTGGAACAAGATGCTGCTCAAATACCCCATGAGCCAGATGGCGCCGCTTACCCTGCTGGTGTCGGTGTTCGCCCTGGCCAGCGGCTACCTCATCTACGGCGAGCGGCTGTCCGCCGCCCAGTGGCTGTCGTGCAGCGCCTTCCTGCTCGGCGTCGGCCTGGTGCTCTACCGGGGGCCCTTGCCCGTTGCGGCCAGGACGGTAAAGGAGCAGAAAGCGGTGTCTTAAGCGCCCTCATCGGCAGTCAGAAATGCTTGGCGGGGGTGGAGCAGCTGACGATCCGGCAGGGCTGGTCGCTGACATTGCGGAAGCGGTGGGGCTGGGTGGTGGAGAAATAGTAGCTGTCCCCTTCCTTCAGCACCCGGCACTGGGCGCCGACGATCAGCTCGATTTCTCCCTCGATCACCACCCCGGCTTCCTCGCCCCGGTAGGCCATCATGTCGTGGCCGGTATCCACCCCGGGCGGATAGGTTTCGATGATAAAGGACATGGCCCTGTTCTTGCGGTTGTAGCCCACCAGCTTGAGCGACAGGCTGCCGGTGCCCACGTCCTGCAGCTCGTCGGCGGTATAGAAGATCTGATCGGTGTTCTGCAAGTCCAGGGTGAAGAACTCGCCCACCGTGATGGGAATGCCGTCGAGGATCTTCTTCAGCGAACTGACCGAGGGGCTGACCTTGCCCTGCTCGATCAACGACAGGCTGGAATGGGTCACGCCGGTGCGTTTGGCCAGCTCCCGCTGGGAGATGTTGCGCAGCAGGCGCACCGCCTTGAGCCGGGCACCCACATCGTTGGCGTCGTCTGAACCTTGATCCGCTGTCGTCATATCACCACGCAAGAAGAGGAAAAATTGTGCGAGCCGGATTCTACAGGAAGCCGGAAGAGGCTGTAAAACGATTCCAACTGCCCGTCCCGCCGAATAAATTTCGCGGCGGGATCCTTACAGCCCCGCCTGCTCCAGGCGTGCCGCCATCTCGCCCAGCCCTGCCAGCCCCTGGATATCGGTGGGCTGCAGATAAAGCGGATAGCGGGGCAGATCGGCGAACAGGCGCGCGATCTCCGCCAGGTGGGTCTGTTCCAGCTCGCGCCGCCGGGCCAGGAAGTCGCCGTCGGCATCGTCCGGCAATATGCGGTTGACCACCAGCCCGGCCAGGGGCAGCTTTTCCGCCTTGAGCGCCGCCACCGCCCGCCCGGTTTCCAGTATCGGCAGCTTCTCCGGGGTCAGCACGAACAGCAGTGCGCTCTGCTCCGCATCCGTCAGCACCCGGCGGGTACGCTGGAACAGCCGCTGGCGCGCCAGCAGGGTCTCGGTGATGGCCTTGCTCCTGTCGTCCAGGCCGGCGGTTTCGTGCTCGCGCGGATCCTCGAAGGGATTGTCGATATCCCGGCCCGCCTTCGGTGTCAGGTGCCCCAGCACCTCCCCCAGCTTTTCCGAGCGCTTGTTGCTGCGCAGCAGCCCCTGGGTCCAGGCGGCCATGGCCTCGGGCAGGCTGAGCAGGCGCAGGGTATGGCCGGTGGGGGCGGTATCGAACACGATGAGATCGTGGCTCTGCATGCCCTCTTCGATCACCCGGGCGATGCGCTCCAGCAGCGCCGCCTCCTGGGCGCCGGGGGACTGGCGGGTCAGCCGGATCTGGCGCTCCACCTCGCCGTACATCTCGGGCCGGGTAAAACGCTTGAGCTGGGTCAGCACCTTTTGCAGGTGCTGCTCCACCTCCCGGTCCGGATCCAGCTCCAGGCCGTCCAGGTTGGGCGCCAGCCGGGTGATATTGTCGCCTATCTCCCGGCCGAAGGCGTCGGCCAGGCTGTGGGCCGGATCGGTGGACACCAGCAGGCAGCGCTTGCCCCTGCTGGCGGCCAGCAGCGCCAGGGCGGACGACACCGTGGTCTTGCCCACACCGCCTTTGCCGCCCACCAGCAGCACTCTTTTATCGGTTAATGGCATAGTGTTCTCCGGGAACTCCAGGCTGTTGCACGCGACTTGGCTGTTATGTCCAAGCAGGCAACGCCCATGGTATAAGGGAGGACAATGGGAGCCGCTCCGCCGACCGTGACATGCCAGGGATGGCATGTCCGAGCCCCCAGGGATGGGTTTATGGCGTGTCGGCGGAACGGCTCCCCTTGGCCGACGACCTCGACGTCGGCAGCTTGCTCCCTCAGCAACAGCGAAAATGATCGAGCGGGGAATGCTCCATCCCCATCCGCTGGTGCCAGTCGTGAAAACGCTCCAGCAGCAGGGGCTGAAGCTCCAGGGTGTAATAGGAGGCCGGGTTCGGTACTCCCATCATTTCCGAAAACACCAGCAGCATGAAGAGATCATCCTCCTCCCGCTTGGCCCGGGCGATAGCCGCCCGGTAGGGGGCGTTGTAGACCTCTTCCGCAAACCGGCTGGCCTGGGCGACCCAGGCCAGTATGCGCTTTACCTTCACCCCTCGTCCTCGACCCGTTCGGTCGCACCCTGGCGCAGCCTGGCCAGGGTCGAGCCGCACTCCAGCGCCACCAGTATGGCCGCCACCAGCACCACCAGATCCAGGCCGAACAGGAACCAGTTGCCCTGATCGTAGAAGCCCTTGAGCTGGATCAGCAGCGCCAGCACCGTCATCACCAGCACGAACACCAGCGGCAGCAGGGTGTAGTACACCGGCCGCTTGAGCCGCGCCAGCATCACGGTGATCACCAGCAGGGTCAGGCCGGCCAGCAACTGGTTGGTGGTACCGAACAGGGGCCAGATCAGCAGGCCGCCGGAGCCGTCACCGCCGGCGCCGAAGGCCAGCAGCAGGCAGGAGCCCACCGCCAGCAGGGTGGCCGGCGCCGCCTTCTGCATCCAGCCGAGGTTATAGATGCTGCCCCACTCCTGGAAGATGTAGCGCTGCAGCCGCAGGCCGGTGTCCATGGTGGTGCCGGCGAACAGCACCGCCATCACGGTGAGGATGGTCTGGGACAGCTCGATATTGAAGCCGAGGCCGTTGCTCAGGATATTGGCACCGCCCTGCACGAAGGCGGCCACCCCGCCCTTGCCGAAGGCGTCGTACACGCCCTGCCAGTCGGCCAGGGTGGCGAAGCCGGCGGTGGCGGCGATGATGGCGGCCAGCGCCAGGGAGCCCTCGCCGATGGCGCCGAAGTAACCCACGAAGCGCAGATCCGGCTCCTTGTTGAGCTGCTTGGAGGTGGTACCGGACGACACCAGACCGTGAAAACCGGAGATGGCGCCGCAGGCGATGGTGACGAACAACAGCGGGATCAGCGACGGCGTGCCTTCCGGCACATCGGTGTTGAAGGCCGGGGCCACCACCTCGGGGGCGGAGATGATGACGGCGCCGTAGAGCAGGGCCAGGCCCACGAACAGCTGCAGGCCGTTGATGTAGTCCCGGGGCTGCAGCAGCATCCATACCGGCAGCAACGAGGCGATGGCGGCATAGACGAACAGCAGGATGATCCACTGGGCCCTGTCGGTCAGGCCGAGGAACAGCTCCGGCAGCGCCAGGGGCATGGCAGGCCCGACCCAGATCAGGGCGTAGAGGGCGATCACCCCCACCACCGACACCGTGAGCAGGCCGATGATGCGACGGTAGATCAACTGGCCGATGATCAGCGCCACCACGATGGCGCCCCACACCGGGATCACCGCGGTCTGGAACTGGGTCAGCAGGCCGGCGATGACCACCGCGAACACGGCGTTCACCATCAGCAACACCAGAAAGATGACGATCATAAAGATGCTGCGGGCGCGGGCGCCCACCACGTCGCCGGTGAGGGCCCCCACCGACCTGGCCTTGTTGCGGTTACTGGCCCAGATGGCGCCGGCGTCGTGCACCCCGGCGAAGAAGATGGTGCCGAGCGTCACCCACAAGAAGGCCGGCACCCAGCCCCAGATCACCGCGATGGCCGGGCCGACAATGGGCGCGGCCCCGGCCACCGAGGTGAAGTGGTGGCCCCAGAGCACGAACTTGTTGGTAGGCACATAGTCCACCCCGTCCTCGAACTCGTGGGCCGGGGTGCGGAAAGCCGGATCCAGCCTGAAGATTTTTTCGGCAATAAACTTGGAATAGACGAAGTAGCCGAGCGCCATGGCGCCGAGCCCGGCCAGCATCAGGAATATTGCATTCATATCACCATTCTCCCGTCAGAATAATGCAATGTTATTGTTGTTATGGTTGCTCCAGGCCGGGCAGGAATGCCGGCCAGAGCCCTTAGCAAAGGCAAAAAGCCGGCCAAAATCAAGGAGTAATATCAAAAAGACGGGAAAGTGAACGCCGCCTCCCGACGAGAGAGGCCGCATTGAATGCTGCGCAATGGTTAAACAAAAGAAAAACCAACCACAAAAAACAAACAGCCCAGGCGAAAGCATCACAAGAGCCCCAGGCAAGCCGATATCACACCAAATTATCAGGCCGGAATCAGCAGCTCACGGAGCCGTTCGATACTCATCGGTTGGTGATACTTGAACCCCTGCAGGTAATCGCAGCCCTGCTCCTGCAGCCAGGCTTCCTGCTCCTGGTTTTCCACCCCCTCGGCCACCACTTCCAGCCCCAGGCCCCTGGCCAGGCCGAGGATCGAGAGGGTAATGGCGCAGTCGTCCACGTCCTGAGGCAGATCCCGGGTGAAGGAACGGTCGATTTTGAGCTTGGTGAAAGGCAGGTTCTTGAGCCGCAGCAGCGAGGAATAGCCGGTGCCGAAGTCGTCGATGGACAGCTTGATGCCCATGCGCACCAGCTCCTCCAGGGTCTGGCGCAAGGCCCTGGAATCCCCCTTGATGGCGTCTTCGATCACTTCCAGCTCCAGCTGTTCCCCCTTCACCTGGTAGCGATGGAGCATCCCCCAGACCTTGTCGGACAGTTGGGGATCCATGATGGCATCGGCCGACAGGTTGACCGCCACCGGCGGCAACGCCACCTCCAGCCGGCAGGACTCCCGGATATCCCGGCATACCCGCTCCAGCACCCACTGATCCAGGGCGGCGATCAGGCCCGCCTCGTAGGCCAGGGGCAGGAACTCCGCCGGCGACATAAAGCCCAGGGTCTCGTGATGCCAGCGGACCAGGGCTTCGGCCCCCACCAGGCGCTGGCCGTCGTTGGCCACTATCGGCTGATAGAGCACGCTCAGCCCGTTGTTGGCGATGGCGTCCGCCAACTGGCTTTCCAGCAGGAAACGGGCCTTGGCCGAGGCGGAAATGTCCTGGTTGAAATACTGGGCCTGGCGCCGGCCGCTGGCCTTGGCGTGGTACATGGCGGATTCGCTGTGGCGGATCAGGGTGGAGATGTCGTCGCCGTCGTAGGGGAAGAAGGAGATGCCGATGCTCACACTCACCTGCACTTTCTGTTCGCCCACCATGATGGGATGGCCGATGGCTTCCAGAATGGCGTCCACCGCCCCGTGCATGGTGCCCACTTCCTTGGGAAAGCGGTAGATCATGGCGAACTCGTCGCCGCCCACCCGCGCCACCAGTTCCTTGCCCGGCAGCAGCATGCCCCGCAGCCGGGCCGCCACCTCGCTGACCACTTCGTTGCCCACGTGCAGCCCCATGCCGTTGTTGATGGCATTGAGCCGGTCGATGTCGATCCACAGCAGGGCGAAAGGCTCGGGCAGGGCCCTGCTGCTCTGCTCGATCAGCCGCTTGATATGGTTGCGCAGGGCGCGCTGGTTGAA
Source organism: Zobellella denitrificans (assembly GCF_002237365.1). Classification (GTDB taxonomy): domain Bacteria; phylum Pseudomonadota; class Gammaproteobacteria; order Enterobacterales; family Aeromonadaceae; genus Oceanimonas; species Oceanimonas denitrificans. Next base: position 42,195 of record NZ_NMUO01000007.1, read on the forward strand.
CAGGCCGGTAAAATCATCGTGGTGGGTCACGTAGTCGAGCTCTTTGCGACTGTTCAGCCAGGCTTCGTGGGAATTGATCAGGCTGACGCAGCCGGCGATGGCGGTCACGAAGGCGATGTCGGCCAGGGTCCAGCGGCGCCGCTGCCCGGCGGCCAGGGAGATCACGCCCCCGAGCCGGCAACCGTCGAAAATGGGTGCATCCAGCAGGGAGGCGACGCCACCGTCATCGCCGTCACAGTGGCTCAGGGTGAGGGTGCGCGGATCCGAGGAGACGTCCTCGACACTGATGATTTCGGCGGCGGACAGGGCGGAGAAATAGTCGCCCAGTTGCTCCCGGCCCAGGTTGCGGGGGCTGTTGTCGAGCCCGCTTTCCCGGCGGTAGGACAAAACCCGGTTCAGGCTGTTGCCGCTGATGCAGGTGGTCCAGACGCTGACCTTGTCCACGCCGAGCAGCTCGCCGCAGAGGGCGCTCAGGGCCTCCAGCTTGCCACGCTTGTCCCGCCCGCTGAAATCCCGGCTATGCTGCAGCTGCATCAGCGCCTGGTGATAGCCGAAAAAGGTCTGAATTTGATCCACAGATAGTCCGTTAACTGTTTTTATCCCCGCCTATAATGGCAAAGCCATTCGGCACTGTCCACGCGCATTCCGTCCCGGCACAAAAACAGGACTCCCTCCGGCTATTTAATAACAGCTTGTTTTGTTTGATGTTGTGCCCCCGAAGCCCGCGGGCCCTATTCTTCGCGGAAAATGGTGATCTGGCTGAAGCCGAGCTTGCGGAAGTATTCCTCGCGGAATTCCTTCAATGTTTTTCTGTCGTTGCGGCTGACGTTGGCCAACTGGGTTTCCATGCGACGAAACTCGGCCAGATCCACCCCTTCGGCCGCGGCGATGGCGTCGTAGAGGCTGTGGTGCTTGTCGTTGGCGTAGCCGATTTCTTTCTGTTGCTTGCGGTAGTGGTAACGGATGCGAAATGCCATGGATGCGGTTCCCGGGGAAAAGGCCATTGTCGCCTCAATGGCGGCCCCGACTCAAGCCCGGACAGGGGACGGATTCCCATCCGCCCGCCATGGGCGCATAATGGGCGGGAATGAAACGAACCTATGCCGCCCTTTCCGCTGCCGGCACCGGCAGGCGAAACCTGTTGCTACTGCTGCTCTTGCTGGGCATGGCTCTGCTCGCCTACCTGCTGTACGGCACCGCCCGCCTGCAGGCCATGGCCCAGATCCGCGAGCAGGCCGACGCCAACCTCAACCGCTATATCCTGAGCCTGCAGCACCAGCTCGACCGCCACAAGGACCTGCCCCGGCTGCTGGCCAACCAGCAGCAGTTGATCGCCCTGCTGCAGGATCCGGACAACCCGCACAAAACCGACCAGGCCAACCGTTACCTGGCCTGGGTCAACGACACCATGGGCGCCACCGACAGTTACCTGATCGCCACCAACGGCATCACCCTGGCCGCCAGCAACTGGGATCAGCCCCGCCCCTTCACCGGCAACGACTACAGCTTCCGGCCCTATTTCCAGCAGGCGATGGAAGGGGGCCCCGGCCGCTATTTCGCCCTGGGCAATACCTCCCGGGTGCGGGGCTACTTCTTCTCCCACCCGGTGATGCAGGGCGAAGAGATCATCGGGGTCACCGTGGTCAAGGTGGACCTGGAAGACGTGGAAGAAGACTGGAGCGACCCGCTGCAGGACATACTGGTCATGGACGAGGACGGGGTCATCTTTATCTCCACCCGCGCCCACTGGCGTTTCCGCACCCTGGGCCAGTTGCCGGGATACGAGCATATCCTGGCCAGCCGCCAGTATGGCAACCACGAATTGCGCCAGTTGCAGGCGCTGGCGGCAGGCCGGCCACCGGCGCTGGCCGGCCTGCTGTCCGAGGCGGACGTCGCCCGCATCCGCGCCAGCCAGCGCTACGGCAGCGCGCCGTTGCTGCCCCTCGACATAGTACGGCGGGAGGCCACCGCCCAGGGTGACCTGCTGCTTACCCTGATCGACCAACCGCCCAGCTCCGATGGCCTGGATCCACAGCCGACCGGCCACTACCTGCTGGTCAGCCGGCTGCTGCCCGAGGCGGGCATGAGGGTGGCGGTGCTGGCCAGCCTGCGCCCGCTGGAGACCAGCGTTTTCCGTACCCTGGCGGTCGGGCTTACCTTCTACCTGGTGGTCGCCGCCCTGGCGCTGTTCCTGGTGGCCCGGCACCGCTTGAAGAAACGCTACGAGGCCGAACTGCAACGGGCCCACGAGGCCCTGGAACTGCGGGTCGAGCAGCGCACCCGCGAGCTGACCGAAGCCAACCGGCGGCTGCAGCAGGAGATGGAGCAACACCACCAGACCCAGAACCAGCTGATCCAGACCGCCAAGCTGGCGGTGCTGGGCCAGCTTTCCGCCGGCATCAACCACGAGCTGAGCCAGCCGCTCACCGCCATCCGCCACTATGCGGACAACGGCCGCAAGCTGCTGGAGCGGGGCAAGGCCGGGTCGGTGGCCACCAACCTGGAGGAAATCGCCGGCCTGGCCGGGCGTATGGCCACCATACTGCAGCCGCTGCGGGAATTCGCCCGCCAGAACGGCGATCTCGGGCAGAGCGTCAACCTGCAGCACCTGCGCCAGGGGGTCATGGTGATCATGGGTAGCCAGCTGGAGCAGCAGGGCGCCCGCATCGACTGGCCCGACGATCTCGGCGAAGTCTGGGTGCGCGGCGACATCGGCCGGCTGGAGCAGGTGCTGGTGAACCTGATCAGCAACGCCCTGCAGGCCATGGCCGGGCAGGCGGAACCCCGCATCGAGGTGGGCCTCTGCACCACCGACGAGGAGGTGCAGCTGACCCTGCGGGATCATGGCCCCGGCCTGGCGGAGCACGCCCTGGAGCACATCTTCGAGCCTTTCTATACCACCAAGTCCGCCGGCCTGGGGCTGGGGCTGTCCATCTCCCACCGCATCGTCCAGAGCCTGGACGGCCGGCTGGAGGCGCGCAACCACCCCGGTGGCGGCGCCCTCTTCACCCTGACCCTGAAACGGACCCGAGCGCACGAACAGGAGCCCCGATGAACAGCGATCACACCGTCATCCTGGTGGACGACGATCCCCATGTCCGGCTGTCCGCCGGCCAGACCCTGGAGCTGGAAGACTACCAGGTCGTCCCCCTGGCCAGTGCCGAACGGGCGCTGGCCCTGATCGACCAGGATTTTACCGGGGTGCTGGTCACCGACATCAACATGCCGGGCATGACCGGGCTCGAGCTGCTGCAGCAGGTCAAGGCGGTGGATGCGGACATTCCGGTGATCCTGATCACCGGCTTCGGCGACATCTCCATGGCGGTGGGCGCCATCCGCAACGGCGCCTACGACTTTATCGAAAAGCCCTTCTCCGCCGACCTGCTGCTGGACGTGGTGCACCGGGCCCTGGAAAAGCGCGCCCTGACCCTGGAGAACCGCCAGCTGCGCCAGGAGCTGCAGGCCCAGAGCGCGCCCGGCCCGCGCATCATCGGCAACACTCCCGCGGTCCAGCAACTGCGCCGGCTGGTGCAGGCGGTGGCGGAAACCCCGGCCGACGTGCTGCTGATGGGCGAAACCGGCACCGGCAAGGATTTGCTGGCCCGCTATATCCATGAACACAGCCCGCGCCGGGAGCGCAACTTTGTGGCCATCAACTGCGGCGGCATGCCCGAGACCCTGATCGAGTCCGAGCTGTTCGGCCATGAGAAGGGCGCCTTTACCGACGCCAAGGAAAGGCGTATCGGCAAGTTCGAGCACGCCCATGGCGGCACCCTCTTCCTCGACGAGATCGAAAGCATGCCCATGAGCCTGCAGGTCAAGCTGCTGCGGGTACTGGAAGAACGGGCCATAGAGCGGCTCGGCTCCAACAAGCTGATCCCCTTGGATCTGCGCATCATCGCCGCCACCAAGGCGGATCTCAAGGCCCAGGCGGAGGCCGGGGAATTCCGGGAGGATCTTTATTACCGGCTGAATGTGGTGCGCATCGACATCCCGCCCCTGCGCGCCCGGGCCCAGGACATCCCCATGCTGTTCCAGCACTTCGCCCTGCTCGCCTCCGCCCTGTACGAACGGGAGATACCGCCCCTGTCGGCGGAGCGGATCCACCGCCTGATGAGCCACGACTGGCCGGGCAACGTACGCGAGCTGCGTAACCTGGCGGAGCGCTACGTGCTGCTGGGCGAGGCCTGCACCTTCGACTTCGACGACAGGCCCATCCTCGACCAGGAGCCCACCGCCCTGGGGCTGGCGGCCCGGGTCGACCATTTCGAAAAAACCCTGATCCAGGCCGAACTGGCCCGCCATGGTGGCTCCATCAAGGACACCCTGGAGAGCCTGCAGCTGCCGCGCAAGACCCTGTACGACAAGATGAAGAAGCACGGTCTGGACAAGAACGACTACAAGGCCGAGCTGGGCTGATCGGCCTTGCTTTTACCCATGGAACCGTTAAATATAAGCAATCACTAAAATAAAAAGAGGTGACCATGACGGACAAAATCTACCGGGTACAAACCGAAATGACCGCCGGCTGGAGGGTCAGCGCCCAGGTGGGCAACCACCAGATGGTGATAGACCAGGCCACCGCCGGCGACACCGGCCCCAACCCCCTCGATACCTTCCTGTTTTCCCTGGCCGGCTGCGTGTCCACCATCGCCAAGATGGTGGCCCGGGAGCAGGGCATCGCCTTCAGGGGCATCAAGGTAGCGGTGGAAGGGGTGCTCAACCCGGCGGCCCTGGCCGGCAAGCCCAGCGAGGATCCGGTGGGCTTCAAGCGCATCGACATCCGGGCCGACATCGACGCCGACCTGGACGACGAGCAAAAGCTTGCTTTCCTCGAGCTGGTCTGCCGGCGCTGCCCGGTGCACCATAACCTCTGTCATCCCTGCCTGATCGAGCACCGCCTCGGCTGATACCGACCCCATGGGTGGATTTCCACCCATGGATGTCCCCCCTTTCTTCCGGCGGGAACAACAATGCCAGCCGCCAGGATATATCCCCCCGAAACAATCCCAGGCCGGCTTGCGCCTGCCCTCTCCCTGTACGCCAAGGCGTGATGTTTCGACCTGATGGCTTTCGCTGCTGGTGAGCCGGGCAATATTTTCCAGGCCTGAGTTTGCCCGGAGCGACCCCATGGGGGGAAAACCATCCACTGCCATTTGATAAATGGCGGATTCCCACCCATTTTCATTCTAAAAAAGAACAAAAGTTAATCACTCCCTCCTCTCTTGTAGTGAAAATGTAACGCCACAGCACCATTCCGGGGCAATTACATAAAGTTGGTCTCTTTTTTGCAAACCACATGTTAACAGCAACGCCAGCCTGATCACCTTCCGGTTACAGAAGGTGAACAGTGGCAGGGAAAGCCGACCGGTCCGCCAGGGCCGGAGCAAAAACAGAGGTAAACGATGTCAAACGCCGAACAACAGCTCGACAGCCTCAGCCCCGAAGAGCGCAAGAAGCTCAAGGAGCTGATGGAAAAAGACGCCAAGACCGAGCGCAAGCTGACCGGGCCCTGGGCCTGGCTGGTGGCCGGCCTGGCCGCGGCCATGGTCGCCATCTATTTCTACGGTGCCGGGGTGGCCGCCCTCAGCACCCAGTACCACCTGGGCGTGTATGTGTTGATCACCTTCGTCCTGGTGTTCCTGCTCTACCCCGCCGGCAGCCGCACCGCCCACGGTGGCCTGTCGCTGATCAGCGCGGCGCTGCTGTCGGTGCTGGTCAGTTGCTTCTTTATCTACGACTCGCCCACCGCCTTCTACCAGCAGATCACCCTGTTCCGGGAAACCTGGGAGTACGACGGCCTCGCCATGGCCATCTCCCAGGATCTGGACAAGCTGCACTACAGCCTGTGGCTGGTGCTGCCCTTCGCCGCCGTGCTGCTGCCGCTGGATCAGTGGCTGAACAAGCGTAACCACAACAGCCCCACCGCCAGCGATGTGATACTGGCGCTGATGGTGGCCGGCACCGTCATCTACTGGATCAGCCAGTTCGAGGCGCTCAACTACCGGGCCGGCGCCGAGAACGAGGTGGACATGCTGATCAGCATCGTCGGCCTGCTGCTGTCGCTCGAGATCTGCCGTCGGGTGCTGGGCTGGTCCATCACCCTGATCGGGGTGGGCATGATCGCCTTCGCCCTGTTCGGGCCCTACCTGCCGGAGCTGTTCGCCCACCGGGGCTTCCGCTTCGAGCGCCTGGCCACCGCCCTGTTCCTCACCACCAACGGGGTGTTCGGGGTCATGGCCAGCGTACTGGCCACCTACGTGATCCTGTTCATCTTCTTCGGCTCCTTCCTGCAGAAGTCCGGCGCCGGCAAGTTCTTTATCGACCTGCCCCTGGCCCTGGCCGGCCGCTCCACCGGCGGCCCGGCCAAGGTGGCGGTGATCTCCTCCGCCCTGTTCGGCTCGGTGTCCGGCTCCGCCATCGCCAACACCGTGTCCTCCGGCGCCTTCACCATCCCCATGATGAAGCGGGCCGGCTTCAAGCCCCACGTGGCCGGCGCCATCGAGCCCGCCGCCTCCATCGGCGGCATGTTCCTGCCCCCCATCATGGGCGCGGGCGGCTTCCTGATGGCCGAACTCACCGGCACCCCCTACTCCACCATCATGATCCTGTCCATCGGGCCCGCCATCCTCTACTTCCTGGCGGTGTACTGCATGGTGCACTTCGAGGCCAAGAAACACGGCCTGGTGGGCATCCAGGGCGAGGAGATCCCGCACTGGAAAACGGTGTTCAAGGCCGGCTGGTACTACGCCCTGCCCCTGGTGATCATCACGGTGCTGCTGCTGAGCGGCCGCTCCGCCGGCAACTCCGCCTTCTGGGCCACCCTGTCCTGCATCGCGGTAAGCTGGGTCAACAAGGAAACCCGCATGGGGCCGAGGGAGATCTGGGAAGCCATCCAGGTGGGCGCGCGCAACACCCTGATTGTGGGCGCCACCATCGGCGTGATCGGCGTCATCGTCGGCACCATCTCGCTCACCGGCATGGGCCTCAAGTTCTCCGACCTCATCATCTCCATGGCCGGCGACAGCCTGTTCCTGGCCCTGGTGCTGGTGGCCATCGCCTCCCTGGTGCTGGGCATGGGCGTGCCGGTGACCGCCGCCTACCTGATCGTGGCCGTGCTGGCGGTTCCCGCCCTGGGCGAGTTCGGCGTGGCCGCCATCGCCGCCCACATGATCGTCTACTGGCTGTCCCAGGACTCCAACATCACCCCGCCGGTATGCGTGGCCGCCTACGCGGGCGCCGCCATCGCCGGTTCGGATCCCTGGAAGACCGGCTGGACCTCGTTCAAGTTCGCCAAGATGCTGTACGTGATGCCGCTGCTGTTCGCCTACGTGCCGGCCATACTGCTCGACGGCACCATCATGGAGATCATCGTGGCCTTCGTCTCCGCCACCCTGGGCACCATCGCCTTCGGCGCCTTCTCCATGGGCTACCTGCGCCGCAGGACCAGGCTGCATGAATGGCTGCTGCTGGGCGTGGGCACCCTGCTGCTGTACTGGCCCACCCTGTGGTCCGACGCCGTCGGCCTGGCCGTTATCGCCCTGGTGTGGTGGCTGCAGCGGGAAGGCAGCACCGCCCCGGCGGTCAAGATCAACCACTCCAATGCCAGTTGAGGAGACCAGCATGGCCCAGATTAACCTGATCGTATATGCCACCGACTTCTCCGCAGGCTCGGCCCACGCCGCCGAGCTGGCCAGGCAACTGACCGGACTGCACGGTGCCCGCCTGCACCTGCTGCACGTGATCACCGAGCTGCACGACCGGCACTGGCGCGGCATTCCCGTCGGCCTGATGGAGGAGTTTGCCCGGGAGGTCAAGACCCAGGCGGTGGCCGACATGCATGACTTTGCCCAGCGCTTCTTCGGCGATTTCGAGGGCGAACTGACCACGGACGTGGTGATGGGCCCGGCCGCCGAGGAGATCCTGGTCCAGGCTTCGGCCCTCGGTGCCGACCTTATCGTGATGGGCACCCATGGCCGCAGCGGGGTGGAGCAGCTGCTGGTCGGTTCCACCACCGAGCGGCTGATCCGCAAGTCCATGATCCCTGTATTAACCGTACCCGAGCGCGGCTGAGAGGCCCGCCCCCCTTCTCGAAGGAAGACCCCGAGAAACCATAACAAAGAGGAAACAACCATGATGTTGAAGCAACTGTTCAAACCCTCCAAGGCGCTGGCCTCCCTGACCATCGCCGCCGTGGCGGCCTTCGGCCTGAGCGCCACCGCCCAGGCCCAGACCGAACGCCTGGCGTTCTCCGGCGGCCCCGACGGCGGCACCTTCCAGTACTTTTCCAACGGCATCGCCACCCGGCTGTCGCGCACCATGGAAGGGGTGGAGGTGTCCAACATGGCGTCCGCCGGTTCGGTGGAAAACCTGCGTCGGGTCAACTCCCGTGACGCCGACTTCGGCATCGTCTATTCCGGCGACATGTACCTGGGCCTGCAGGGCAAGCTGACCAACGACACCCGCCAGTACCGCAACGCCCAGGCCATCTCCTACCTGTACGGCGCCCCGGCCCACCTGATCGTGCTGGACGGCTCCGGCATCACCGACGTGGCCCAACTGGCCGGCAAGAACGTGGCCGTAGGCCCGGCCGGCTCCGGCGCCGCCGCCTCCGCCCAGCGCTTCTTCGAGGGCGTGGGCCTGTGGGACAAGATCACGCCCCAGTACATCGGTTACAACCAGGGCGCCTCCGCCCTGGGGGATCGCCAGATCGACGCCCTCTGGGTATTCGCCGGCTTCCCCAACGCCTCGGTGATCCAGGCCGCCTCCAGCAACAAGGTACGGCTGCTGCAGGTGAACGAGGCCGCCGAGAAGGGCACCCTGTTCAACGATCACCCCTACTACGCCACCGTGACCATTCCCGCCGGTACCTACCCGGGCGTGGACTACGACGTGGTCACCATCCAGGACTCCGCCCTCTGGGTGGCCGGCCGTCACCTGTCCGAAGACAAGGTGTACGACAGCCTGAAGGAGATCTACTCCGAAGATGGCCTCAAGTTCATGCACTCCGTGACCCAGGCCGCCGAGGCCATGACGGTGGAAGACGGTATCCTGGGCATCGTGACCCCGCTGCACGAGGGCGCCAAGAAGTTCTGGACCGAGCAGGGCAAGACCCTGAGCAGCACCCAGCAATAATCCTTTTCAGGCTCCGTTAGCCTTTTCCGCCCCGCCGCAAGGCGGGGTTTTTTATGGTGACGTGAGCAAGCTCCCGCTTTGCCCTCCCCGCTATTGGTCCGACCATCGCCCAGACGCTATAACAATCATTCAACATCGAACAATCATTTTTCCAGGGAAAGGTGGGCTGTGCACTCATTCAGGCTTGGCATCGGCGGACGACTGCTGCTGGCGTTTCTGCTGCTGGCGGCCATCACCCTGCTGGCGGCGGGGCTCTCCTGGCGCAGCAGCGGTGAGCTGGAGACCCGGCTGCAACAGCTGCGGGAAACCAGCATAGGGGTGCTCTATGCCGCCTCCCGCCTCAACGATCAGAGCCGGCAGGTGGTGGCCATGGTGCCGCAACTGGTCAGCGCCGAGTCCCGCGCCGAACGGGAGCGGGCCCGCCAGGGGCTGGATCAGGCGCTGAACGGCATGGAGGACTGGATGCGCCACCTGCCGGACTACAACCGCTACTTTATCGAGATCACCGATCAGATCCGCAACAGCGTCGAACTGCTCGACACCACGGTCGTCCGCCGTGAACAGCTCGCTTGGGAAAGCCAGCAACAACGCCAGCTGATCCATCCGCTCTATCGCCGGCTCAACGACAGCCTGCTCGCCCGCCAGGCGGCCTCGCCCTCGCCGGAGCGGGCCACCATGCTACAGATCATCAACTATCTCGCCGCCCTGGCGGAAAAGGTCGCCAACGACACCAGCTTCAACGAGCTGGACTATACCTTCCTGCGGCTGGAGCAGATGGCCGGCGAACTCGACGGCCTGGATCGGGCTCTGCCCGACGACGAACGCCGGTCCCTGGCCCTGCTGCTGACCCTGGTGTCCCGGGATGGACCGCTGTTCCGGCTGAAAAACGAAGAGCTGGATCTGCGCTACCAGGAGCAGTTCCTGGTGGCCAACAGCCAGCGCCACGTGCGCCAGCTCGCCACCCAGATAGCCCACTACAGCGAGGCCGCCAACCATCAGGTCGATGCCGACATCGCCCAGTCGGCCCATACCCTGGCCCGCACCAGCCATGCCACCCTGCTGCTGTCCCTGCTCAGCCTGCTGCTGGTGGCCGGCATCTCCTGGCTCTATGTCAGCCGCAACGTGCTGGCGCGCATCGTCCGGTTGCAGCGCGACATGAGGGCCATTGCCAGCGGCCGGCTGGACACGCCCGTCAGCATCCGGGGCCGGGATGAAGTGGCCGACATGGCCAGGGATCTGCGCCACTTCCAGCAGACCGCCCTGCGGGCGGAGCGGGCCCGCCACCGCCTGGCCCGGGAAATCGAGGACCGGCTCCATGCCGAGCGCCAGCTGCGCCTGACCCAGGAAGAGCTGATCCAGGCCGGCAAGCTCGCCGCCCTGGGCCAGCTCAGCGTGGCCATCACCCACGAGATCAACCAGCCGCTCAACGCCATGAGCACCCAGTTGCATTCGGTGGGCCGCTACCTGGCCCGCAATGAAGCGGACAAGGCCGAGCAGGGCCTCGGCAAGCTGCGCCAGTTGCTGGACAAGGCCGGCACCATTACCCGCCACCTGCGCAGCTTCGCCCGCAAGGCCGACAGCCGGCTGTCGCCGGTGGCCCTGGGGGCGGTGGTGGAAGCGGCGGTCGAACTGCTGCAGCCCAGATGGCGCGGGGTGACCCTGAGCATCGCGGGGGATGCCGACACCCTGGTGCAGGCCGAGGCCATCCGCCTGGAGCAGGTGCTGGTCAACCTGCTCGGCAACGCCCTCGACGCGCTGGAGGAGCGGCCGTCTCCCGAGGTGCGCATCCACTGGCGGCAGTACCGGGATCAGGTGCAGCTCTGCCTGGAGGACAACGGCTGCGGCATTCCTCCCGAACGGCTGGAGCAGATCTTCGACCCCTACTACACCACCAAGGCCCCGGGCAAGGGCCTGGGGCTGGGCCTGGCCATCAGCTACAACATCATGCAGGACCTGGGCGGCCAGATCCGCCTGAGCTCCACCCCCGGCCGGGGCACCACCTTCAACCTGCGTTTCAACAGGGCATAACATGGAAATACTGCTGATCGACGACGAAGCCATGGTCAGGGACAGCCTGACCGAAATGCTGGAACTCGAGGGCTTCCGGGTGCGGGCCTTCGCCGATCCCCGCCGGGCCCTGGCCGAGCTGAGCCCGGGGCGCGAGGCGGTGCTGCTCACCGACGTGCGCATGCCGGGGCTGGACGGCCTCGAGCTGCTGCAACGGGTGCAGGCCAGGGACAGGGAACTGCCGGTGATCCTGATGAGCGGCCACGGCGACATTCCCATGGCGATCCAGGCGATGAAGGAGGGCGCCTACGACTTCCTGGAAAAACCCCTGCAGCCCGAGGCGCTGCTGGAACGGTTGCACAGCGCCATGGCACAGCGCCGCCTGAGCCTGCAGCCGCAGTCGCAGCCCGAAGGCGAGGATCCCCTGGCCCGCACCCTGCTCGGCCAGTCGGCCCCCATGCAGCGGCTGCGGGAGCAGCTCCGGGTGCTGGCCGCCGCCCAGGTGGACACCCTGATCTACGGCGAGACCGGTACCGGCAAGGACGTGTCGGCCCGTGCCCTGCACGACGCCGGCCCGCGGCGGGACAAGCGCTTCGTGGCCATCAACTGCGGCGCCATGCCCGAACACCTGCTGGAGAGCGAGCTGTTCGGCCATGAGGCCGGCGCCTTCACCGGCGCCCAGCGCCGCCACATCGGCAAAATTGAGGTGGCCCACGGCGGCACCCTGTTCCTGGACGAGATCGAGAGCATGCCCCTGGCGGCGCAGATCCGCCTGCTGCGGGTGCTGCAGGAACGGACCATAGAGCGGGTCGGCGGCACCGACCCCATACCGGTGCGGATCACGGTGATCGCCGCCAGCAAGGCGGATCTGGCCGAACTCAGCGAGCAGGGCCGCTTTCGCGCCGACCTCTACTACCGGCTCAACGTGGCCTGCCTGCACCTGCCGCCGCTGCGCGAACGCAAGGAGGATCTGGCCGAGCTGTTCCGCTTCCACGCCCGGCAGGCGGCGGACAAATACCAGCGCCCCCTGCCCGGCCTCAGGCCCAGCCAGCTCGCCCGCCTGGAGCAACACGATTGGCCCGGCAACGTGCGCGAGCTGCGCAACGTGGCCGAGCGCTTCGTGCTGGGGGTGGCCGGCGAAGGGCTGAACCTGGACCAGCCCGAACCGACCGCCGACGGCGACGGCGACGCCGACTTCGAACAGCAGCTCGAAGGCTACGAACGGAGGCTTATCATGGACAGCCTGCGCCGCCACCAGGGCCAGATCAACAAGGCCGCCGAGCACCTCAACCTGACCCGCAAGACCCTCTACCGCAAAATGAAGAAGTACCAGCTGGACAAATGGGACTACCGCGGCTGAGCCCCCCGGGCTTTGGGACAACCCTGTCCCAAAGTCCTCTTCGCCTGTCATCACGATTTCATAACAACATGAAATATAAAAAGAAAAAATCGTGGCATCGATTTTGCCATAGGGAGTTGGCCCAAACGGGCATTCACCCTATGGACTTTTCAACGATGAAGGACTGACATCATGACCAAACCCCTGCTGAGCGGCCTGCTGGCCACCACCCTGCTGTGCTCCCCCTGGCTGCAGGCCGAACAGATAGTCGTGGCCCACCGGGGTGCCTCCGGCTACCTGCCGGAACACACCCTGGCGGCCAAGGCCCTGGCCTACGCCATGAAGCCCCATTACCTGGAGCAGGACCTGGTGATGACCAAGGATGATCGCCTGGTGGTACTGCACGATCACTACCTGGACCGGGTCAGCGACGTGGCCGAACGCTTCCCCGGCCGCGCCCGGGAAGACGGCCGCTACTACGCCATCGACTTCACCCTGGACGAGATCCGCCAGTTGCGGGCCACCGAAGTGTTCAACCAGGACGAAGCCGGCAAACAGAGCGCCGTCTATCCCGGGCGTTTCCCCCTGTGGCAGTCCAGCTTTCGCATTCCCACCTTCGAGGAGGAAATCGAGCTGATCCAGGGCCTGAACAAGAGCCTGGGCTACGACATCGGCATCTACCCGGAGATCAAGGCGCCCTGGCTGCACCACCAGCACGGCAAGGACATTGCCCGCGCCACCCTGGAGGTGCTCAAGCGCTACGGCTACACCGGGCGGGACAGCAAGGTCTACCTGCAGACCTTCGACTACAACGAGCTCAAGCGCATCAAGGAGCAGTTGCTGCCGGAATACGGCATGGACATCAAGCTGGTGATGCTGCTGGCCCATACCGACTGGGGCGAAACCTTCGAGCAGGATGCCCAGGGCCAGTGGATCCCCTATGACTACGACTGGATGTTCGAGCCCGACGCCATGGCCACCCTGGCCCGGCACGCGGACGGCGTCGGCCCCTGGATGCCGATGGTGGTGGCCGACGGCTCCACCCCCGGCAACATCGAGCTGACCGGCCTGGCGGCCCGGGCCCAGGCCGCCGGCCTGGAGGTGCACCCCTACACCCTGCGCCTGGACGAAGGCCGGCTGCCCGCCTACGCCGAAAACTTCGAGCAGTTGCTCGACGTCTTCTACAACCAGGCCAGGGTGGACGGGGTCTTTACCGACTTCCCCGACAGGGCCGTCGCCTTTTTGGAACGGCAGGCGGAGTAAGACACCAACCCAGAGCGCCATGTAGTTTAAAAATCAGGCAGGGATGATTCTTGGGGCGCGGGCGGCCCGCCCGCATGAAGATGGCGCCGAGGTGGGCGAAGGCACAGCCCAGCCCGCAATGCCTGTTCTGCCTCGAGCCTCTTTGAACCTGTGGTGTGGCGGGCCAGCCCGGGGGTTCCCGCTGCGCGGGAAAGCAGGCGGGCCGCCTGCGCTCCACCAGTCAGGTGCCAATCTGCAAACGTCGTTTGCCACCGACGAGAGTCGCAGGGATAAGCGGGCAGTCCACAAGGGACAACCCTGTCCCTTTTTAACAAAACCGGCGGGACAGGACTGTCCCAAAGCCGGTTATCAAACCAGACGAAAAAAGTTAACGCATTGAAAATAAAAGATTAAAAATATTGGCACCCATATTGCCATAGGGAAAGGGCAACACCGGGCACCGCCCATACGGAATAATCGACAAGATAAGGACGAAAACCATGACCAAAAACCTGATCACCGGCCTGCTGGCCTCCGCCCTGCTCGGCTTCGGCGTCGCCGCCCAGGCCCAGGACTGCCCCCGCGGCGTGCTCGACGACATGTACTGCGACAGCAACGGCGACATGGTGGCCGACACCCCCGCCGATCCCAAGCAGTGGAAGGATCCGGGCACCCTGGTGTTCACCTATACCCCGGTGGAAGATCCCGCCGTCTACCGCGACGCCTTCGCCGACTTCCAGAACTATCTGGCGGAAAAAACCGGCAAGAAGGTGATCTACTACTCGGTACACTCCAACTCGGCCCAGGTCGAGGCCATGCGCTCCGGCCGGCTGCATATCGCCGGCTTCTCCACCGGCCCCACCGGCTACGCGGTCAACCTGGCCGGCTATGTGCCCATCGCCGTCAAGGGCACCGAAGAGGCCTTCCAGGGCTATAACCTGATCATGCTGGTGCGCGCCGACAGCGACATCCAGACCATGGAAGACGTGAAGGGCAAGACGGTGGCCCACACCGCCGTGTCCTCCAACTCCGGCAACCTGGCGCCCCGCGCCCTGTTTCCGCTGATCGGCCTGACCCCGGACGAAGACTACAAGGTGGTCTATTCCGGCAAGCACGACCAGTCGGTGATGGGCGTGCTGTCCGGCGACTACGACGCCGCTCCCGTGGCCTCCGATGTCTACGACCGCATGGTCGAGGCCGGCCGGGTCAAGGGCGAGGACTTCCGCACCATCTACACCAGCGCCCGTTTCCCCACCTCCGCCTTCGGCTATGCCCACGACCTGCACCCGGATCTGGTGGCCAGGATCAAGGACGCCTTCGACAGCTATCGCTTCCCGGCAGAAATGCAGGAGACCTTCGGCGGTGCCGATCGCTTCTACCCCATCACCTACAAGGAAGACTGGCAGATCATCCGCGACATCGCCCACGCCACCGGCACCGCCTACACCAAGAACGGCCTGCAGCAACTGGCGGAGAAGGAAGCCGCCGAGGCCGCCAAGCAACGGGCCGAAGCCCTGGCGCAACAGGCCCAGCAGTAAAGACCCGGGGCCTGTTTACGCTCTGCAGCATTCGGCCAAAGGGTGCTGCTTGGAACTCTAGTGTCGCCTGCTGGCTACATCAACAGACGACGTCGGGGTTGAAAGAGGCGACAGGGATTGCCTCCGCCGACCGTCACATGCCAGGGACGGCATGTGCCGAGCGTCACAGGGATGTGCTTGCAGCGTGTCGGTGGAGGTAGCCCTGTTGCCTTTCCTCTGGCCACAACCGACAAGCCCCGTGGAGATCGTAAACGACCTCAGGAATGACAGCCTGTGACCGGACGCCTTTTCGTACAGAGGCGCCCCCTTTTTCCGATTAACCGCAAGGAAGAACGAGATGACCAGCTCCTATCTGCAGATCAAGCAGCTCAGCCACGCCTACACCCCGGGCAAGCCGATACTGCGCCAGATCGACATCGACATCACCGAACCCGGCATCATCGCCATCATAGGCCCTTCCGGCACCGGCAAGAGCACCCTGCTGCGCTGCATCAACCGGCTGATCACCCCCAGCCAGGGTCAAATCCTGTTCCAGCAGGCGGATCTGGCGGCGGCCAGGGGCAAGGAACTGCGCCGGCTGCGCCGCCATATCGGCATGGTGTTCCAGGAATACAACCTGGTGGAGCGGCTGACGGTGCTGGAAAACGTGCTCACCGGCCGGCTCGGCTACATGAGCGCCTGGCAGGCCTGGCGACGCAACTTCGCCCGGGAGGATCTGGATCGGGCCTTCGAGCTGCTGGACAAAGTGGGCCTGGCCGACTTCGCCATGCAGCGGGCCGACAGCCTGTCCGGCGGCCAGCGCCAGCGGGTGGGCATCGCCCGCGCCCTGATGCAGCAGCCCTATATCCTGCTGGCGGACGAGCCCACCTCGTCGCTCGATCCCAAGACGGCGGTGGAGATCATGGAGCTGATGGACACCCTGGCCGCCAGCCAGGGCATCCCCACCCTGGTCAATATCCACGACGTCAAGCTGGCCCAGCGCTTCGCCCGGCGCATGATCGGCATGAGCGGCGGCCAGGTGGTATACGACGGCGATCCCGCCGGCATCACCGACGCCCACCTCAAGCAGATCTACGGAGGTGAATCATGGCTGGTGTAACCCGCTCCAACCCCTTCCGCCAGAGCCCGGCGGCCCGCCTGGGCTGGCTGGCCCTGGCCGCCTATGTGGTGTACGGCTTCGGCGCCATGGATCTCAACTGGGCCCGCTTCGTCGACGGCCTGGGCCACGGCGCCCGCCTGCTGGATCGCATGTTCCCGCCCAACTTCGATCGCTGGGAGATCCTGCTGCACGACCTGATCGAAAGCCTGCAGATCGCGGTGATCGCCAGTGTGGCCGGCATTTTCATTTCCCTGTTCGTGGGCCTGCTCGCCGCCCGCAACCTGATGCCCACCCTGGTGACCTCGCCGGCGCGGGTACTGATCGCCGTGTGCCGCACCTTCCACCCGGTGATCATCGCCATCCTCTTCGTCAAGGCGGTGGGCTTCGGTGCCCTGGCCGGCATCCTCACCCTGGTGGTGGCCTCGGTGGGCTTTATCGCCAAGCTGTTTGCCGAGGCCATCGAGGAGATCTCGCTCAAGCAGGTGGAGGCCATCCGCGCCACCGGCGCCGGCTTTGTCAGCGTCATCCTGTTCGCGGTGCTGCCCCAGGTGTTCTCCCGCTTTATCGGCTTTTCCACCTACCAGCTCGACTCCAACCTGCGCAACTCCACCATGGTCGGCCTGGTCGGCGCCGGCGGCCTGGGCGGCACCCTGTTCGCCGCCTTCCAGCGTTTCGACTACGACTTCGTCACCGCCATTCTGATCACCATCATCGCCCTGATCCTGGTGGGCGAGGCCCTGTCCAACGCGGTACGGAGAGTTTTCCAATGAGCAGTCACACCCAGTCGATGGAGCAAGCGCCCATGTCCCAGCCCCAACGCCAATGGCAGCGCTTCACCCCGCTGCAACGCCTGAGCCGCTACCTGGTCTACCTGGTGATCGTCGCCGCCTTCGTGATCTCGGTGCGCACCGTGGAGGTGATCCCCGAGTTCCTGTTCGACGCCCCCCAGCAAATGGCGGACATGTTCGCCCGCATGTGGCCGCTGGAATGGGCCTCCTACCCGACCACCATCCACGGCGCCCTGATGGAAACCCTGCACATCGCCACCCTGGGCACCCTGCTGTGCCTGCTGCTGGCGGTGCCCCTGGCGCTGCTCAACGCCGGCAACGTGGTGGCCTCGCCCTGGCTGAACTGGCTGGCCCGCTTCTTCCTGGTCTCTTCCCGCTCGGTCAACTCCCTGGTGTGGGCCCTGCTGTTCGTGGCGGTGTTCGGCCCCGGGGTGATCGCCGGGGTGCTGGCGGTGGCGCTGCGCTCGGTGGGCTTCGTCGGCAAGCTGCTGGCCGAGGCCATCGAGGAGATCAACATGGGCTCCATCGAGGCGCTGCGCGCCACCGGCGCCTCCACCGCCAGCGTGCTGATCAAGGGGTACTGGCCCCAGGTGATGCCGGCCTTCTTCAGCATAGTGCTGTTCCGCTGGGACATTAACGTGCGCGAGTCGGCGGTGCTGGGGCTGGTGGGCGCCGGCGGCATAGGGGTGGTGCTGAGCGACGCCATGAACCTGTTCATGTGGGAACGGGTGGCAACGGTACTGATGAGCATACTGGTGGTGGTGCTGCTGGCCGAGTGGCTGGTGGTGCAGGTGCGCAAGAGGTTGCTGTAATGACCCTGAACAATCGTTATCTGGTGCTGCGCCATGGCCACAGCCTGGCCAACCAGGCCCACCTCATCATCAGCCATCCCAGGCAGGGCGAGGCCGGCTACGGCCTCTCCCCCCAGGGTCGGCAACAGGTGGCCTGCACCCTGGCGAACTGGCCCTGTCCCCGGCCGGATCGCATCGTCAGCTCGCCGTTCCGGCGGGCCCGGGAAACCGCCGAGCTGGCCGCCGCCCGCTTCCTCTGCCCCCTGAACGAGGACATCGCCCTGCGCGAGCGCTTCTTCGGCGAGCTGGACGGCGGCCCGGACCTGCGCTACCCGGACATATGGCAGCAGGACGAGCTGAGCCCGGATCACCATTACGCCGGGGTCGAAAGCCTGAACCAGGTGGCCGAACGCGGCTGGCGGCTGATCGAACAGCTGGAGCAACGGCACCGGGACCAGACCCTGCTGCTGGTGAGCCACGGCGATACCCTGCAAATCCTGCTGGCCCTGGCCCTGGGGCTGCCCCTCGGCCGCCACCGGGAGCTCAAGCCCCTGGCCACCGCCGAGGTGCGGGAGCTGAGCCTGGCTCCGCAGGCCGTCCTGCCCTGAGGACCTGGCCCTCCGAAAGAGGGCGTGCCGGGCGGCTATACTGTAGGCAGTTGCCACCCGAACGCGGACACGCCCATGTCGACCTTTTCCGCCGAGCACGACGCCATTCTCGACGCCGCCCTCCACCTCGCCCTGCACAGCTCCTGGGAAGCCTTCAGCCTGCAGGAGCTGGCCGAGGCCAGGGAACTGAGCCTGGCCGAGATCGCCCGCCATTTCCGCTCCAAGGACGACATGGCCGAGGCCCTGTTCGACCGGGCCGACGCCGCCATGCTGGGCCTGCCCCCGGACGAGGACGAAGCCCTGGCGGAGCGGCTGCTGATCCGCATCATGGCCTGGCTGGACTACCTGGCGCCCTACAAGCCGCTGGTGCGGGACATGCTGGCCTACAAGCTGGAACCGGGCCACTTCCACCTGCAGGCCCACGGCATCACCCGGATCAGCCGCACCGTGCAGTGGTTTGTCGAGGCCGCCCGGTGGCGGCCGACCGGCCTCGGCCGCATCCTGGGGGAGCTCACCCTCACCTCCATCTACCTCACCGCCGTCGCCAGCTTCCTGGTGGACGGCAGCGACAACCTCAACACCACCCGCACCCTGCTGCGCGGCCTGCTGGAGCGGGCCACCCGGCGCTGCCCCCGGTGCTGAGCGGCCATGGACGGCCTGAGCCACGCCCTGCTCGGCGCCACCCTGGCGCAACTGCCCTCACCGCGCCGCTGCCCCCTGGGCCGCAACCAACGGCTGTGGCTGGGCGCCCTGGGCGGCCTCTTCCCCGACATCGACTACGCCCTCTTCCCCTGGTCGCCGCTGGAATTCCTCGCCTACTGGCACCAGGGGCCGACCCATTCCCTGCTGCTGGCGCCGCTCTGGGCCGGCCTGCTGGCCCTGCTGCTGCGGCTGCACCCGGCCCTGCGCGCCCAGGGCCGCTGGTTGTTCCTGCTCCTCCTTGTCGGCATCCTGTCCCACGACCTGCTCGACGCCCTCACCGGCTACGGCACCCAGCTGTTCTATCCCCTGAGCCGGGCCCGCTTCAGCGCCGATCTGCTGTTCGTGATCGACGCCTACTTCACCCTGCTGCTGGGCCTCTGCCTGGCGGTGCTGTACCGGCGGCCGGGACGACGGCTCGTCCTGCTGCCGCCGCTCCTCTACCTGGGCCTGCTGCTCGGGCTCAAGCAACTGGCCCTGTACCAGGGCGGCGCTGCCGTGGCCATTCCCCAGCCCTTTTCGCCGCTGCATTGGCAGGTGATCGACCCCCACCGCCAGCAGTCGCTCTACCTGCGGCTGGCGCCGGATCCCGTCGCCGCCCGGGTCTCCTCCTGGCTCGGCTACCCCGGCTGGCGGCAGGGCTACCAGACCGGAGCCGGGGCCCGCTGGCAGCCCTATGGCCCGAGCGGCGCCGATCCGGACTGGCAAACGGAGGTGGAGCAGGCCTGGCGGCACCCGGCGTTGCGGCCCTTTCGCGACTTCGCCCGCTATCCCTACCTGTACCGGGTGGAGCAGCGTGAGGACGAGCGCTGTGTCTGGTTCAGCGATCTGCGCTACGACTGGCCCGCCCTGCCGGCCAGCTTTCGCTACGGCCTGTGCCACCGGGCCGACGGCGACTGGCGGCTGTACCGGATGCGCTACCTGAGCGAGTGGCGCCAGCGGCTGTAGGCGTTGCGGGTCAGAAGCTGGCGGTGGTGATCCTCCCCCGGCCTCTTCCCGGGGAAGGCGGCCTCCGCCGCCATGGACAAAGGGGCCGGTTTGGGACTAGATTTTAACGGTCAAGCAGATCCGCGACGCCCAGGGAAGGAGCCCGCCCGCCGCCAAGGCACGGCAGGAGCGTCCTTTTTCAACACGGGAACATCATATGCACACCTTACGCCTGGCGCCCCTGGCGCTGCTGTTTGCCTTTACCCTGGCCGGCTGCTCGGAAGAGCAGGCCGCCAACGAGCAGGCCGGCACGGCCACCCTCTCCGGCAACCTCGTCTATCTGCCGCGCATCGCCCTGCCGGAGGACGCCCGGGCCAGCGTGCGCCTGGAAGACGTCAGCCTGGCCGACGCCCCCGCCGAGACCCTGGCGGAACAGAACTTCGCCACCGAAGGCCGGCAGGTACCGCTGCCCTTCAGCCTTGAATACGATACCGCCGCCATCGAGCCCAGCCATCGCTACGCGGTGCGCGGCGAGATCCGCGATGCCGCCGGCACCCTGCTGTGGACCACCACCGAACACCACGGCGTGCTGACCCAGGGCCAGCCCGGCGACGACATCGAGATCCGCCTGGAGCAGGTAGAGTCGGCGCCGGCCGGCCCCTCCACCCTGGTGTACCGCTGCACCCCGCAAGACGGCGAGCCCTTCGAGTTCGTGGTCCAGTATCATGATGGCCGGCTCGGCCTCTGGCTGCCGGACAGCTTCGAGCTGCCCTACCAGGAGCTGCCCCAGGTGATCTCCGCCAGCGGCGCCCGCTTCGAGAACGAGCAGGCCCGGGTCTGGAGCAAGGGCGATACCGCCCTGCTGGAAGTGGCCGGCCAGGACTACGGCGAATGCGTGGAAGACAGGGCCGCGGGCCTGCGGGAAGACGCCCGCCTGCGCGGCGTGACCCTGAGGGCCACCGGCAACGAGCCCGGCTGGGTGCTGGAGGTGACCGCGGGCCAGCAGATCCGCTTCAACTACAACTACGGCGCCAACGAGCTGCTGCTGCCGACGCCCGAAGCCCTGCCGGACGACGCCGGCTACCGGGCGGCCAGCGCCGACCACCGGCTCGAGGTCAGCGTCAGCCAGGAACGCTGCCAGGACGACATGAGCGGCGAGGAATTCCCCTACCGGGTGCTGGTCACCCTCGACGACCAG
Source organism: Zobellella denitrificans (assembly GCF_002237365.1). Taxonomy (GTDB): domain Bacteria; phylum Pseudomonadota; class Gammaproteobacteria; order Enterobacterales; family Aeromonadaceae; genus Oceanimonas; species Oceanimonas denitrificans. The sequence goes on from NZ_NMUO01000007.1 coordinate 63,566, forward strand.
CAGTTCCGCGGCTGCGGCACCCGGCTGGACTGAGCCCCCCGCCCGGGCCGCCCCGGCCCGGGCAAGCTGCTTCAAAATAAGTTAACATACTGTCATCACTCGCCTTTCTGGTAACCCCGTGATCACCGTTGAGCGCAAAGACGGCTTTTCCCTGAAGATTTCCCGCATCCTGCGGGAGGCCACCGAGCACCGGCTGGATCTCTACCTGTTCATTCCCGGCGAGCTGGGGCTCAACAGCCATGTGGTGCCGGAGGAGGAGTTCTACCATAGCGCCATCCACGTCAAGCGCACCTACTTCAGCGACCGCCAGCACCTGCCCCTGGTGCACAGCCGCCTGGCCCGCCGGGGCAAGCTCGGCACCGAGCAGTACCGGCTCAGCCTCAGCCTCTACGCCTACCAGTACGTGGCGGGGCTGGAGCAGTCCTGCCACGAGCTGCGCAACAGCAAGGACGCGGCCGGCCGGGAAGAGGTGGAAGAGGTCATCGCCCTGGCCGAGGATATCCTCAAGCGGCTGCGGCGCAACGTGCCGGCGGACGAGACCCTGCTCAAGTACTACGCCAATATCGACAACTACCTGTCCTGGTTCACCGAGCAGCGGCTGCTGTCGCTGGTGGCCCACCTGCCCCGCAACGACGACTACAAGCTGCTCAAGCCCCGGCTGCTGGATGCCTGCGGCGCCGAGCGGCGGCACCGAGAAGCCCAGCAGTACAACTCCCCCCACACCGACGACTCCCCCTCGCGCCTGTCCAACAAGATGCGGCTGCTGCGCCGGCTGATCGAATACCCGGTCACCCTCAAGGAGAAAACCCGGGAGCTGGGCGGCGGCGAGCAGAAGCTGCTCAAGGCCGGGGTCACCGCCGTGGTGATGACCTCGGTGTCGCTCGCCGCCTTCGAGGTGCGCGAAACCCTGGGCGGCATCTCGCTGATGGTGATCTTCGCCCTGGCCCTGCTCTACGCCCTGCGGGAGATCTTCAAGGAGGATCTGCGCGCCACCCTGTGGCGCTGGCTGCGCAAGGGCCGGCCCAAGTGGCGGCGGCAGTACTTCGACGTGCACAGCAACCAGCTGGTCGGACGCCAGCTGGAGTGGTTCGACTACCAGTCGCCCTCCCGCCTGGACGGCGCCATCAGGGCCGCCCGCCGGGCCAACGTCAGCCAGCGCGAGGAAGTGATCATGCACTACGGCAGCCACTCGCGCATGTTGCCGACCCGCTTCCTGAGCGGTTACGAGCAGACCCGGGAAGTGCTGCAGCTCGACCTGGCCCTGCTGGCCCGGCTGATGGAAAAGGGCTCCCATCACGTCTACCAGCTCAAGGACAATCAGGTCACCCGCCAGCCGGTGGAAAAACGCTACCTCATCAACCTGGTCACCCGCGAGGTACAGGGGCAGAAACCGCCGGTGCTCCAGCGCTGGAAGGTGGTGATGAGCCGCTCCAAGATAGTGGAAGTGGAAGAGATCCCCCAGCCGGGCAAGGACGGCGGCTGACGACCGCCCCGCCGGCCAGACCCCGCTCCCGTTGTCACGGCCCTTCGGCCGGCTGGCGCTCCGTCCTTGGCATGCTTCCTGCTAAATCCTGTTCGATGTTGGGCCCAAAAACAGGGCCCGCGCACCAAGGTGGTGCCAGAGGGATATTTTTAACTTATTAATCAATAGCTTGACAATAAGACCAAAAATCCGTCCGGGTCCATGACCGCCCCGGCACGACAGTGCGCGCACCACTTTGGACAAGTTGTTTGGCAAATGCACCATCATCGTGCAGTGATGGCCCGCCGCCGGCGGGCCCGAGGAGATCAATCCATGGACAATATCAGCAGCGCCATCGACAGCCTGGCGCAGAGCGCCAACACCCTCTTCATCCTGATGGGGGCCGTGATGGTGTTCGCCATGCACGCCGGCTTCGCCTTTCTCGAAGTGGGCACGGTGCGCCACAAGAACCAGGTCAACGCCCTGGCCAAGATCATGACCGACTTCGGCTTTTCCGCCGTGGCCTACTTCTTCGTCGGCTACTGGGTCGCCTACGGCGTCACCTTCTTCCAGGACGCCGACACCCTGTCCGCCGGCCAGGGCTACGAGCTGGTGAAGTTCTTCTTCCTGATGACCTTCGCCGCCGCCATCCCGGCCATCGTCTCCGGCGGCATCGCCGAACGCGCCCGGTTCTGGCCCCTGCTCACCGCCTCGGCGCTGAGCGTGGCCTTCGTCTATCCCTTCTTCGAGGGGCTGATCTGGAACGGCAACTTCGGCTTCCAGGCCTGGCTGGAGGCCACCTTCGGCGCCGCCTTCCACGACTTCGCCGGTTCGGTGGTGGTGCACGGGGTGGGCGGCTGGATCGGCCTGGTGGCGGTGCTGCTGCTGGGCGTGCGGCAGGGCCGCTACAAGGGCGGCAAGCTGGTGGCCTTTCCGCCCTCCAACATCCCCTTCCTGGCCCTGGGCGCCTGGATACTGTCCATCGGCTGGTTCGGCTTCAACGTGATGTCGGCCCAGACCCTGGACGGCATTTCCGGCCTGGTGGCGATCAACTCGCTGATGGCCATGGTCGGCGGCATCATCGCCGCCCTGATCCTCGGCAGGAACGACCCGGGCTTTATCCATAACGGTCCCCTGGCCGGGCTGGTGGCGGTGTGCGCCGGCTCCGACATCATGCACCCCATCGGTGCCCTGGCGGTGGGCGCCGTGGCCGGCGCCCTGTTCGTGTGGCTGTTCACCCTGCAGCAGAACCGCTGGAAGATCGATGACGTGCTCGGGGTCTGGCCGCTGCACGGCCTGTGCGGCGCCTGGGGCGGCATCGCCGCCGGCATCTTCGGTCAGTCGTCCCTCGGCGGCCTGGGCGGGGTCAGCCTGGTGTCCCAGTTGATCGGCACCCTGGCCGGCATCGCCGTGGCCGTGCTCGGCGCCCTGCTGGTGTACGGCGGTATCAAGATGGTGGTGGGCCTGCGCCTCAGCGACGAGCAGGAGTTCAACGGCGCCGATCTCAGCATCCACAAGATTGCCGCCACCAGCAACGACTGAGCGCCGCCCGGGTACGCCCCGCCCGAGTGATGGTATACTGTCGCCTTTGCAGCAGCGGGCGGACGGCATGAACGAGAGGGCTCCTGAACACGGCAAGCGGACAAGCGCAACCCGGCCTGGCCGGCTGGCCGGCTGTGGGCGGCCCTGCTCTGGCTGGGCCTGGCCGGGCCGGCCGCCGCCCAGGGTGGCGTGATCCGGGTGGGGGGCGACCTCAACTACCCGCCCTACGAGTTCATCAACGAACAGGGGGAGCCCGACGGCTACAATACCGAGCTGACCCTGGCCATCGCCGAGGTGATGGGCATGCAGGTGGAGATCGAGCTCGGCCACTGGCAGCAGATGCGCCGGCGCCTGCTCGACGGCGAGCTGGACGTGCTGCAGGGCGCCGTCTTCTCCCCGGAGCGGGCCCGCTGGTTTGCCTTTTCCCCGCCCCATGCGCTGATCAACCACTCCCTGTTCGCCCGCAAGGGCGAGGCGGCCAATGTCAGCCTGGCCGATCTGGCCGGACGGGAGGTGATAGTGCAGCGCGACAGCATCATGCACGAACAACTCAGCCGGCTCGCCCCCGATGCCCTGGCCGTGCCGGTCGACACCCACTCCGACGCCCTGCGGCTGCTGGCTTCCGGCCGGCACGACTTCGCCCTGGTGGCCAACCTGCCCGGCCTCTATCTCGGCCGGGAGCTGGAGCTGTCCAACCTGGCGCCGGTGGGCCATCCCTTCCCGCCCCACCGCTACGGCTACATGGTGACCAAGGGCAACGAGGCGCTGCTGGCCCGCTTCAGCGAGGGGCTGGCCATTCTCAAGAACACCGGCCGCCAGCAGGCCCTGTATGACAAGTGGCTGGGCCCGCTGGAAAGCCCGGGCCTGCCCTGGAAGAAAATCGGCCTGGCCGCCGCCCTGGTTTCCCTGCTGCTGCTGCTGGGGCTGGCCGCCATCATGATCTGGAACCGGACCCTGCGCCGGGAAGTGGACCGCCGCAGCCGAGAGCTGGAACGCCAGCAGCAGCAGTTGCTGCAGGCCGACAAGATGGCCTCCCTCGGCATACTGGTGTCGGGGGTGGCCCACGAGATCAACAACCCCAGCGGCCTGCTGCTGCTCAACCTGCCGGTACTCAAAGAGGCCTATCAGGATGCCGAGGAGATCCTGGAAGCGCACTACCACAGCCACGGCGATTTCTACCTGGGCGGCCTGCCCTACAGCCGCATGCGCGACGAGATCCCGGCCATGCTGGACGACATGCTCACCAGCGCCGACCGCATCCGCCGCATCGTCGACGACCTGCGCGACTTCGCCCGCCAGGGCCCGGGCGAGCTCAACGAGACGGTGGATCTCAACGCCGTGGTGGCCACCGCCATCCGCCTGGTCGACACCAGCATCCGCAAGGCCAGCCACCACTTCGAGGTGAGCTACGGCGAGGGGCTGCCGCCCTTTCGCGGCAACGGCCAGCGCATCGAGCAGGTGGTGATCAACCTGATCGTCAACGCCTGCCAGGCGCTCACCGGCCCGGAACAGGGCATCCGGGTGAGCACCCGCTACCTGGCCGGCAGCCGGGAGCTGTGCCTGGAAGTCCGCGACCAGGGCCGGGGCATCGCCCCGGAGCACCTGTCCCGGCTGCGGGATCCCTTTTTCACCACCAAACGCGAGCAGGGCGGCATCGGCCTGGGCCTGGCGGTGTCCAGCGGCATAGTGCAGGAGCACGGCGGCCGGCTGGAATACGACTCCACCCCCGGCCAGGGCACCACCGCCACCCTCACCCTGCCCGCCCTCAAAGGAAACCAGAGTGATCACCAATAACCGCTATCCCGGCTTCGGGGTGCTGCTGGTGGACGACGAAGCCCCCTTTCTGCGCAGCCTGAGCATCGCCCTGGAGCGCCAGGGCATCAACCACCTCTACCGCTGCACCGACAGCCGCGAGGTGATGGCCACCATAGCACGGGAGCCCATCGGCCTGGTGCTGCTCGACCTGACCATGCCGCACCTGTCCGGCGAGGAGCTGCTGGCGCGCATCAAGGAAGAGCATCCCGACATCGGCGCCATCATCCTCAGCGGCCTGAACCAGCTGGAAACGGCGGTCAACTGCATCCGCCTCGGCGCCTACGACTACTTCGTCAAGACCATGGAGGAAGACCGGCTGATCGGCGGCATCCGCCGCGCCATCCAGGCCCAGGAAATGCGCCAGGAAAACCAGGAGATGCGCCGCCGCTTCCTCACCGACACCCTGGAAAAGCCCGAGGCCTTCGCCGATATCGTCACCCAGGACAAGACCATGAGATCCGTGTTCCAGTACCTGGAGGCCATCGCCGTCAGCCGCCAGCCGGTGCTGATCTGCGGCGAGAGCGGGGTCGGCAAGGAGCTGATCGCCCGGGCCATCCACCGCCTCGGCGATGCACAGGGCCCCATGGTCAGCGTCAACGTCGCCGGGCTGGATGACAACGTCTTCGCCGACACCCTGTTCGGCCACCACCGCGGCGCCTTTACCGGTGCCGACCGGGCCCGGGCCGGCATGATAGAGCAGGCCGCCGGCGGCACCCTGTTCCTGGACGAGATCGGCGATCTCAGCCAGGCCTCCCAGGTCAAGCTGCTGCGCCTGCTGCAGGAGGGCGAGTACTATCCCCTCGGCAGCGACAGGCCCAAGCGGCTGCGGGCCCGCATCGTGGTGGCCACCCACCAGGATCTGGCCAGAAAGCAGCAGGACGGCGGCTTCCGCAAGGATCTCTACTACCGGCTGCGCATCCACCAGGTGGAGATACCGCCCCTGCGCCGGCGCAAGGGCGACCTGCCCCTGCTGCTGGCCCACTTCCTGGCCGAGGCGGCCGAGGAGCTGGGCAAGAGCGTGCCGACCCTGCCCAGGGAGCTGCCGGTGCTGCTCGCCAACTACGAGTTTCCCGGCAACGTGCGCGAGCTGCGCGCCCTGGTGTTCGACGCCATGAGCCGGCACCGCAGCCATATGCTGTCGATGGAGGTGTTCCGCCAGGCCTTGGGCCAGGACAACCCCACGCTCGTGCCGCAGGACGAGCCGGAGCAGCCCCTGTTCAGCCAGCTCGACACCCTGCCCACCCTGCAGCAGGCCGGCGAGCTGCTGGTGGCCGAAGCCATGCGCCGGGCCCAGGGCAACCAGTCGCTGGCCGCCCGCCTGCTCGGCATCTCCCAGCCGGCCCTGAGCAAGCGGCTGAAGAAAAACACCGGGGAGGACTGAGTCCCTCCCCGAACCCCTATAACCAGGGTTAAGGCTATAACCAGGGAATAACAAATAACCCTTTGATAATAAAAAAGTTGGATACAACAACCACCAAATCCATAACCCTGGTTATACCCCTTCCCACCCTGCTCCCGCGTCGGCACCTTGTCATTTAACTCTTTTAAAACAACAAGTTAAGTGGAAATTAAAAACTTGGCATTCTCCTTGCTGATACCTGGTACGCGGTACTGACCGCCCGCCTCCGGATCTTCCGGCTCTGGCGGCCCCAGTTCGGGCATCGACGCCGATGCCGTTTTGCTTTTCCACATCGGATATGGAGAATCCACCTGATGACAACCGACAAGAAAAGACTGTCCCTCACCGGCCGTGTCCTGCTGGGCATGGGCCTGGGTATACTGGCCGGCTTTATCTTCCGCACCCTGCTGGCGGATGTCGCCCTGGTGCACGACTACCTGGTCAACGGCCTGCTCCATGTGGGCGGCAAGATCTTTATCGCCAGCCTGAGCATGCTGGTGGTACCCCTGATCTTCGTGTCCCTGGTGTGCGGCACCAGCTCGCTGAAGGATCTGTCCACCCTGGGCCGCCTGGGCGGCAAGACCCTGTCCTTCTACCTGGCCACCACCGCCATCGCCATCTCCCTGGCGCTGCTGATGGGCACCCTGTTCCAGCCCGGCCAGGGCGTGGATCTGACCACCGCCAGCACCTTCGCCGCCAAGGAAGCCCCGTCCCTGGGTGAGGTGTTCATCGGCATGTTCCCCACCAACCCCATCAACTCCATGGCCCAGGGCAACACCCTGCAGATCATCGTGTTCGCGGTGCTGTTCGGCATCGCCGTCAGCCTGGCGGGCAAGCCGGGCGAGCGTATCGCCGCCTTCTTCGGTGACGTGAGCGAAGTGATCATGAAGCTGGTGACCCTGCTGATGAACATCGCCCCCTACGGCGTGTTCTGCCTGATGGCCCAGCTGTTCACCACCCTGGGGCTGGACGCCATCGTCAACCTGGGCGAGTACTTCCTGGTGGTGGCCGGCACCCTGGTGCTGCACGCCCTGGTGACCTACGGCCTGATGCTCAAGACCTTTACCGGCCTGAGCCCGCTCACCTTCCTGAAGAAGATGGAAGACGCCATCATGTTCGCCTTTTCCACCGCCTCGTCCAACGCCACCATACCGGTGACCATGGAGACCACCACCCGCCGCATGGGCGTGGACAACCGGGTCGCCTCCTTCACCGTGCCGCTGGGCGCCACCATCAACATGGACGGCACCGCCATCATGCAGGGGGTGGCCACCGCCTTTATCGCCCAGGCCTTCAACATCGACCTGAGCTTCAGCGACTACCTGATGGTGATCCTGACCGCCACCCTCGCCTCCGTCGGCACCGCCGGCGTACCCGGCGTGGGCCTGATCATGCTGGCCATGGTGCTGAACCAGGTCGGCCTGCCGGTGGAAGGCATCGCCCTGATCATCGGGGTCGACCGCCTGCTCGACATGCTCCGCACCGCGGTCAACATCACCGGCGACTCGGTGGTGACCTGCATCGTGGGCAAGAGCGAAGGCGCCATGGACCTGGCCCGCTTCAACGACCCCCACTCCGGCGAGAAGGAAGAGGAAATCCGCTTCCCCCGTCGCGGCAGCGACACCGCCAGCGAGGCCTCGGCCAGCAAGGCCTCGGCCAGCAAGGCCTGATCGACCTCCCCGTACAACACCGGCGCCCCAGGGCGCCGGTTTTATTTTGATAACAACACCATCCTGTTTTCAGCCAGAGCACAGTATTAGTTTAAAAATTGGGCAGCCAGGCACTGCGTAGCCGTCGGTTTGTGCCGCTGTAGCCGTCGCTTCAGCCGACGGGAAGACGGCGCCCAGTGTTCACGCCCCCCGCCCTTTGCCGGTTTGCGCCACGTAAACGGGCGCCTACCGGTGAGGTATCACGCTGCTCACGTTTTAAACTAAGCGGTGCTCTAGTCTTCATCCAGCTCGGCGAAGCCCTCGGCCAGGTGGTCGAGCAGGGCCCGCACCGAGGGCAGCAGGCAGCGGCGGGAAGGGTAGACCGCGTGGATGATCTCCCGCCGCGGCTGCCAGGCCGGCAGCAGCCGGACCAGGGCGCCGGCGGCCAGGGGCTCGCGCACCATCATCACCGGCAGCTGCACCACCCCCACCCCGGCCAGGGCCGCCGCGCGCAGGGCGAGCATGTCGGTGGTCACGAAGCGGGGCCGGTGCAGGATCTGGGCCTGGACCTCGTCCGGGCCGTACAGCTCCCAGCTGTACAGCTCCTGGGGTGCGCCCAGGGCCAGGCTCGGCAAGCGGCCCAGCTCCGCCGGTACCCGCGGCTCGCCCCGCTCCGCCAGCAGCGTCGGGCTGGCCACCAGGCACTGGGCCCGGTCGGCCAGGGTACGCAGCACCAGCTCGGAGTCTTCCAGCGGCGGCGGCCGCACCCGGATGGCCACGTCGATGGCCTCGCCCACCAGATCGACCCGCCGGTTGGTGGCGTCCAGGTGCAGGGTCACCTGGGGGTAGCGCCCCATGAAACCGGCCAGCATCTGGCCCACATGGGCATGAAGCAGGGCGATGGGGCAGCTCAGGCGCACCACCCCCCTCGGCTCCGCCTGGGTCGAGGCCACCAGATCCCGGGCCGCTTCCGCCTCCACCAGCATGGCCTTGCAGTGCCCGTAAAAGCGCTGCCCCACCTCGGTCACCGAGAAGTGGCGGGTGGAGCGCTGCAGCAGCCGCGCCCCCAGCCGCTCTTCCAGCAGGGCGATGCGCCGGCTCAGCTTGGACTTGGGGATCCCCAGGGCCCGCCCCGCCGGAGAGAAGCCGCCGTGATCGACCACGGCGGCGAAGTAATAAAGATCGTTGAGATCCTGCATGGGCCTCTCCCTCCTTTCGCTACCCTATCGTTCCTTATATAGAACACTGATTCTCAAATCCACCCTCTACCGCTTTTTCGTCCCACGACTAGAATTTCCTACATCATCCATTTGCGGGAGAGCACCATGAAACGAATCGCCGGCATCTACAGCGCGCCGCGCGCCCACTGGGTGGGCGACGGTTTCCCCGTCCGCTCGCTGTTTTCCTACCACAGCCATGGCGCCGAACTGAGCCCCTTCCTGCTGCTGGACTACGCCGGGCCGGCCCACTTTCCCGCGGCCGAGCGGCCCAGGGGGGTGGGCGAACACCCGCACCGGGGCTTCGAGACCGTCACCATCGTCTATCAAGGCGAGGTCGCCCACCGGGACTCCACCGGCAAGGGCGGCGTCATCGGCCCCGGCGACGTGCAGTGGATGACGGCGGGGGCCGGCATACTGCACGAGGAGTTCCACTCCGAGGCCTTCACCCGCAGTGGCGGCGATCTGGAGATGGTGCAGCTGTGGGTCAACCTGCCCGCCAGGGACAAGATGACGCCACCCGGCTATCAGGCCATCGCGAGCGCCGCCATTCCCGATATCGATCTGGACGACGGCGCCGGCCGGCTGCGGCTGATCGCCGGTGACTTCGCCGGCCGCCAGGGGCCCGCCCGGACCTTCAGCCCCATGCAGGTGTGGGATCTGCGCCTGAACCGGGACGGCTACCAGGAATTCAGCCTGCCCGCCGGCTGGACCACGGCCCTGGTGGTGCTGAAGGGCGCCGTGCTGGTCAACGGCCAGAGCCTGGCCCGGGAGGCGCAACTGGTGCTGTTCGAGCCCGACGGCGAGCAGATCAGCCTGGAGGCCAACGACGAGGCGACCCTGCTGCTGCTCAGCGGCGAACCCCTGGGCGACCCCGTGGTCGGCTACGGCCCCTTCGTGATGACCAGCGAGGCCGAGATCCGCCAGGCCATCGACGACTTCAACAGCGGCCGCTTCGGCGCCATGAGCTGAACCCGCCCGGCGGCGGCAAGGGCCGCCGCCGGACCACAGTGCCATCAGGCACACCACCATCGAGGAGCAAAACCATGAGCAAGCCCTACGTTCGTCTGGACAAAAACAACGCCGCCGTGCTGCTGGTCGATCACCAGGCCGGCCTGCTGTCCCTGGTACGTGATATAGAGCCGGACAGGTTCAAGAACAACGTGCTGGCCCTGGCCGACCTGGCCAAGTACTTCGGGCTGCCGACCATACTCACCACCAGCTTCGAGCAGGGTCCGAACGGCCCCCTGGTGCCCGAGCTGAAGGAAGCCTTCCCCGACGCGCCCTATATCGCCCGCCCGGGGCAGATCAACGCCTGGGACAACGAGGACTTCGTGGCCGCGGTCAAGGCCACCGGCAAGAAGCAGCTGATCATCGCCGGTGTGGTTACCGAGGTGTGCGTGGCCTTCCCCGCCCTGTCGGCGCTGGAGGAAGGCTTTGAAGTGTTCGTGGTGACCGACGCCTCGGGCACCTTCAACGCGCTGACCCGCGACGCCGCCTGGGATCGGATGACCGCCGCCGGCGCCCAGCTGATGACCTGGTTCGGCGTGGCCTGCGAGCTGCACCGGGACTGGCGCAACGACATCGAGGGGCTGGGCACCCTGTTCTCCAACCACATCCCCGACTACCGCAACCTGATCACCAGCTACAGCACCCTGACCTCGGGCAAGTAAGCCGGTGCCAACTCCCTACATATTGGGATAACGGGGGCCGCCGCCCCCTTCCGGCGCCGTCCAGTGGATGTTGCCGGCCGGATCCTTGATGTCGCAGCTCTTGCAGTGCAGGCAGTTCTGGCCGTTGATCTGCAGCCGCTCGCCAGCGGGCCCGGCGACGATTTCATAGACGCCGGCGGGGCAGTAGCGCTGGGCCGGCTCGGCGTACCGGGGCAGGTTGTCGCGCACCGGCAGGGTGGGATCCGCCAGCCGCAGGTGGCAGGGCTGATCCTCCCGGTGACCGACGTTGGCCAGGTGGACGGACGACAGCCTGTCGAAGGACAGCACCCCGTCCGGTCTGGGATAGTCGATTTTGCGGCTGGCGGCGGCCGGCTGCAGCCCCTCGGCGTCGTGCCGGCGGCAGTGCAGGGTAAAGGGCAGCCGACCGCCGAACAGCCCTGTACTCTGTCCGTTACTGACATAACCGGCACCGACTACCACCCACCCATCACCCTCGGCACCTCTTTCTTGTCAAAAAACAACATGAATTACTGTTCTTCCACCCCCCCTCAGTGGTCCGTTTAGTTGGTCATGAA
>NZ_NMUO01000069.1 GCF_002237365.1 Zobellella denitrificans
GATTGGCGTCGCCCGCCTGCTGGCCGGCGGCCATGGCGTGCCGCAACAGGCGCGGGACTGGCCCCGGCCCGTGGCCTACAACGCCCTCAGCCTTATTCCAGCAGCTCCAGCCGCACCGGCGCCACCCCGGCCCGCAGCATGTTGAGCTCGCGCGCCGCCTGCTCCGACAGGTCGATCACCCGCCCCCGGGCATAGGGGCCCCGGTCGTTGATGCGCACCACCACCGAACGCTGGTTGTTGAGGTTGGTCACCCGCACCCGGCTGCCGAAGGGCAGCGTCTTGTGGGCGGCGGTGAGGGCGTTTTTATCGAAACGCTCGCCGTTGGCGGTTTTACGGCCATGGTGGGGCTGGCCGTAAAAGGAGGCCTTGCCTTCGATTTGATAGCTGGGCGCCAATGGTTCGGGCACCGGCTCGGGATCGCTGCTGCAGGCCTGCACCAGCAACAGCACCGGCAGCCACCACAGCCAGCGCAGATAACTTGCTTTCACCACTCTACCTCGTTGTTCGTTATTGCTGATCCAGCCAGGCCACCAGTGCCACCGCCTCGGCGGGGGTCGTTACCCTCAGCTTGGGGATACAGCAGATACCGAGCCGGGCGGCATGGGCGCGCAGGCTCTCGTTCAGGGCAGGGACGGATATTAACCGCAGTTGCCGTTGCCAGTACAGACTGCCGTCGTCCCGCTGCGACAAAAGATGCAGCCGCCCCTCGCCGTCGATCAGCCCGTCCCCCGCGTGGGGATGGTGGGCCTCGCAGTCGTCCGCGTTTTCCACCCAGGCATAGCCGTGGCCGTCCGCAAACTCGATGATCGCCGGCCAGGCGATGGGAGAGGATTGCTCAAGATCCGTCATTTTCAACCACGCTCGCTGTTTGCCGGCCCGCCATCGGCGGTTGCCAGGGCCCCTGCCGGCCACTATACCTAAGATGTTGCATCCCCATTAGCGCCTGTTTGCGATCTTTGTACTTTTGCCTGTAGGCGCCCGTTTACTTTTACCTGTAGACGCCCATTTACGTGGCGCAAAGCGGCAAACGGCAAGGTAGCCAGGAGCTTAGAGCCCGACCACCTTGGCCAGCACCAACAACCTCCCCAAGGAGTCTATGATGAACCTCTTGTCCCCTCTTCCCCAAACAGGCCTGGGCCTGCTGCTGCTCGTGCTGTGCGGCCCGGCCCTGAGTGCCACCCCGGAAGAAAAAATCGCCAGCGCCATGAGCGCGGCCCCGCCCTCGGTCAGTGCCGCCGCCACCATCCTCGACTGGCCGGACAACATGGCCGACCCCATGCCCGAACTCAGGGCCGGCAGCAACGGCTGGGTTTGCCTGCCGGACATGCCCGCCAGCCCGGGCAATGACCCCATGTGCCTGGACGACGTCTGGATGGGCTGGCTGCACGCCTGGATGACCAAGACCCCTCCCAAAATAGACAAGATGGGCTTTGGCTACATGTTGCAGGGCGGTACCCCCGAAAGCAACACCGACCCTTACGCCGCCGGCCCCGCCGACGACAACGAATGGATCACCGAGGCGCTCCCCCACCTGATGATACTGGTGCCCGATGCCGCCATGCTCGATGCCCTGCCCCACCAGCACGACAACGGCGGCCCCTGGGTGATGTGGCGTGACACCCCCTACGTCCATATCATGGCCCCCATGCCGCGCCATACCCCCTGAGCCGGCGGTACAAAACGTAAAAAAGCCCCGCGAGCACCGGCTCGCGGGGCTTGCTTGCCCTTGTTTCTCGTTACATACCCAGTATTTTCTTGGCCTCGGACAGCAGGCGCATCGACTCGTCGTGATCCCCCGCATTATGCCGGGCCTCGCCCTCGGCCCTGAGCTCGGCCACCCTGGCCGCATCTTCCGCCGACAACATCGGCATTTCCTCCAGCTTGGCATCGATCGCCCGCATCACGCCCGGACAGCCATGGGCCAGGGCTGCCCCGCTCGCCAGCAACAATACCCCGGCCAGCAGGGTAGATATCAAGGAACGCATACGTACTTCCTCCAGTGACTTATCGCCTATTAAGGGTAGTGCAGTATCCAGCAGACCGAATCCGCCCCGCACCGCACGCACGCCGCCTTGACTGGCCGGCAGACACCGCCTTGCGCGGATTTACACCTTCCCGCCGGAGCGCAGGCGGCCCGCCTGCCTTCCCGCGCAGCGGGAAACAGGGGGTAGACCACCATGCAGACGGGCCGCCCTCTGCGGAAAACAAGCATGCCGCGTGCAGCCCTCCCGGCGGAAGACAAGCCCCGCGCTCCATGCGACAAGATTCGGCTGGATTATCCCCACGCCTGCGGGAAATGGGACCTGGATACAGCGCACCGGCACCGACGGTACAGATTATCCCCGCACCGGAGGTGAACGAACCGCCGCAGCAACCGATGGTTTACAACTCAACCCGGCGCCGTACGCCCGCCGCCTTGACTGGCAGGCAAACACCGCCTTTCGCAGATTTTCGCCTTCCCGCCGGAGCGCAGGCGGCCCGCCTGCCTTCCCGCGCAGCGGGAAACATTCTGTGGCGGCAGCGAGATATGGGTAACCCATGCTGCGCCGGGCCCTTCTCCCTGCAGACCCGGGCGGACAAGCCCGCCGTGTCCAGCCCTCCCGGCGTAGAACAAGACCCGCACTCCATGCAACAAGATTCGGCTGGATTATCTCCACGCCTGTGGGGAACGGGTCGATATGGCCGTTCAGCCCCAGATCCCACACCGGTTTATCCCCGCGCCTGCGGGGACCTGCGGGGAACGGCTGGCTGCAGGCACCCGGGTGGCGCGCATCACCGGTTTATCCCCGCGCCTGCGGGGAACGGATTTGCCGGCCGGGCTGGTCGTTGTTGGGGCCCGGTTTATCCCCGCGCCTGCGGGGAACGGGACAAACGCGATACTGGTGGTTTCCTCTACAACGGTTTATCCCCGCGCCTGCGGGGAACGGGGTCATGCCGCTCATGATGTCGATCTCATATGCGGTTTATCCCCGCGCCTGCGGGGAACGGGGCGCCGGCATGGATCAGGGTGATTTCGACGCCGGTTTATCCCCGCGCCTGCGGGGAACGGGTAGTTGTTGTAAAGCTGGTTTTTGACGGCGGCGGTTTATCCCCGCGCCTGCGGGGAACGGCAGGCCATGCAAGTGGGCGTAATCCAAGTGGGCGGTTTATCCCCGCGCCTGCGGGGAACGGACGAGCAAATCAAGGAGGTGCTATACCGCCAACGGTTTATCCCGCGCCTGCGGGGAACGGTAGAAGCAACAGAGCCCGGAGAATGGGCTCTGCGGTTTATCCCCGCGCCTGCGGGGAACGGGGGGTGCCGAAAACAACGCTGTGCAGCATCGACGGTTTATCCCCGCGCCTGCGGGGAACGGCAGAGCGAACTCGTCGAGCACCCGGCCGCCGCGGGTTTATCCCCGCGCCTGCGGGGAACGGCCCATCACGGGCGTGGCAGACTATCACGCAAACGGTTTATCCCCGCGCCTGCGGGGAACGGCTGTTTTCCATCTCCGGGGTACGCAGCTACGCCGGTTTATCCCCGCGCCTGCGGGGAACGGTGCTCACGCAGCTCCGGCGGCAGGCTGTAAACCGGTTTATCCCCGCGCCTGCGGGGAACGGTATTCGGCTATGGGCCTGAACATGGATCACATCGGTTTATCCCCGCGCCTGCGGGGAACGGCCCTTTTTCTTTCCGGCGCGGCGGATCAAGCCCGGTTTATCCCCGCGCCTGCGGGGAACGGACCTCCAGCCACTCCCTGATTTCGTTGGCCACCGGTTTATCCCCGCGCCTGCGGGGAACGGTCCTGGATTTGCAACGCGATATCCCAACCATGCGGTTTATCCCCGCGCCTGCGGGGAACGGTACGCAGCCGGGCGCGGTGAGTCTGAACCTGACGGTTTATCCCCGCGCCTGCGGGGAACGGGTCTATTGGCGGTTGGCCCGTCAGTACCCGCACGGTTTATCCCCGCGCCTGCGGGGAACGGATTACTACGAGCTGATGCGCTACGCCGACCACCGGTTTATCCCCGCGCCTGCGGGGAACGGCTGCCCGTTTCCAGCTCCCAGGTGGAAACCAACGGTTTATCCCCGCGCCTGCGGGGAACGGCTCGAAGGCATCAAGGCCGAGCTGACCATC
This sequence comes from Zobellella denitrificans, assembly GCF_002237365.1. Taxonomy (GTDB): domain Bacteria; phylum Pseudomonadota; class Gammaproteobacteria; order Enterobacterales; family Aeromonadaceae; genus Oceanimonas; species Oceanimonas denitrificans. The sequence goes on from NZ_NMUO01000069.1 coordinate 4,116, forward strand.
AGCGGTTTATCCCCGCGCCTGCGGGGAACGGAGCAGGTGGCATACCTGGAAGCCGCCGAAAAACGGTTTATCCCCGCGCCTGCGGGGAACGGGAATCGAACAGCTACAGGCGCTACTGGACGACCGGTTTATCCCCGCGCCTGCGGGGAACGGGACCAGCTTCTCGCGTTCGGCGGCGGCTTCTGCGGTTTATCCCCGCGCCTGCGGGGAACGGGTACTGCTCAAGTACCGCAGAGGCCGGCAGCCCGGTTTATCCCCGCGCCTGCGGGGAACGGAGGGTGCCGTCGACGTTGATCACCGCAATATCCGGTTTATCCCCGCGCCTGCGGGGAACGGCCCGGCGTTATGATGTTAATACTGATAGTTGCCGGTTTATCCCCGCGCCTGCGGGGAACGGATTGCCACCTCCGAGCGGGACATGGCCTACAACGGTTTATCCCCGCGCCTGCGGGGAACGGTTTATCGCCGCGCCCGACCACGACAAGGCCGGCGGTTTATCCCCGCGCCTGCGGGGAACGGGAAGGACATGTGGGAAAGGGGCCAACCAGCCCCGGTTTATCCCCGCGCCTGCGGGGAACGGGTTCGCGGTAGCCGGCGATTTTACGGTGTTGGTGGTTTATCCCCGCGCCTGCGGGGAACGGCGATTTGGATTATCAGGCATGCCGCAATATTACGGTTTATCCCCGCGCCTGCGGGGAACGGACCGTGAGACTGCCCAGGGTCAGGCGGATTATCGGTTTATCCCCGCGCCTGCGGGGAACGGATGGATGCCGTGTGGGTAGTCCTCGCTGATGACGGTTTATCCCCGCGCCTGCGGGGAACGGCGCATCTCCTCCCCGCGCCCTGGTAGACCATTCGGTTTATCCCCGCGCCTGCGGGGAACGGGCGGTGCCGCGCATGTTGGTGATGCGGAATTGCGGTTTATCCCCGCGCCTGCGGGGAACGGCGCGGTAGCGAAAACTATCCTCAACCAGATCGCGGTTTATCCCCGCGCCTGCGGGGAACGGCTGGGTTACGGCGCCTCCCTGCTGATAACCTACGGTTTATCCCCGCGCCTGCGGGGAACGGCAGATCGCCTACCGCCAGGGTGCCGGTGCCGACGGTTTATCCCCGCGCCTGCGGGGAACGGGGAGCAACTGCCGGACGCTTCCGAAACCATGACCGGTTTATCCCCGCGCCTGCGGGGAACGGCGGCTCAACATCATTGCGCACAGATTGCAACGCGGTTTATCCCCGCGCCTGCGGGGAACGGTGATGCGTTTTTCTCTCCGGATGAGCAGTCCGCGGTTTATCCCCGCGCCTGCGGGGAACGGGGCTCCATCCGCGACAGCAGCCGCTCAACCTCCGGTTTATCCCCGCGCCTGCGGGGAACGGATAATCCATTGGTGGAAAAATCACATTGTGCGCGGTTTATCCCCGCGCCTGCGGGGAACGGACCAGCGGTTATCGCAACGCTCATAATGCCCGCGGTTTATCCCCGCGCCTGCGGGGAACGGCTTATTTTTCATGATCTTGCAGTAGGAATCGGCGGTTTATCCCCGCGCCTGCGGGGAACGGAACGAAGTCACCACCCTAATCCGGTCCAGCGGCGGTTTATCCCCGCGCCTGCGGGGAACGGGCCTCGGCCTTGGCCTTGTCGGCCTCGGCGGCCGGTTTATCCCCGCGCCTGCGGGGAACGGCTGCTGGTCACCAACTGGGGCGAGATCACCGGCGGTTTATCCCCGCGCCTGCGGGGAACGGTCGGCTTTCCGGGCCTCGGCGGCCTCGGCCGCCGGTTTATCCCCGCGCCTGCGGGGAACGGGTCAAAAACCTGGGGCCGGCGGCCTTGGCGGACGGTTTATCCCCGCGCCTGCGGGGAACGGCGAACATTGGTCATCCTCCCACTGGCCTATTGCGGTTTATCCCCGCGCCTGCGGGGAACGGAATCGCCAAAGCGAAATATTTCATTGTGAGCCCCGGTTTATCCCCGCGCCTGCGGGGAACGGTGTTGCAGGCGGTCGGCGCCGGCGTGAGTGCCCGGTTTATCCCCGCGCCTGCGGGGAACGGGAGCTGACCAAAGACACCCAAGCACGTTACATCGGTTTATCCCCGCGCCTGCGGGGAACGGGGATCCACATCCCATACCGACTCGCAATAATGCGGTTTATCCCCGCGCCTGCGGGGAACGGCCAACCGCTGCGTTGAACTCGTCCTGGCTGATCGGTTTATCCCCGCGCCTGCGGGGAACGGTCTGCGCCGATGGGTTGAGATGTTGTCCACTCCGGTTTATCCCCGCGCCTGCGGGGAACGGGAGCCAATGGTGCCAGCCATCAATGCAGGTTCCGGTTTATCCCCGCGCCTGCGGGGAACGGCGACGTCATATAGAAATCCAGCGGTAATCAACCGGTTTATCCCCGCGCCTGCGGGGAACGGAGATGCACAAGCAGTAACTGAACTCGCCACAACGGTTTATCCCCGCGCCTGCGGGGAACGGTGCCGCCAGACTCTTCTACGAATCTGGCAATCCGGTTTATCCCCGCGCCTGCGGGGAACGGGCGGTTTTGACCGCTATGGCGATCGCACGGGCCGGTTTATCCCCGCGCCTGCGGGGAACGGCTGTACCACCAGGTATCGTTGCGCACGCTCGCCGGTTTATCCCCGCGCCTGCGGGGAACGGCGATATTCCCAATAAATCGACCTACAGTTTTCCGGTTTATCCCCGCGCCTGCGGGGAACGGCAGCAGTTCGGGCTGGCCCATGTAGTAGTCGGCGGTTTATCCCCGCGCCTGCGGGGAACGGGACAGCGTACTGTCTGCCGCTGCAGTCATGGCCGGTTTATCCCCGCGCCTGCGGGGAACGGTATACGAAAATTATCCTCAACGTTATCAGTAACGGTTTATCCCCGCGCCTGCGGGGAACGGGTCAAAGACCTGGGGCCGGCGGCCTTGGCGGACGGTTTATCCCCGCGCCTGCGGGGAACGGGGCGTTAACGGCCTTTCGGCCGTCCACTTCTGCGGTTTATCCCCGCGCCTGCGGGGAACGGTATACGAAAATTATCCTCAACGTTATCAGTAACGGTTTATCCCCGCGCCTGCGGGGAACGGAAAGCGGCCCTAAGATCCGCCGGGTTGAAGCCCGGTTTATCCCCGCGCCTGCGGGGAACGGCAGCATGTTCTGATAGAACAGTTTGGTATCGCCGGTTTATCCCCGCGCCTGCGGGGAACGGTTGGTGGATGGTGAGCGAGTACCAGGAACAGGCGGTTTATCCCCGCGCCTGCGGGGAACGGTCTGCCGCCACATAGCGGTCGACGAACTCAACCGGTTTATCCCCGCGCCTGCGGGGAACGGCGCTAATTACACCAGTTCTACTATTTCAGGTTCGGTTTATCCCCGCGCCTGCGGGGAACGGCGACGAAGGCTAATCTGAAAGACACGGAAGTACGGTTTATCCCCGCGCCTGCGGGGAACGGCTCCAAATCCCTACGGCGCCGGTTTAATGGACCGGTTTATCCCCGCGCCTGCGGGGAACGGCCCATGAAATGCGCCTGCATGCCGCTCCTAAACGGTTTATCCCCGCGCCTGCGGGGAACGGGCCTGTACCTGGGCGGCGCGTTCGGCCCGTACCGGTTTATCCCCGCGCCTGCGGGGAACGGACCAAGCCAGAAGGCATTCAGGCCGTTCAGCACGGTTTATCCCCGCGCCTGCGGGGAACGGGTCAAAGACCTGGGGCCGGCGGCCTTGGCGGACGGTTTATCCCCGCGCCTGCGGGGAACGGGCATTCTGGCGGAAAACCGCCCCAAAATACCGCGGTTTATCCCCGCGCCTGCGGGGAACGGATGGGTCTCGACGACGAAGCCCTGGCCACCTCCGGTTTATCCCCGCGCCTGCGGGGAACGGCCGCCCAGTATTTGGCCCACAGCAGCAGGTAGCGGTTTATCCCCGCGCCTGCGGGGAACGGGCCTATTCGTCGCCGATCATCTATCAGCCGACCGGTTTATCCCCGCGCCTGCGGGGAACGGTCGCTGCCAGCGGAGGTGGATTTTTCGGTCGGCGGTTTATCCCCGCGCCTGCGGGGAACGGCGCTATGGGAGGGTAGGCGAGTGGCCACAAATCGGTTTATCCCCGCGCCTGCGGGGAACGGATCTGCAAATTTTCGTATCGCCGGAACATCAGCGGTTTATCCCCGCGCCTGCGGGGAACGGGGTGAGCCGGCCCCGTATGCTCGATTTGCTCCCGGTTTATCCCCGCGCCTGCGGGGAACGGAGCTCAGACGTTGGCAGGTTGCGCCAGTCTCGCGGTTTATCCCCGCGCCTGCGGGGAACGGGCACCCACTAGGCCAAGGCGAGCGGGCTATCCCGGTTTATCCCCGCGCCTGCGGGGAACGGAAGGGGCTCAATGACGTGGTGCGCCGGCTGGGCGGTTTATCCCCGCGCCTGCGGGGAACGGACATGCCCGGTAGGGCATACAGACCGACGTCGCGGTTTATCCCCGCGCCTGCGGGGAACGGCGGCGCTGTGCCGTCTGCGCGCTCTCCCTGTCCGGTTTATCCCCGCGCCTGCGGGGAACGGATAATCCATTGGTGGAAAAATCACATTGTGCGCGGTTTATCCCCGCGCCTGCGGGGAACGGGACAGTCCAAACCATCTCCTGCAGGACCCCTCCGGTTTATCCCCGCGCCTGCGGGGAACGGTGGCGGAACTCCAGGTGCGGATTGTTGAACAGCGGTTTATCCCCGCGCCTGCGGGGAACGGTGCCGTTGCCAGTAGCCGCTGTACAAGTCGCGCGGTTTATCCCCGCGCCTGCGGGGAACGGTTCGGCACCGGCCACCGAGGCGGAGCGGATCACGGTTTATCCCCGCGCCTGCGGGGAACGGGCAATATTCGAGTCGGCCAGATACAGCTTTGACGGTTTATCCCCGCGCCTGCGGGGAACGGTATTCCCAAGGTGCCCGGTTGGCCACCACGCGCGGTTTATCCCCGCGCCTGCGGGGAACGGTCGAAGCAGTTCGTGTTACCCAAGCCCACCAACGGTTTATCCCCGCGCCTGCGGGGAACGGCTTCGCTTCTTAATCTATTGCTACTTTGTGGCCGGTTTATCCCCGCGCCTGCGGGGAACGGAGCTTTCTCGCAATGGCGACGTTGCTGTTATGCGGTTTATCCCCGCGCCTGCGGGGAACGGGTTTCGTTTGGTGCGCAAACGGGGTTGGAATGCGGTTTATCCCCGCGCCTGCGGGGAACGGTTACTCTTGCGATTAACGGGCTTATTAATCCGCGGTTTATCCCCGCGCCTGCGGGGAACGGGTCGCGGGGCGTGACCTCGCGGGTAGCAACCACGGTTTATCCCCGCGCCTGCGGGGAACGGGGTACGCCCGTCCAGAGTCGCCACAAACATCACGGTTTATCCCCGCGCCTGCGGGGAACGGGTTCGGCCAGGGGCTAAAGGGCATGCTGCAATCGGTTTATCCCCGCGCCTGCGGGGAACGGCTTGCGGGGGCATTTAATTACTTCATGATGCGCGGTTTATCCCCGCGCCTGCGGGGAACGGTGGGGTGGAGTGGCCTGAAAACTGCAATTTTGCGGTTTATCCCCGCGCCTGCGGGGAACGGGAGTTCGCCGACGAGGCTACGCAGTTTGATACCGGTTTATCCCCGCGCCTGCGGGGAACGGGGTGGCGGCGGTAAACCCGCCTGTACCGACAGCGGTTTATCCCCGCGCCTGCGGGGAACGGACTAAAGGTATATAACTGATTTAGTTGGCTTTTTCCAGGAAAGAAAAAGCCACCAATAATTCCGCTTTGTTAAAGATCACTAACTCATTGATTTTCAATAGGATAGAATGAGACCAACCGCAGACCATCCAGGTCCACCGGCATACGCCGGTTTTCGCCATGGGTTTGGAACTCAAAACCGGACTCGGTATTGGTCGCCCAGGCCATCACCACATTGCCTTGCTCGGCCAGTTCGGTGGTCTGCTCCCAAATCATCTCCCTGATACGCTTGGATACATCGCCCACATAAACCCCGGCCCTCACTTCCAGCAGCCACACCGCCAGGCGTCCTCTCAGGCGGGGCGGTACATTTTCGGTCACAACCACCAGCATGCTCATTGTCAGCCGCTCCTGTGTCCGTCTTCGCCCAGGGGCTTGGGTTCCGGGATGGCGATGGGCTGAGCATCCTTTGGCGGCGGTGGCGGCTCGATACCCCCTGCGGCCAGAACCTCTTCAACAAGGGGGATCAGCTTCGCCAGGGTATTACTGCTACGAAAAATGTCCCGGCAGGCAACACGTACTTCCCGATCGGGCTCGGCCGGGTGTTTACGCGCTATTTCAAAGGCCTTGGGAACGACGGTCTCGAACTTGATAATGTCGGCGATATCGTAAACAAAGGACAGGGGCTTGCCGGTGTGGATAAAACCGATGGCCGGCGCATATCCCGCCGCCAGAATGGCTGCCTCGGTAATGCCATAGAGACAGGCGGTAGCGGCGCTGATGCACTGGTTGACCTTATCCCCTTTGGCCCAGTCCTTGGGATCGTAGCGCCGACCGTTCCACTTCACCCCATACTGTTTGGCCAGCATGGCGTAAGTGGCCCGTACCCGACTGCCTTCAATCCCTCTTAGCTGATCTACCGAACGGCGACTTGGCGCTTCTTCGCCAAAGCGCAGCTCGAACATCTTGCGCACCACCTTTAGACGCAACTCTTCATCCAGTGCTAGCTTGGCCTGATAGAGCAGCTTGTCGGAACGGGCTCCTCCCGGCTGACCACTGGCGTAGAGTCTGACGCCCGTCTCGCCCACCCATACCAGCAAGGTGCCCACGGTCGCCGCCAACTTGGCAGCGGCGTGGGATACCCGGGTACCGGGCTCCAGCATGATGCAAGCTACCGAGCCCACGGGAATATGAGTACGCACACCGCTCTTGTCGATCAGCACAAAGGCACCGTCGAGCACATCGATTTGCCCATACTGCAAAAAGATCATGGATACCCTGTCTTTGAGCGGTATGGGCTTGAGGGGGATAAAGGCCATGGTGTCGGCTCCTGAATAATAACGGCGGGCTAAACCCGCCGGATCATCATCAATCCGCAGCCAAATGCCTTGGCCCGACCCACGCCTTGATAGAGGCTTGCAAGAAACACATCCGGCTCATCCACCACGAGGGTACCGCAGAGGTTAACAGAGCTGAACATAGCCCCGGCCTGCTTCCCTTTAATATCATGCTGCATATAGCCATCGGCTTGTAATCTATCGTCATTTTCCAGGCATCGGATCCCCATCTGCCTGCTGCGCTGTTGCCACCAGGCAAGCAATGCTTGCTCGGATATGGTTTTTAACGCCAGATCAATGGTTGACTGTCTGCCCAAGCGGGATGCCAGCTCACCACGGTAGCCGCCGCCTTCAATCACTGTTTTCCAACGTTCAATATCTTCATCAGATGCCAGGTCGAGCAACTGGTGCTTCAACTGCTTCTTGGTTCCCACCGCAGATAGGGAAAGCTGTTTTGCCTCCTTGAATAGCCAGTGCTGCTGGGCATCCATCAAGACATCGTGACGTTTACCCTGGCGGCACACGGTAGGGTTTACCCTGAGTTGGAAGCCCAATTCATCACCCGGCTTTAATTGGGGTGAAAATGACCGGCTTTCCACCTGAAACAACTGCTCTGTATTGTCCGGCTTTTCCTTGGAAAGCACATAAAACAGTGGCTCCCCCGATGGTGCCAAGCGTCCGTCGCTCTGTTCATGACGAAATAAAAAACCGCGTTTTTTCTCACTGGTAAAAAGATGCCAAAGCAACTGATGATGGCCGTAAACCCCCTTGCCCATGGCTTTTACCAGTTCGGCTCTGGCTTCCTGGCTGTTACCCAGTGTTACTCGGGATAGATACATGTCATTCCTCCACCAAGATCAGCTGATGCTCCTGACGAGCAGCAAATTGCCAAGGCATTCGGCTTATCGGCTCATCCCATACATTACGACTCTGCACCCCATCGTACGCCCCCAGATCATCGGCCATGCCCTGCCACAGATAGGTCACCGTCGAGCCCAAGTCCAACCAGCGCCGATCTTGCTCAAAACTGCCCAAGATGGGGGGAAACGACGAATCGAGCGCTGCTTTTAGCTCTGCTTCAATCAATAGAGGGGCCACCGGGGCAGCCAGTGGACATGCCTTACGACCCAGATAGGGGATAAATGCCGGTTTTGTTAACGCCCTTGCCAGAGCTTCCAGCGTGACCTCACTTTCTTGCTGTTGCCATACGGCAACCACCCAGTAGCCATCGCTGCGATAATCCCGGCTGGATAACACCGTATTCAGCTTATCCTTGTCCGTGCCCAGTTCATCTTTACGGGTATAAAAGGTGCGTTTTTTTTCCTGCGACGGCACCTGAGCCGTATGATAATCCCGCATCAGACCGCCGGATGAGTAGGCTTTGATGGCAATCCCAATACTGGCACGTAACGCATCAAGACGGCTGGCATCATCGCGTTTGATGCCCAATGCGGCGCCCAGTAAACCCAATACCGCCGAGCGGCTGGGAGCCAGACCCGAAGGCCTGTCTCCACCCACTGCCGCTTCACCCCAACTGGCCATGGGTCCATAAAGACGAAAAACCAGATATTGCATAACGCCTCCTCAGTCGGCGACAAACGCCTTGAGTTGCTCGAAGCTTCCCTCGCCTTCCAGAGCATTAACGGCATAACGGGCATCGGCGCAGGCACCATAGACCTTGTCGAAATTCTCGACCTGCCGTTGCAGTGCCCGCACTGCGTCCTCGGCCTGGTTTTCTCCGGCAATCGGTTTCAGGAAGGCAACGGACAGGGAGCGAGGTTGCTGCTCGCCTTTTTCGGCCAGTACATAAGAGGCGTAGGCCCGGGAAGCAAAACTGTTTTGCTTGCCCTTGGGCGACACTTTCACCGCGGCCTCCACCAGAGCGGCAATCGCCTTGTCGGCCAACGCCAGGTTACCGCCCAGGTTGTTGACCAACAGCTCTTTATCGATACAGATGTAGCTGTAGAACAAGGCGGCGGCGAAAGCGGCTTCACCGATATGGGAGGCGCCCAGATCCGTATCACCCCGGTTAAGATCGTCGACCGCGGTGAAGTAATCCTCCTCTACCGCCACCCCGTGCACACTGATGGCATGCGCGACCTGGCAGGCAGCTTCACAATTAAACTCGGGGGAAGAGGCCAGCATTCGGCCAAACATGGCAATGTCTACCGCCGTTGCATTACGGCGCAGCAAAGCAAGATCTTCTTTTTCCGGTGCCCTGTTTTCTTCGGCCAACGTCTTAACCAGCTGGTTAACCGCCTGTATCTCTTCGGGGCTGATATGGGCAAGCTGTTCAATCTCCAGGCTATCTTTTTTGTTCTTGCCAAACACCCCCGCAATCTCCGCGGCCCAAGCCTTGGCCTGCTTCTCGGCAACGCCCAGCTCAGTCAGCTGATTGAATACTTCAATTCCCAGCCGCTTGGTACGGGTACCGATATGCTCGCCCAGTGCCTGCTCAAATAGCTCGGAAATACGCCAATTACGCTTAAGGCTTTGCGAGCTGACCCTTAACCGTTCGGTACCCCCCATCCGGGCGGTTTTGGGGCGCCCCAGATCATCACGGTTCAGGTTGGAAGGTGCGTAAGAGGTCAGCAGGTGCAGTTGGATAAATTTACTCATGGTGATTCTCCTTGATTAATCTTTATTTTTTGCCAGCCCTGACTCGGCGGCCTGGTAATAATCCATCGCCCAGCGTACGGCGATCTTCTTGTCGGGCCGCAGTGTGGCCTGACCATAGTGCTCATCGAACCAATCCAGTATCCCCTTGGCCAATGAGACCACCCGGGTATGTCCGTTTACCTGCTTTATCAACCGGTGCAGCCGGCGATAAAACTCCTCCGCTGTTCTGGCCCCCTGCAATTGTTGAAAACGCAACTCACTGACCTTCGGCTTGTCGGTGTCGGGATCTATTTTCCCCAGGGAAGCCGCAAAGCTCTGGCTGCCATCCTGCTGCCTGACGTGACTCAATACGCCGGCCAGGGTGGCCCAGGCGAGCATGGACCAGGGCTTACGCTCCCGTACCGACTCTGGCAACCCCAGCCACAGGGCTCTGAAACCCTGGGTCATCAGTACCGCCTCCGGGGTCTCGGCCCGTTTCAACTCTGCCCGGTAGACGGTGGGGGCCGGCCTGATGTTCAAGGCCGCCAATTCCTGCTCGGACAACATCATGGCTTGCCACCAGCGCATCAATGCCACTTCACCGGCAAAGGATGGCTTCACCGTTACGGGTTGTTCAGTTGCTGTCATAACGCCTGCTCCCTGGTTAAGGTATCGAGTCGATAATCGTTGCTAAATTGCTTGATACGTTTACTGCCCGCCAACCAGCCACAGAGCTGACGCCGGGCGCGGATTTTTTTATACATATCCCGATCGGGATAAAGGTTGGAAAGCGCCAATTCATCAAACAACTCCCTGGCCTGGAATGATAGTGCCCGGAGCCAACGGCTGGCCGTCTCCGGCGTTAACCTGCCATCCGTTGTATTCAGCAGGGCTTTGACCATATGGAAAAAATCCCCCTGGGTCCGTTGCCAAAACTGTAAATCGATATGGCTGGTGTCACCCTTGGCATCGGCTGGCTTATCGAACCAGGCGGCCTTGATCTGGGTTCGGCAATGCCACAGCACCTCTTGCGCCAGGCTTTGCATGGCTTTAATCTCGCTCAGCAGAACGTCCCTTAGCTCAGGCTCCAGGCGGATCAGCGGAAATTCGCTGTTATACCAGCCCCTGGCCTTCATATTGTCCATATCAAAACCAAAGGCCCACAGCCTGGGCGCCTCCCCCCAGTCGAAATCGAAGAAGGCGGATTTTTCCCGTACAAAATCCTGCACCACCTTGGCCGGAAGGCTGCCTTCTTCCCTATCGACAAAGCTCAGGCTATGCCACTGCTTGTACTGAATTCCGCCGGGCTGTCCCTTGGTGGACAGATAGTCTTCATCCGGCTTTTTGGGATTAAAGCGGTAGTGGGTCAGCGGATGCTCCCAGCTACCCACATAGTTATTACCGTAATTGCTGGTGCGGTACTGTCGGCAAAGGCGGGGGCTGGACTTCAGGTTCAGTTGGCAAATGCCTTCCTGGTCCTCGAACAGCAAGCGAATTCGCCGGGGCATCGCCCAGAACATGGCAAGCGGATGCACCTCGTCGGCATAAATATCGCTGCCCTTGGCTTTACTGATGCAGGTCGGCCCCAGCCAGGGGAACAGCGCCACGCTCTGGTAGTCCGGATCATCGTATTCCCAGGACTCCCGGCTCTGTATATTCAGCCAGAGCTTTTGCCACAAACTGGCATCGTCCTCATGAGGCAGCACCAGGGTGGTCAAGGGCCCGCCACCTCGCAAACCGGTCCTGTGACCCTGGCCACCAGCAGGGGCGTTGATCTGCAGGGTAAACAGGGCCAGCGCAGCCATTTCCGGCGACAGAACCTCGGCCATGCCACGCTTGATAAAATGATCCGTGTTTAATTTGAGGGTATTACCCCCTGGGGCTTCGATCAGCAGGCCTGAGACAGGACCAGGGCTGGTACCGTCCAGCGGATCCAGATCCTGCATAAAACGCGGGCCGTCCCCATCCAGTTCAAAGGCATGCGCCACCTGCGCCAGGCTGGCAGCCAGAGCGTCCTTGCTGGGTGGCGATTGATAGCGTTCGTGCCAGTCATATTTGTCCTTGGGGGCCATCACCGTTTGCAGCAGGCCGATGGCAAACTGGTACGCCGCCCCATGAAAATCAGCCCTGGGCAAAGTAAAGTCCACCACCTCCGGGTCGACAATGGCGGAGATCGGCAACTGCCGCTCACTGCCATCCCTGAAGCGGTAGCTCAGCCAGGGAGCGGTTATCAAATTCATGTAACCTCCTTATTAGTCTCAAATACGCCCAGCTCCGTTGAATAACCGAATTGGGAATCTTGCTCAGGCAACCACGGTTGGAGAAATTTTGCCTGTCGGTATCGTTGCGAGATCGCGTCAAAAGCAGCTGCCAGCTGGCTGGGCAAAGGCGTCAACTTGTCGGCAAAACGTTGTTTGGCCAGTTTCACTATGCTGTTTTGAAGAGCATAGGGCTTCCCCTCGGCCCACAGTTGCAGCCGCCCTTGTGGATCGAGTTTCAGTACCAGCACCTGAACGGTTTCCCTGTCGACATAACGGGTACTGATCTCGATATTGTCATCGTGCCAGGCACGGGCACTGGTCTGGTTATAGCCCTTGCTCCACTCGATCAACTGACTCTTCGCCTGGGCAGCCTGACCGCGCATTTCGCCAAAATACTGGTCTTCTTTCTTCTTGAGCGTCTCCGGCATCCGCTCAAGAGCCTCCTCGCCGTAAACGGCTTCGATCAATGCTCTTGCCTCGCCAGGCATGCGAATAGCGCCCAATCGCCGTAATACCTGCATCCCCAGCCATAGCCGCCCGGGAGAACGATAGACATGTTCGGTGTTGGGTAACTGACTGAGCAGCCAGTCCGCGTCGGGCTGTTCCTGCCACTCGGGAGCATGAACAAGCAGCATGGGTGCCGGGCGCTCATCCTGCGCTTTATCGGTGCGATTTCCTGCCTGATCCCGTATATGCCGATGCAGGCGGCCGGCACGCTGGATAAGATCGTCAATGGGGCAGAGATCGGAGATCATCAGGTCGGCATCCGCATCCAGGCTCTCCTGAAAAACCTGGGTGGCTATCAAAACCTGGCCAAGGCGTTCGGCCTGTCCACCTTGCTTACCAAAAATGGACAACACCTTGTCTTCAATGGTCTTGCGATCCTTTAGGGTAAAACGGCTGTGAAATAGCGTCAGGGCTTCGGCAGATCCCAGCTGCGTTGCCAGCATTTGATAGGCACGAATGGCATCATCCACCGAGTTGCGGAGCCACACCACGCAATCACCCCGCTTCCGGGCAGCCAGGATCCGTGCCACACAATCCTGTTCGCTATGAACAAAAACCACCGCCAGTTCACGGCTGACGGCCGCCCGGGTGGCAACAGGGGTTTCTTCCAGCCCCCATTCGATACTGACCCGCGTTGCCAGCGGGAAGTCGTTTTTCTCCGGCAATAACATCGGCGTTACCCCGGCAGCCTGCTGCCAGATCCGGCACAACCGTTCCCGCTGACGTTGAGCCAGCGTTGCGGTCAGCAGAATGGCACTTCCCCCCTGGCGTAAATGGACCCGCAGCAGATCGTCGAGCAACTCAAACATAAATGTGTCCGCCGCATGCACCTCATCAAAAATCAGGATCTTCCGGTGCAAACCCAGCAGACGCAGGGGTTGATGTTTACGCGGCAAGACGGCCATCAATGCCTGATCGATGGTGCCCACCCCTACCGTTGCCAACAATGCCTTCTTGCGGGAATCGGCCAGCCAGTGGTTGCAATAGAGGCTGGCGGTATCGTCACCTTCCACATAAGCGGTATCGACAGTTTCGGTCGGCGTGAGCGCTTCGCGAAAAAGCTCGTTCATTTCCCTGGCACCGTGCGCCAGGACGATGCTGGGACAACCGCCATCCACCGACAACATCTGCCGATAATGGCCAGCCACTCGGGAAAACATGGCATTGGACGTTGCCATAGTGGGCAAACCGAAATAGAAGCCATCGGCTTCACCCTGCTGTAAAAGACGATGTGTCAGGGTCAAGGCCGCTTCCGTTTTGCCGGCTCCGGTCACGTCCTCAAGAATGAACAACTGCGGACCCGAAGCCAGGGGGACCGACTCCGCCCAGGCCTGTAGAGGGGTAGGCGAGAAACCAAAATGGGTTTGCACCGATGCAAACGGCTGTACCTTAACCGGCTTGGTCAGCTCGGTTGCTGCCAAGGCTCGTTGAGCCTTGTTTTTAGCCTGCAGCCAATACTCTGTAAGCGTGTAGCCACCCGCTTGATATTCAAAAAACGTCGTATCCGAGCCAATCCAGTCGCTTAAAATGGCGAGACCGGACAGATGCCAGCTTATCTGGCGCAAACGAGCCAGCCACTCCCTGTCGGCCATGTTTTGCTCTGGCCACTCAACATCCAGCAGCGCCGCACAATCGCGGATAAATTCACAGGCAGCGTCGATATCCGACTCGTGGCAATAATCCTTCATCATTTTCGGCTGGCTGCCCCAGTCGATGGGGTAGCCATGATGACCAAAAACCACGTCGAATAACGTATTGAGGCTATCGAGAGCCGGATTCACCCGGGCGAGATCGGTTTGTTTGAGGCCGATATCAGCTCCTGTAAGATGACGACCGCGACTGGCCTGCAACCAGAAAAAATACCCCAGACGATCATGTCGGGCCTGGCGACTGTCATAACCGGCCTTGGGTTGATGACGGACCAATGAGCTGCCGGTAAATTCGGCCAAATGCTGAAATGCCGACGCAAACTTGCCGAGATCGTGCAACATCAATGAGAAAGTAAATATCAACCTTAGTTGGCCGGGGGAGATATTCAGGAAATCGGCCAGATTTCTAGCTAAAGGCTTGTCATTATCCAGCAACCACCAGCCCACCGCCGCCACATCCAGGCAATGGTAAGGCAGCAGATGGTAATCGGCGCCAGGCTGTTGATCGTCTTTCCTGGCCTTGCCCCAATACTGGAAATAACTGGCACTCATCCTTTGCTCCTTCTTCTTGTTCTGCCTCTACTCTTGCCCATTTCCCCTCCCCCGCCAATCCTGTGCAAAAACACATGTCGCCTGGGTTTACAGATCAGAACAGCCACGGCTTAACCTCGTCGTGGTTGGCCAGGATCAGTTGCTGGGCGGCGGGGTTGCCGTCGAGCATTTTTACGCCTACCTGCATCTCGTTGAGCAGGTACTGGGCCAGGGCGGCGCGGGTGGGCAGGTGCAGTTCGCCCTCGGTCATGCCGTAGTCGTAGGCCAGGGCGGCTTGCTGCTCGGGGCTTAGACGGGGGTCGGGTTTGAGTATCAGGATGATGGTGGTATCCCAGGCGGTATCGTCGGGCAGGGGCGAGCGTTGTGAGCCTTCCGGGCTCGGCTCGCCGTGGAAGCGGCTCAGCACAAAATCCCGGTAGCCCTGGGCCTTTTCGCACCAGGCGCGCAGGTGCCAGCGCCGGCCGGTGTTGACGAAGCGGATCGGCACTATGATGCGGCCATCCCGGTCCGGCTTGCTGACGGCGCCATAGTCCACTTCCAGCCGCAGGCCTTGGCGCATGGCACCGATCAGCGGTCGTATCACCCTGGGGGCGACATTGCGCGGTGGCGGGGTGAGAATGGCGTGTTCCAGTCGATAACCGGGCTCAGCGGGCATGGCATGGGCGCGCTGGCCGCTCATCCAGTTGAGGTATTCGGTTACGTCATCGGAAATAAAGACAGGCTTGAAATTCGGTGTGGGCAAATGGCCCTTGCGTGAGGGGCAGTAATAAAACTGCCCGGGATTATCCTGCAGATACTGGTTGATGTCCTTGCTGGCCTGCTGCCGGCTCAGGCCAAAGAACTGCTGCAAATGGTTGGCGGTAAGCCGGCCTTCCCAGTAGGCGATCAGCTCCATCAACCAGTAACGGCGTTGGGGTTCGGTTTTTATCATGGCGTCCGTGCTTTTTTGTTTTTTGCCATTAAAGGCAGAGCCCGGGCCCGATATCAATCCCTAATTGGGCGGAGTGACCGGCTTTTGATCCCTATCAACAAAATCCGTCTGTCGGATAAAACGGCAAACGACATGGTAGCGGCGCCAAACTGCCAGCTGAAACGGCAACAACAATGCCATGTCGTCCAAGCCTGACCCAGTCTCCGTTCAATGGCTTCTTACCGGGCGGGATACGACCCGGTCCGCCCGCTCCCGGTCCACATCCCGCACCCTTTGAGCCACCTGATGGGCGATGGCCTGTACCTGGCCGAGTTCCAGCACGCCTGCATGCAGGGTAGGTAATTGCCTGGCCAGTTCGGTGGCGTTCATCACATAAGGGTCAGCCATGCGCTGTTTACGCTCCAGAAACCAGCCGGGCAGTACCAGCACGCCCGCCACCGGCACCTCGAAGCCGGTGGCTTCGCACAGCCACTTGCGCACGGCCTGGACGTTGCGTCGGGTCTGCTGCAACGGCTCCCGCTCGATACGATGGGGAAAATGGAGGGCGTCGCCTTCAATCCGAACCTTGAATTGCTTGTTACCCTTGTTGAGCGGCTTGGAGCGCCCCTTGGTTTCAACCACAAAAACGCCGTTGGGGTTGACCACCAGATGGTCGACATTGAAGCCCTCGAAAGGAATGTCATGGAATACCCGATAAGGCCGGTCGAGGGGACGGATAAGCTGCTCCAGTTCCTGGCCCACGGCACGTTCACAGGCATGACCCAGCCTGAGCACAGTTCGTGTTTTGACCAGCCTGACCGCCTTGCGAACATAGTAACCCACAAATAGCAGCAGTATGCCGGCCATAAGCAGGCCCTCCACCAGGCTGGGATAGCGGCCTTTCGCCAGTGTCTGCAGCAGCAATAGCATGGGGCCGGCTGTCATGAGCAATGGGATAATCGACAAACATTCCATCAGATCCCACTGGATATCGTCGAGCCGTTGCTGCAGTGAAAAACCGGGGGGACGCAGCAGATCGGACGTTAGCGGGGTCACACTGTGGCTGGCCTGTTTTTTCTTGATGTACTGGATAAACGCAACCAGCAACAGCAAAGGCACAAAAGCGCACGCCAGGAGCAAGCCAACCAGGTAGATCGGTGAAAGTAATTCCATCTGCCGTACTCCCTCCGTGGAAACATCACGCAGCCCCAAGTTTAGGCGATAATTCAGTCTATCTTTTCCACCACCCGGCAGCGGGGATAGGACACCTCCCCCGATCCGGCGGCCTTTGTCCGGCGACTAAAGCGCCGGCGACAATGCCTCTTGCTTCATGTATCCCTATTTCCACCGCGTCCATTTCAAGGGGCCAAAACGGTTCGGATTGGCATATGACAGCACAGGTTTAAAAAGGCTCTAGAGCGCCGATCAGTTTAAACGTGAGCAGTGCGATATCTCACCTGTAGGCGCCCGTTTACGTGGCGCAAACCTGCAAAGGGCGGGGAATGCGGAAATTGGGCATCCTTTCCCGCCGGTTTGTGCCGGTTCATGCCGGTTCATGC
>NZ_NMUO01000070.1 GCF_002237365.1 Zobellella denitrificans
CCCCGCCCCGGCCCCACCGGGATGCCGTTATCCTTGGACCACTGGATAAACTCCATCACGATCAGGAAGTAGCCGGGGAAGCCCATCTGGTTGATCACTTCCAGCTCGATCTTGAGCCGCTCGTCGTATTCGCCGCGCTTCTCGGCGCGCACGGCCGGATCCGGGAACAGGAATTCGAGCCGCTCCTCCAGTCCCTCTTGCGAGCACTTGACCAGGTAGTCCTCGATGCTCATGTCGCCGGTGGGAAAGTCCGGCAGGAAATATTCGCCCAGGCGCACCGTCACGTTGCAGCGCTTGGCGATCTCCACGCTGTTTTCCAGCGCCTCGGGGATGTCGGCGAACAGCTCGGCCATCTCTGCCGGGCTTTTGAGGTACTGCTCGGCGCTGTAGCGGCGCGGCCGGCGCTTGTCGTCGAGGGTGTAGCCGTCGTGGATGGCTACCCGGATCTCATGGGCGTCGAAGTCGTCCTTGTCGAGGAACACCACCTCGTTGGTGGCCACCACCGGCAGCCCTTCCCGCCCGGCCAGGGCCACCGCCATGTGCAGGTAGCTTTCTTCGTCCGGCCGCTCGGTGCGCAGCAGCTCCAGGTAGTAGCGATCGGGAAAATGCTGCCGGTAGAAGGACAGGCACTGGGCCGCCAGCTCGTCGTTGCCCTTGAGCAGGTAAATGCCGACGTCCCCGTCGCGCCCGCCGGACAGCACTATGACCCCTTCGCTGTGCTCGGCCAGCCAGGCCTTGTCGACAACGGGCCTGTGCTGCACATGACCGCGCTCGTAGGCCCTGGAGATCAGCAGGGTGATGTTCTGGTAGCCGGTGTTGTCCATGGCCAGCAGGGTCAGGCGGAACTGCTGCTCGCCCAGCTCCTCGCTCTGCACCCAGATATCGGTGCCGACGATGGGCTTGAGCCCCTTGCCGTGGGCGTCGCCGTAGAAGCGCACCAGGCCGCACAGGTTCATCTGGTCGGTCAGGGCCAGGGCCGGATAGCCCAGCTCCCGCACCCGCTTGTTGATGGGGCCTATCTTGGCCAGGCCGTCCACCATGGAAAAATCCGAATGGACGCGCAGATGGATAAAGGGAACCGGCATCAGGCCTCCGCCAGTATCAAGGCCACCGGCCTGAAGCTGCGCCTGTGCTCGGGCAGGGCGCCATGCTCGGCCAGGGCCGCCAGGTGCTCCCTGGTGGGATAGCCCTTGTGGCGGGCAAAACCGTACTGGGGATGGCGGACGTCGAGCGCCACCATTTCCTGATCCCGGGCCACCTTGGCCAGGATGGAGGCGGCGGCGATCTCGGCCACCCGGTCGTCCCCCTTCACCACCGCCCGGGCGGCCATGGGCAGCACCGGGCAGCGGTTGCCGTCGACGAAGACGAAGCCCGGTTGCACCGCCAACCCCGCCACCGCCCGCTGCATCGCCAGCAGGGTGGCGTGCAGTATGTTGAGTTCGTCGATCTCCGCCGGCGAGCAGCGGCCGATGGCCCAGGCCAGGGCCCGCTCGCGGATCAGCGGCGCCAGTTGCTCGCGCTTTTTCTCGCTGAGTTTCTTGGAGTCGGCCAGGCCGGGGATGGGATTGGCGGGATCCAGGATGACGGCGGCGGTGACCACGTCGCCCACCAGGGGGCCGCGCCCCACCTCGTCCACGCCGGCGACCAGGACATGTTCGGGGTAGATGATCTCGCTCATGGCTGTCCGGCCAGCTCCAGCACCGCCAGGGCGGCCTGCTCGTCGGCGTTGCAGCGGATCTGCTTGTGCAGCCGGGTGAAATGGGCGAGCAGTTCGCCGTTGTCGTGCTCCAGCAGCTTGCCCACCTCGTCCACGATGTGGCCGGGGGTGCATTCGTGCTGGATCAGCTCCGCCACCAGGGTCTGGTCGGCCAGCAGGTTGGGCAGGGACACGTGTTCGGTCTTGACCAGGCGCTGGGCCAGCCAGTAGCTGAAGTCCTTGAGCTTGTAGCCCACCACCATGGGCTTTTTGGCCAGCATGGCCTCCAGGGTGGCGGTGCCCGAGGCCAGCAGGACCACGTCGGCGGCGGTCATCACCTCCCGCCCCCGGCCTTCGATCAGGGTGATGTCGAGTTCGGGCGCCACTTCCGCCTTGATGGCGAGGAATTCCTGCCGGCGCCTGGCGTTGACCAGGGGCACCACGAACTTCAGCTCCGGGTGGCGCACCTTGAGCTGCTTGCACGCCTCCAGGTACACCGGGCTCAGCAGGGTCACTTCCGCATGGCGGCTGCCGGGCAGCAGGGCGAGATAGGGGCCGTCGGGGGCAAGCCCCAGCCGCTCGCGGGCGCCCCGGGTGTCGGGCGTGAGCGGCATCTGATCCGCCAGGGTATGGCCGATAAAGCGGCAGGGAGCGTCAAAGCGGTCGTAGAAGGCCTTTTCAAACGGCAAAAAGGCCAGCACCAGATCGGTGGCGGCCTTGATCTTGTGGATGCGGTTCTGCCGCCAGGCCCAGACCGAGGGACTGACATAATGGATGGTGGCAATGCCGGCCCGCTTGAGCTTGAGTTCAACCCCGATATTGAAATCGGGGGCATCGATGCCCACGAACACGTCCGGCGGGTTGTCGATAAAATGGCGCACTATCTGCCGGCGGATTTGCAGGATGCGCGGCAGCCGGCCCAGCACCTCCACCACCCCCATCACCGCCAGCTCGTCCATATCGAACAGGGCGTTGCAGCCGGCCTCGATCATCTGCGGGCCGGCGATGCCCTCTATGATGGCGTCCGGATGGCGGGCACGAAGCTCGCGGATCAGACCGGCACCTAAAGTATCGCCGGAGACTTCCCCGGCGACGATTCCGATGCGTAAGGGGCGTTGCGACTCAGGCACGAATGATCCCACGTTCATTTTGCTTGAGGAAGTCGATCATGATGCCCACCTCGGGCTGCTTTTCGTTCAGCGCCTCGAGCACGGGAAGCACTTCGGCCACCGTCTTGCCGCTGCGGAAGATTTCCTTGTAGGCCTGCTTGATGGCGGAAATGGCCTCGGCGGAAAAGCCCCGGCGGCGCAGGCCTTCGGAGTTGATGCCGAACGGCTTGGCATAGAGGCCGGCGGCCATCACGTAGGGGGGCACGTCCTTGTTCAGGGCGGCGCAACCGGCGATAAAGGCGTGGCTGCCGACCCGGCCGAACTGGTGGATGGCGGCATGGCCACCGAAGATGACATGGTCGCCGATGTGCACATGCCCGGCCAGGGTGGCGTTGTTGGCGAAGATGCAGTCGTCGCCGATACGGCAGTCGTGGGCCACGTGCACGTTCACCATGAACAGGTTGCGGCTGCCCACCCGGGTGATGCTTTCATCCTGGCTGGTGCCCCGGTGGAAAGTGCAGGATTCACGGATCACGTTGTCGTCACCGATCTCCAGGAAGGTACGCTCGCCGGCGTATTTTTTGTCCTGGCAGTCTTCGCCGATGGAGGCGAACTGGAAGATACGGTTGCGCTGGCCGATGCGGGTCGGCCCCTTGATCACCACATGGGAGCCGATACGACAGCCGTCGCCGATCTCCACCTCGGGTCCGATCAGGGTCCAGGGGCCGATCTCCACACCCTGGCCAATGCTGGCATCGGGGTGGACGATGGCGGTTTCATGGATCACTGCACTCAACTCGGTCACACTCAACCCTCGCGTTTGGCACACATCAGTTCGGCGGAGCACACCAGTTCGCCGTTCACGGTGGCCACACCGGTGAACTTGGCGATGCCGCGGCGCTCCTTCAGGTATTCCACATCCAGGATCAACTGGTCTCCCGGCACCACGGGGCGCTTGAAGCGGGCGTTGTCGATGGAGGCGAAGTAGTACAGCTCGTTCGGTTTGGGCTTGCCGACCATCTTGAAGGCCAGTATGCCGGTGGCCTGGGCCATGGCTTCCAGGATCAGCACGCCGGGAAACACCGGTTTCTGGGGGAAGTGGCCGGTGAACATCGGCTCGTTGAAAGACACGTTCTTGATGCCTCTCAGGGTCTTGCGCTCGGGGCTAATTTCATAATGGGCCACCCGGTCCACCATCAGAAAGGGGTAACGGTGCGGCAACAGTTCCAGGATCTCCTGGATATCCAACTGATTCAGTTCGTTATTCAAAATGTAACCCTACCAATCGCTTAGTCTTTTTTGTCTAGTTGTTTTTCAAGCCGGCTGAGCCGCTTGTGCATGTCGTCGATGCGCATCACCCGCGCCGCCGTTTTGCGCCACTCTTTGTTGGTCTGCAGCGGTATGCCGGAGGAATAGACGCCGGGTTCGGTAATGGGCCGCATCACCATGGCCATGCCGGTGATGGTGACCCCGTCGCAAATCTCCATATGGCCGTTGAAGACCGAAGCGCCGCCAATGATACAATATTTACCGACTTTGAGACTACCGGCCATGATGGTACCACCGGCCATGGCGGTACCATAGCCGATCTCCACGTTGTGGGCGATCTGGCACTGGTTGTCGATGATAACGTTGTCGGCGATGCGGGTATCGCCCAGGGCACCGCGGTCTATGGTGGTGCAGGCGCCGATTTCCACCCGGTTGCCGATCACCACGCCGCCGAGCTGGGGGATCTTGACCCATTCGCCCTTGTTGTTGGCGTAACCGAAGCCGTCGGCGCCGATCACCGCCCCCGACTGCACCAGGCAGTCGCTGCCCAATACCACGTTGTGGTAGAGGGTGACGTTGGCCCACAGCCGGGTACGGGCCCCCAGCCGGGTATTTTTGCCGACAAAGCAGCCGGGACCGACGATGACCCCCGCGCCCAGCACCACGCCCGATTCAATCACCGCGTTGGCGCCGATGGCCACGCCCTCGCCCAGCACGGCATCCTCCGCGATGACGGCGCTGGGGTGGATATCCACCGCCGGCGCCGGCGTGGTGTCCAGCCGCTGGGCGGCCAGGGCGAAGCCGAGGTAAGGGTCGGCCATCACCAGGCTGGCCACCGGGCAGGCGACGCTGTCTTCGGCTTTCAGGATCACGGCGGCCGCCTTGGTCTCGGCCAGCAGGTGGCGATACTTGCTGTCCGACAAAAAGGCCACCTCGCCCGGGCCGGCCTTGTCCAGGGTGTTGACCCGGGTGATCTTCACCCCCGGATCGCCCTTCAGCTCGGCACCCAGATGGCCGGCCAGCTCTTGCAGCGTTACGTTCATTGACCTGTCTCTTACTTGCTGACCTTGCTGATCACCTGCTCGGTGATGTCCAGCGAGGGGGATACATAGATGGCGGCACCGCGCTCGATCACCAGTTCCAGCCCCTGGGCCTTGGTGATTTCGTCGATGGCGGTCTTGATGCGCGCCAGCATTTTCTGCCGCTCTTCATGCTCGCGGCGGGCCTGGTCTTCTTCCAGGGAACGGCGCTTCTGCACATAGGCGCCCTGCATCTCGTTCAGCTTTTTCTGGGCATCGGCCTTTTGCTGATCGTTCATAAAGGCCATGTCCTTCTGCTGTTTTTCAACAAAAGTACGGCCATCGGCTTCCAGTTTCTGCACTTCCTTGACCCGGTTTTCAAACTCTTTCTGCAACTGGTTGGCCACTACCTGTCGCTGGGGCATTTTCTGGAACACCTCGGCGGTGTCCACCACCGCGATCTTGCCGCTCTGGGCCTGGGCCACCCCGGCGCTCAGCACCAGCGCCATTACACCCAACATTTTCATCATTTGTTTCAAGATAACACTCCTGCTTGTAAGCCATATTTTAATGTAGGGTCGATTTCAATCGACCACTCCCAACACCGGCGCCTCGCCCGGTCGAATAAATTCAACCCTACTGTCGCCGAAGACCGATGCCTGGCCCTGTAGGGTCGATTTCAATCGACCACTCCAACCACCACGCCTCGCCCGGTCGAATAAAGTCGACCCCACCGTCGCCGAATTAGAAGGTCCGGCCGATATTGAAGTTGAACACTTCGGTCTTGTCCCCTTCCACCTTCTTGATGGGGGTGGCCAGGGAGAACACCAGCGGCCCCAGGGGCGACAGCCACTGCATGCTGACCCCGGTCGAGGCCCGGAAGTTCGACAGGGAGCCGAAGTCGTAGATCAGCTCGCAACTGCTGACACAATCACTGTCGTAGGCCGTGTACTCGGTATCCCAGACGGTCCCCACGTCCACGAACAGGCTGGTGCGCAGCGAACGCTGCAGATCCTCGCCGGCGAAGGGGGTCGGCACGATCAGCTCCGCCGAGCCCGCCAGCAGGGCGTTGCCGCCGATGGCGCTGTCGGAGCCGCGCAGACCACTGCCCTCGGGATATATGGCCCGGGGGCCCACCGAGTTGCTCTTGAAGCCACGCAGGGTGCTGAAACCACCGCCGTAGTAGTTCTCGAAGAAGGGCAGGCGCTGGCTGCCGTTGCTGGCATCGCCGTAGCCGTTGCCGTAGGCGGCGCGGAACTTGCCGTGCAGCACCCAGTTGTGCTCCCGATCGATCGGCAGGTAATGGGCGTCGTCGAAGCTCAGCTTGTAGTACTGCAGATCCGAGCCGGGCACCGCCACCTTGGCGTTCAGGCTCTGGCGGCTGCCGGCGGTGGGGAAAAAGCCCTTGTTCAGGGTGTTGCGGGTCCAGCCGGCGCTGAGGTCGAAGGTGTTGAAGCTGATCTCGTTGCTGCTGTCGACATTGGCGCCGTGCAGGGTCCAGAAGTCGTCCAGCTGCAGGTAGCTGTCTTCCGGCTTGCCCAGGGAGTTGTGCTCGTAACCGGCGCTGAAGTTCAGGCTGTTGGTTTCGTTGATGGGGAAACCGCTGAGCAGGCGGGCGCCGTAGGTGGTGCTGTCGTAGTCGGCCAGGTTGGCGTCCCGCGCCTCGAACTTGCGGTAGTAGAGGCGGCCGCCCAGGCTGACCCCGTCCACGGTGAAGTAGGGGTCGGTGTACTCCAGGGACACGTCCTTGGAGTAGTCGTTCATCTGGGAGTTGATGCCCACCCGGTTGCCGGTGCCGAGGAAGTTGTCCTGCTGCAGGCCGGCCTGGATGCTGAAACCGGAGTCGGTGCCGTAACCCACGCCGAAATTGATGGAGCCGGCGGGCTGCTCCTTGACGTTCACGTCCAGATCCACCAGGTCTTCTTCACCCGGCACCCGGCGGGTTTCCACCTGCACGTCGGAGAAATAGCCCAGGCGGTTCAGGCGGGTGCGGGACTGCTCGACGTTTTCGCTCGACAGCCAGGTGCCCTCCATCTGCCGCATCTCCCGGCGCAGCACCTCATCCTTGGTGATGATGTTGCCGCTGAAGTTGATGCGACGCACATAGACCCGGTTGCCCGGCTCGATGTTGACCACCAGATCCACCTGTTTGGTGCCTTCGTCGATCTGCGGGAAGGTGCTGATGCGCGGATAGGCGTAGCCGAAGCGGCCCAGGAACTTGGACAGCACTTCCTCCATATGGGCCACGTCGGCGGCGGAATAGAGATCCCCCGCCTGCACCGGCACCAGGGCCTCCAGCTCGCTGCGACGATCGATCAGATCCCCACGCAGGCTGACGCCGGACACCCGGTACTGCTCGCCCTCCTCCACGTTCAGGGTGATGTAAACCCCTTCCCGGTCGGGAGACATGGACACCTGGGTGGAGGTGACTTCCGCCTTGAGATAGCCCCTGTCCCGGTAGTAGGAACGCAGGGTCTCGATGTCGCCGGCCAGCTTCTGTTTCTGGTAACGCTGGTCGGCCATAAAGTTCCACCAGGGCACGCTGTCGGACAGCTGCAACTGGGCCAGCAGCTGCTCTTCGCTGAAGGCCTTGTTGCCGACGATGTTGATCTGCTTGATCTCGGCGGCCGGGCCTTCCACGAATTCAAACTTCAGATCCACCCGGTTGCGGGGCAGCGGCGTCAGCACCGCCTTGACCTGGGCGGAGTACTTGCCCACCCCGTAATAGAAATCTTCCAGCCCCTTCTCGAGCGAGCTCAGGGTGGTGCGATCCAGCGGCTCGCCCACCCGCACCCCGGCGCCCTCGAGGCTTTCCATGAGCTGGGCTTCCTTGATTTCCTTGTTGCCGCTGAAGCTGATGCCGGCGATGGTGGGCCGCTCGGTCACCTGCACCACCAGCACGTCGCCATCGCGCAGCAGCTGAACATCCTCGAAGTTGCCGGAGGCATAGAGGCTCTTGATCGCCTCGGACAGACGGGCGGCGTCCACTTCCTCGCCCACCCGCACCGGCAGGCTGAGCAGGGCGGCCCCCAGGGTGACCCGCTGCAAGCCGTTGATCTGGATGTCCTGCACCACAAAGGGGGTCATGTCACCCTGTGCCTGGGCCAGCAGGCTGGCTCCCAGCAGGCAGGAGGCCACAAGCGTTTTTTTGACTGTCATTATTAGACGTTATCCTTGTGTCGTTCGCCCTAGAGGCGAGCAAAATCATTGAACAGCGCCAGCCCCATCAGCATCAGCAGCAGGGCAGCCCCAATCTTGAACCCGATTTCCTGTATTTTTTCCGGCACCGGCCGCCCGGTGACCGCTTCCACCAGATAAAACAGCAGGTGGCCACCGTCCAGCACCGGCAAGGGCAACAGGTTGATGATGCCCAGATTCACGCTCACCAACGCCAGGAAGGCAAGGAAATACACCAGCCCGAATTCGGCACTGACCCCGGCCCCCTTGGCGATGGAGATGGGGCCGCTCAGGTTGTCGACCGATACGATACCGGTAAGCAGCTTGCCGATCATCTTGAAGGTGAGCACCGTCAGCTCCCAGGTGCGCTGGAGGCCCGCCCCGATGGCCGCCACCGGGCCATAGCTGAGTTCGAACCGGTATTGCTCGGCCACCGGCAGCACCTCCGGCGCCAGGCCGGCATAGCCGATCACCCGCTCCCGGCTTTCCCGCCGCTCCGGGGTCAGGGTCAAACCCACTGTCTGACCTTCACGATTCAACAAGAGTTCCATCGGCTGCTCGGGAGCAGCCTGGATCAGCTCCACCACCTGGTTCCAGTGTGCCAGGGGTTCACCGTCCAGCGCCTGCAGGGTATCGCCGGGTTGAACCCCGGCCAGGGCCGCCGGCCCGCCGCTCACCACCTCGGCCACGGTCAGGGTCAGCTCCGGCCCCACCGGCACCAGTCCCAGGGCGGCGATGGGCGAGGTTTCGTCCGGGTTGAACTGCCACTGCTCAAGCGGTATCCGGTATTCCCGGCGCTGGCCGTAGCCGTCTTCGGCCTCGAAACGGGTCTGGGATTCCCCCAGGCGGCCGATCAGGGCGAAATTCACGTCTTCCCAGGTACGGACGCGCTTGCCGTCGATGGCCACGATTTCCATGCCCGGGGCCAGGCCGCCCTGGGCCGCCGGCGAGCCGGGCGTTACCTCGTTCAGCACCGGCTTGACCGCCGGCACCCCTATCATGAACATCAGCCAGAAGGCGAACACCGCAAACAGGAAATTGGCCATGGGCCCGGCCACCACTATCGCCATCCGCGCCCATACCGACTTGCTGTCGAACGCCTGGTGGCGCTGCTCGGGTGGGATCTCGTCCACCCGGCCATCCAGCATCTTCACATAACCGCCGAGCGGGATCATGGCCACCACGTACTCGGTGCCATCCTTGCCCATACGGCGCCAGATCGGCTTGCCGAAGCCGATGGAAAATCGCTCTACCTTCACCCCGTTGCGCCGGGCCACCCAGAAGTGGCCGAACTCATGCACCGCCACCAGGATGCCGAGGGCGACGATAAAGGCGCCCAGGTTCCACAATACGCCTGTCATCACCGTCTCCTGATTATCTCTGTTGCACTACGACGGGCCTGGTCATCCAGCGCGAGGATGTCGTCCAGGCTGCCTACCCTGGTCAGACCCAGGTTTTGCACCACCGTTTCATTTACCGCCGCTATGCCCATATAGTCCAGCCCGCCGGCCAGGAAGGCGGCCACCGCCTCTTCGTTGGCGGCATTGAGCGCCGTGGTGGCGCCCTGCCCCGCCGCGCAGGCCTCGATGGCGAGCCGCAGGCAGGGATACCGGGCCATGTCCGGCGCCATAAAGGTCAGCTCCCCCAGGCGGCAGAAGTCCAGCGGCGCCACCCCCGAGCTGATGCGCTCCGGCCAGCCCAGGGCATGGGCGATGGGGGTCATCATATCCGGCTGGCCCAGCTGGGCCAAGACGGAACCGTCCGAGTACTGCACCATCGAATGGATCACCGACTGGGGATGCACCAGCACCTCCAGTTGTTCGGGCGGGGCATTGAACAGCCAGCGCGCCTCTATGTATTCCAGCCCCTTGTTCATCATGGTGGCCGAGTCCACCGAAATCTTGGGCCCCATCGACCAGTTGGGATGCGCCACCGCCTGGGCCGGGGTCACCGCCGCCAGCTCCGCCAGCGGCGTGTAGCGGAAAGGCCCGCCGGAGCCGGTGAGCAGTATCTTGCCGATGCCGGCCTCCCTCAGGCTGCCCCGTCCCGGCGTTTGCTGCAGCTCGGCCGGCAGGCACTGGAAGATGGCGTTGTGTTCGCTGTCCACCGGCAGCAACCGGGCCCCGTGCCGGTGCACCGCCTCGATGAACAGTTCGCCGCTCATCACCAGCGCTTCCTTGTTGGCCAGCAGCACCCGCTTGCCGGCCCGCACCGCCGCCAGGGTGGGCAGCAGGCCGGCGGCACCGACGATGGCCGCCATCACGCAGCCGACCTCGGGCTCCGCCGCCACCTCGCACAGGGCCGCGGGCCCGCTCAGCACCTGGGTGGAGGAGCCCAGCTCCGCCAGCCGGCGACGCAGTTCGCCCGCCGCCTGCTCGTCGGCCATCACCGCGTAGCGGGGACCGAACTCCAGGCAGTCGGCCAGCATCCTGTCCACCTGCCGGCTGGCGGTGAGCGCAAATACCGAGAACCGCGCCGGATGGCGCCGCACCACGCCCAGGGTGCTCTGGCCGATGGAGCCGGTGGCACCCA
Organism: Zobellella denitrificans; assembly: GCF_002237365.1. GTDB lineage: Bacteria > Pseudomonadota > Gammaproteobacteria > Enterobacterales > Aeromonadaceae > Oceanimonas > Oceanimonas denitrificans. The sequence continues at coordinate 10,803 of NZ_NMUO01000070.1, forward strand.
GTATGGTCAGCCTTTCCATGCTCAGCCCCGCCCCATCAACTGCACTACCACAATAAAGACCGGCAAGGCGGCGGTAAGACTGTCAATTCGATCCATGATGCCGCCATGGCCCGGCAGTATCTGGCCGGAATCCTTGATGCCGGCCTCCCGCTTGAACATGCTCTCCACCAGATCGCCCAGCACCGAGGCGAACACCGCCACCACCGAGGCCAGCAGCAGGACGCCGCTTTCCCGCCACGGCAGGCCCAGGGCCTGGGTCACCACCAGGGCCAGCAGGCTGGCGGCGGCCACCCCGCCCAGCATGCCTTCGATGGTCTTGCCCGGGCTGACCCGCGGGCACAGCTTGTGGCGGCCCATGGCCTTGCCCACGAAATAGGCGCCGGTGTCCGCCGCCCATACCAGGGACATCACGAACAGCAGCAGCCAGGCGCCGAAATAGGGATTCTGCTCATACTGGTAACTGCGCAGCACCAGCAGGGCCCAGAAGAAGGGGATCAGGCTCATCAGGGCGAACAGCGCCTTCAGCCAGAGGTGATCGCGCCAGAGGGCGGCGGAGCGGGGATAGGCCAGCACCAATCCCAGGGCCAGCAGCCACCACAGGGCGCCGCCATAGAGTACCGCCGCCACCCAGGGGTGCAGCCCGGCGGCCCAGATCTGCGCGATGGGGACCGACGCCATCAGGGCGATCAGGACCAGGGCCAGGGAAACCATCACCACATTGGCCTTGCGGACATCGATAAAGCGCCCCCATTCCCGGCCGGCCAGCAGGAAGACGCCGGTGGCGAACAGGGCGAAGAACGGCAGCGGCAACAGGAAAATGGCGGCCAGCACCAGGGGGATCAGGCACAGGGCCGTTATGATTCTAAGCTTCAGCAAGCAATATCCTCTCTTATTGAAATTTCAATCGACCGTCCCAGCCACGGTGCCGCACCCGGTCGAATAAATTCGACCCTACTCTCGGATTCCCGCCAGCCTCACGCCTCGCGCTCCGCCACCAGGGCACGGATCTGCGCCCCGGTGCAGCCGAAGCGACGCTCCCGCTCCACGAAGGCGGCCACCGCCTCGCTGAACGACTCCTCGCCGAAGTCGGGCCAGAGCACGGGGGTGAAATACAACTCGGCATAGGCCAGTTGCCAAAGCAAAAAGTTGCTGATGCGCTGCTCGCCCCCGGTGCGGATCAGCAGATCCACCGGTGCCAGATCGGCCAGCTGCATGTGCGCGTCCAGCTGTTGTTCGGTAATGTCGCCCGGGGCCAGCTCGCCGGCGGCCACCCGTTCAGCCAGGCGGCGCGCCGCCTGGGCGATATCCCAGCGCCCGCCGTAATTGGCGGCGATATTGAGGGTCAGGCCGGTATTGGCTGCGGTCAAGGCCTCGGCATCGGCAATCTTGCGCTGCAGGTGGTCGCTGAAGGCACCGCGCTCGCCGATGATGCGCAGGCGGATATTGTTGCGGTGCAGCTTGCGCACCTCGGAACCCAATACGGCGATAAAGAGGCCCATCAGGGCGCTGACTTCCTCTTCCGGGCGGCGCCAGTTCTCGCTGGAAAAGGCGAACAGTGTGAGGGCATCGAGGCCGAGCTTGTAGGCAAAGGTGACCGCCTCGCGCACCGCCTTGACCCCGGCCTTGTGGCCGCTTACCCGGAACTTGCCGCGCTGCTCGGCCCAACGGCCGTTGCCGTCCATGATGATGGCGACGTGGCGGGGTAGCTGGGATGGCTCCTTGAATGCTGCCGTGGTTGGCATTGAATCACTCCTGCACAAAGACAAACGCCGTGCAGGCAGCTACACGGCGTCGGCTACTATACCTGATGTAAGTATCAGATTTCCATTAACTCTTTCTCTTTGGCGGCGAGGGCTTCGTCCACCTGCTTGATGTAGAGATCGGTCAGTTTCTGGATATCGTCCTGGGCGCGGCGGTCGTCGTCCTCGGAAATTTCCTTCTCTTTCAACAGCGCTTTCAGATCACCGTTGGCATCGCGACGGATGTTGCGGATGGCCACCCGGCCCTGTTCGGCTTCATGACGGACCACCTTGATCAGATCCTTGCGGCGCTCTTCGTTCAGCGGCGGCAGCGGAATGCGGATGGTGGTGCCGGCGCTGGATGGGTTCAGGCCCAGGTCGGAACTCATGATGGCCTTTTCCACCGCCTGGATCATGGAGCGGTCGAACACCGTCACCGCCAGGGTACGGGAGTCTTCGGTGGTGATGTTGCCCACCTGCTTGAGCGGGGTGGAGCTGCCGTAGTAGTCCACGTAGATGGTGTCGAGCAGGCTGGGATGGGCCCGGCCGGTGCGCACCTTGTTCATCTGGGTTTTCAGCGCTTCCACGCTTTTTTCCATCCGCACCTTGGCGTCGTTCTTAATGTCGTTAATCACAGTCGTTATCCTCTTTGGTCCTGGGTGAAGTGTCAGGCGTGAGGCGTGAGGAGCAACATGAAGTGCGAGGGGAAATTCGCCTCACGCCTCCCGCCTGACACCTCACTCCACAGAGTTACTTGCGGCAGATAAGGGTGCCTTCGGTTTCCCCCATCACGGCGCGGCGCAGCGCACCCGGCTTATTCATATTAAAGACCCGGATCGGCAGGTTGTGATCCCGCGCCAGGGTAAAGGCGGCCAGATCCATCACCTTGAGCTCCTTTTCCAGCACGTCGCTGTAGTCGAGATGGTGGAACAGCTCCGCCTCGGGGTTCTTCATGGGATCTTCGCTGAACACGCCGTCAACCTTGGTGGCCTTGAGTACCACGTCGGCCTCGATTTCGATGCCGCGCAGGCAGGCGGCGGAGTCGGTGGTGAAGAAGGGGTTGCCGGTGCCGGCGGAGAAGATCACCACCCGCCCCTTGCGCAGCAGGCTGATGGCTTCCGCCCAGTTGTAGCTGTCGCACATGCCTTCCAGGGTAATGGCGGACATCAGGCGAGCATTCACATAAGCACGGTGCAGGGCATCACGCATGGCCAGTCCGTTCATCACGGTCGCCAACATACCCATGTGGTCGCCCACCACGCGGTTCATTCCCGCCTTGGCCAGGCCCGCACCACGGAACAGGTTGCCGCCGCCGATCACCAGGCCGACCTGAACGCCCAATTCAACCAGTTCCTTGATTTCCTGCGCCATACGCTCCAGTACGGCGGGGTCGATACCAAAGCCTTCCTCTCCTTGCAGCGCTTCGCCGCTGAGTTTGAGAAGAATGCGTCTGTATGCGGGTTTGGGATTGGTACTCATGCTTTTCTATTCCTGGTCATAGAAAGACCGCGACGGGTGTCGCGGTCTGGATAGCACTAAATGGCGGGAATTAACCCTTGGCGGCGGCGATTTGCGCCTGAACTTCGGCGGCGAAGTCTTCTTCTTTACGCTCGATGCCTTCACCCACTTCGAAGCGGACGAAGCCCAGGGCGTCGGCGCCTTTCTGCTTCAGTACGTCGGCAACGGAGACGGACGGATCCTTGACGAAGGGCTGACCGGTCAGGGAGATCTCGCCGGTGAACTTCTTCATGCGGCCTTCAACCATCTTCTCGGCGATGTCTTTCGGCTTGCCGGAGTTGACGGCGATGTCTACCTGGATTTCACGCTCTTTGGCCACCACTTCGTCGGACACGTCTTCGGGCTTGACGAACTGCGGGCTGCAGGCAGCCACGTGCATGGCCACGTCTTTGGCCACTTCTTCGTCACCGCCTTTCAGGTTGACGATAACGCCGATGCGGGTGCCGTGCAGGTAGGTGGTCAGGTTGTCGCCTTCCACCAGCACGATGCGGCGCAGGCTCATGTTTTCGCCGATCTTGGCGATCAGGTTGGTGAGGGTGGTTTCCACGCTCTCGCCATTCTCGAACTCGGCAGCCTTCAGGGCGTCCAGATCATTGATCTTGTTGGCCAGGGCGATGTCGGCCACTTTCTCGCCGAAGGCGCGGAAGCCGGCGTCCTTGGCAACGAAGTCGGTTTCGCTGTTCAGTTCGATCATCACGGCGGTGTTGCCGGCCTGGCGCACCAGGATGACGCCTTCGGCGGCGATGCGGCCGGCTTTCTTGGCGGCTTTGGCCTGGCCGGACTTGCGCATGTCTTCGATGGCCTTCTCGATGTCGCCATTGGCTTCGATCAGGGCTTTTTTACAATCCATCATGCCGGCGCCAGTGCGCTCACGCAGTTCTTTTACCAGGGCGGCGGAAATATTTGCCATCTCTAATATCCTCGGTCTTGGTCTACAAGAAAACAGGGGCACAAGGCCCCCGTTAACCCATTACTTGCGTATGGTTAATAAAGGCTCGAGCTCTTCGCTCAGACTTTATTATTCTTCAACGACGTAGTTGTCTTCGGCTTGCACGGCCAAGTCTTGCGCACGGGCGGTGGTCACGGCGTCAGCAGCGGCGTTCAGGTACAGCTGAACGGCGCGGATGGCGTCATCGTTACCGGGAACGATGTAGTCGATGCCGTCCGGGTTAGAGTTGGTGTCCACTACCGCAACCACAGGAATGCCCAGGTTGTTGGCTTCCTTGATGGCGATGTGTTCGTGATCGGCGTCGATGACGAACAGTACGTCGGGCAGACCGCCCATGTCCTTGATACCGCCCAGGGACTTCTCCAGCTTCTCCATTTCGCGAGTACGCATCAGCGCCTCTTTCTTGGTCAGCTTGTCGAAGGTGCCGTCTTGAGACTGGGTTTCCAGCTCTTTCAGGCGGCTGATGGATTGACGTACGGTTTTCCAGTTGGTCAGCATGCCACCCAGCCAGCGGTGGTTGACATAGAACTGATCACACTTGGTAGCGGCTTCTTTAACGGCTTCAGAGGCTGCGCGCTTGGTACCAACAAACAGGATCTTGCCCTTGCGGGAGGCAACGCTGCCCAGGTAGTTCAGGGCGTCGTTGAACATAGGTACTGTTTTTTCCAGGTTGATGATGTGAACCCGGTTGCTGGCGCCGAAAATAAAGGGCTTCATCTTGGGGTTCCAGAAACGGGTCTGGTGACCGAAGTGAACGCCGGCTTTCAGCATGTCGCGCATAGAAACTTGTGCCATGATTTCCTCTAAATAGTGTATTGGGTTAGGCCTCCACACATCCCATGGCTCCGACCCGAAGGCACCCTGGAGCATGTGCCGATGTGTGTGTGTGTTAAAAAGTGAATGTGTCGTGAGCGGCCAAACCGGCAGGCATGGCTGTCACGGCGCGCTTTATACCATGAAAGTGCGCCGCGCGCCAGTACGAGCGCGAGGCAAGGCAAGACCGCCACTGGAAGTTGAACCCGCTTGCGGTTACACTTTTGCCCCTTCAACGGCATGGCCGACAGCCGCCCCGAGCGACACGGATGCGACAAAACCGGGCACCCACATCACAGAGACGAGTTTAATGAGCATAGTCATAAAAACCCCGGAAGAAATAGAAAAGATGCGCGTGGCCGGCCGCCTGGCCGCCGAGGTGCTGGAAATGATCGAGCCTCACGTCAAGGCCGGCGTCACCACCGACGAACTGAACCAGATTTGCCATGACTATATCGTCAACGAACAGCAGGCGATTCCGGCGCCGCTCAACTACCACGGCTTTCCCAAGTCCATCTGTACCTCGGTCAACCATGTGATCTGCCACGGCATTCCGTCCGACAAGAAACTGAAGGACGGCGACATCATCAATATCGACATCACGGTGATCAAGGACGGCTACCACGGCGATACCTCCAGGATGTTTTTTGTGGGCAAGCCCAGCATCATGGCCGAGCGGCTGTGCCGGGTGACCCAGGAATGCATGGAACTCGGCATCAAGATGGTGAAGCACGGGGTGCGCCTGGGCGACATCGGCGCCGCCATCCAGCAGCATGCGGAAGCCCACCACTACTCGGTGGTACGGGAATACTGCGGCCACGGCATCGGCCGTGAGTTCCACGAGGAGCCCCAGGTGCTGCACTACGGCAAGCCGGGCACCGGCGAAGTGCTGCAGGCCGGCATGTGCCTGACCATAGAGCCGATGATCAACGTGGGCAAACGCCACAGCAAGATGCTGGGCGACGGCTGGACCGTGGTGACCAAGGACCGCAGCCTGTCGGCCCAGTACGAGCACACCATACTGGTGACCGAGGACGGCTGCGAAGTGCTGACCCTGCGCAAGGACGACCATCTGCCGCGTATTATCAAGGCGTGAGGCGTGAGGCTGCTTAGCCAACGACCAACATGTCTCCAGCTTTTTTCAGCCTTGGAGTCGAACGCCGTCCCCTGGAGCGCAGGCGGCTCGCCTGCTTTCCCGCACAGCGGGAACCGCTAAACCGTAGGGTCGACTTCAGTCGACCAAACGCCACACCCAAGCCACGGCGTCACACCCCAACGGTCGAATAAATTCGACCCTACAGGTCCAATGCCACACCCACACCACGGCATGACACCCATGCGGGCGGGCCGCCCGCGCCCCAATGAACCGTGCAAACCCTCGGCTATAGCGGCGTACGCCGTACCCTGGAGCGCAGGCGGCTCGCCTGCTTTCCCGCACAGCGGGAACCGCTAAACCGTAGGGTCGAATTTATTCGACCGGACCACGGCGCCGGTGGCGGGACGGTCCACTGAAGTGGACCCTACGGACGGAGGTGTCTGTTGGGTCGACTTCAGTCGACCAAACGCCACACCTAAGCCACAGGCGTAACCCCCAACGGTCGAATAAATTCGACCCTACAGACCCAATGCCACACCCACACCACGGCATGACACCCATGCGGGCGGGCCGCCCGCGCCCCAATGAACCGTGCAAAACCTCGGCTATAGCGGCGTACGCCGTACCCTGGAGCGCAGGCGGCTCGCCTGCCTTCCCGCGAAGCGGGAACCGCTAAACCGTTTGGTCGACTTCAGTCGACCAAACGCCACACCCAAGCCACAGGCGTAACCCCCAACGGTCGAATAAATTCGACCCTACAGACCCAATGCCACACCCACACCACGGCATGACACCCATGCGGGCGGGCCGCCCGCGCCCCAATACCCCGTGCAAACCCTCGGCTATAGCGGCGTACGCCGTACCCTGGAGCGCAGGCGGCTCGCCTGCTTTCCCGCACAGCGGGAACCGCTAAACCGTAGGGTCGAATTTATTCGACCGGACCACGGCGCCGGTGGCGGGACGGTCCACTGAAGTGGACCCTACGGACGGAGGTGTCTGTTGGGTCGACTTCAGTCGACCAAACGCCACACCCAAGCCACAGGTGTAACCCCCAACGGTCGAATAAATTCGACCCTACAGACCCAATGCCACACCCAAGCCACGGCGTCACACCCCAACGGTCGAATAAATTCGACCCTACAGGTCCAATGCCACACCCACACCACGGCATGACACCCATGCGGGCGGGCCGCCCGCGCCCCAATGCCCCGTGCAAACCCTCGGCTATAGAGGCGTACGTCCCCTCTTTACATATTCACCACTATGTCCTCGGCGAATTCCGAGCACTTGCGCAGGATGGCGCCTTCCATCAGCCGCTCGAAGTCGTAGGTGACCGTCTTGTTGGCGATGGCCCCTTCCATGCCCTTGATGATGAGATCGGCGGCTTCCACCCAGCCCAGGTGGCGCAGCATCATCTCGGCGGAAAGGATAAGCGAGCCCGGGTTGACCTTGTCCTGCCCCGCGTACTTGGGCGCGGTGCCGTGGGTAGCCTCGAACAGCGCCACTCCGTCGCCGATATTGGCGCCGGGGGCGATGCCGATACCGCCCACCTGGGCCGCCAGGGCGTCGGAGATATAGTCGCCGTTGAGGTTCATGCAGGCGATCACGTCATACTCGGCCGGACGCAACAGGATCTGCTGCAGAAAGGCGTCGGCGATCACGTCCTTGACCACGATCTCCCGGCCGTTGTTCGGGTTCTTGAAGGCGCACCAGGGGCCGCCGTCGATAAGTTTGGCCCCGAATTCCTCCCGCGCCAGCTCGTAGCCCCAGTCCTTGAAGGCGCCTTCGGTGAACTTCATGATATTGCCCTTGTGCACCAGGGTGACCGAGTCGCGGTTGTTGTCGACCGCGTACTGCAGGGCGGCCCGCACCAGGCGGCGGCTGCCTTCGCGGGAGGCAGGCTTGATACCGATGCCGCAATCCTCGGGGAAGCGGATTTTCTGCACTCCCATCTCATCGCGCAGGAAGTCGATGACCTTTTGGGCCTCGGGGCTGCCGGCCTTCCATTCGATACCGGCGTAGATGTCTTCGCTGTTCTCGCGGAAGATCACCATGTCGGTGAGTTCGGGCTGTTTCAGCGGGCTGGGGGTACCCTGGTAATAACGCACCGGGCGCAGGCAGACATAAAGGTCCAGCTCCTGGCGCAGGGCCACGTTGAGCGAGCGGATGCCTCCGCCCACCGGGGTGGTCAGCGGCCCCTTGATCGCCACATGATAGTCGCGGATAAAGTCGAGGGTTTCTTCCGGCAGCCAGGTGTTCTCGCCATAAACCCGGGTGGATTTTTCGCCGGTGTAGATCTCCATCCAGCTGATCTTGCGCTCGCCGCCGTAGGCCTTGGCCACGGCCGCATCCACCACCCGCAGCATCGCCGGGGTGATGTCCACCCCGATGCCGTCGCCTTCGATAAAGGGAATGATGGGATCCCGGGGGACCACCAGCTTGCCGTCGGCATCCAGGGTGATCTTTTGTCCGTCCGTTGGCACCGTCACTTTTGATGTCATGGCTTTCTCCTGGCTTGTTGATATTGAATTATTACCGGAGCGCAGGCGGGTGGGCCGCGCTCCATTGGACGCACCGCACGCCATATAGGCCCTGGCATCATAGGTTAAAGATCCGGCTATTAATATTGGCCCAGTCACAGTTCCGGGGCCCTGTCATTCGCCGGCCGGGGCGCACTCTGTTATGCTGAACCCCCTGTTTCATCAAGCATTTTCACCATGAAGACCAGAAGACCCCGTCCCGCACCCCGACCAAAGTCTAACAGGCCGCCGGCCGGGCCGCCGACCACGCTGCTGTTCAACAAGCCCTATATGGTGCTGTGCCAGTTTACCGACGGCGATGGCCGTCAGACCCTGGCCGACTATGTGGACGTGCCCGGTGTCTACGCCGCCGGCCGGCTGGACCGGGACAGCGAGGGCCTGCTGGTGCTGACCAACGACGGCGCCCTCAACGCCCGCCTGACCCAACCCGGACGCAAGACCGAAAAGACCTATTGGGTGCAGGTGGAGGGCGTGCCCACCGACGCGGACCTCGAACGTCTGCGCCAGGGGGTGGAATTGAACGACGGCCCCACCCTGCCGGCCAGGGTCCGGTTGATGGCCGAGCCCGCGGTATGGCCGCGGGTGCCGCCCATCCGCGAGCGCCAGGCCATTCCCACCAGCTGGCTGGAGATCAAAATCACCGAGGGACGCAACCGCCAGGTGCGGCGCATGACCGCCCATATCGGCTTTCCCACCCTGCGCCTGATCCGCTATGCCATGGGCGACTGGACGCTGGGCGAGCTGCAGCCCGGACAATGGAGGCAGCTATGAGCCATGCGGTCACCCTGGCGGTGATAGTGCGTGCCGGCGAGCGCTTTTTGATGGTGGAAGAGTGGCAGCAGGGGCGCATCATGTTCAACCAGCCCGCCGGCCACCTGGAGCCGGGCGAGGATCTGCTGGCCGGCGCCCGCCGCGAATTGCTGGAAGAAACCGGCCTTGCCCTGCCCATCGAGCAGGCGGTGGGCATCTACCAGTACCAGGCGCCGGACAGCGGCAAGCACTTCGTGCGCTTTACCTTCTGTGTGGAGGTGGCCGAGCCGCTGGCCACCCATCCCCAGGATCCGGACGGCGACATCATCCGCTGCCACTGGCTGACCCTGGCCGAGATCGAGGCCCTGGGCAGCCAGCTGCGCAGCCCGCTTATTCTCGCCTCGTTCCGCGATTACCTGGCCGGGGCACGCTTTCCGCTGGACGCGTTGAAGAGCGTGAGGGGTAAGGGGTGAGGGGTGAGGCGTGAGGG
>NZ_NMUO01000072.1 GCF_002237365.1 Zobellella denitrificans
GTTGAAACGCAATACGTCACGTACCCTGAGCATGGAGAATAAGCGGAAGCTGTGCTGCCTGAATGACGATTACTTGCTCGAATCCATGGGTCTGTTCAAATTATGAACTCTGGTGCGTCAGCCCTGGTGATCTACCTGGATTGCGGTGACTTTCATCTGATTGAGGGATCACATAGCTTCAAGATCTGGGTTTATCTGGCTTCCCCTGATAACAACCTTCGCTCATACGAGCACAACAACTTTACTCACCATCAACTGACCTCAAGCATCCCACAAAAATACAGACAGCATTATCCAGGACTGCCCCATGACGCCATTGTTCACCAACCTCATACTTGGCAAAACAAAGTATTTGTTTTTTTAGCTAATAATGGTATAGGTCTTGATATCGAGCAACTGCTGGATGAGAGGGACTATAATATCCAACTTCGCAGGTATGGTATTCCGGTAGTCAAAGGCGCACCTCCCAAGGTTCATACCGCCCAGCAACAAGAAAAACCGCAAACCGGCATAATCTTAGCTTCCAGCTCAATTGGAACTAAAAAAAAGACAGAGTCAGACAAGGTAGTCCCAAGCAACAACACCCTCCCTGCAGAACACAGAGCGGCAAGAAATTCACTCGCCGAAGACATAACGAAGGATGACCATCCTGAGCAAACACCAACCGAGCACAAGCTGGCTACCGGCACCTTGTCAGCCGATTTGCTTAAGCGCCTGCGTTCAGCCCACGGGAACCCAAAAAAGGACTCAAGACAAACACCGCAACCAGCCGAATTGTTAAAACCAGAGAAATTTTCACCCTTGCACAGTGCGATACTGAATTACCTGAAGGGAAAACCCAGCTGCAATATCCACGAACTTGCCACCGCAACAAAACTGCAGGGTGGAAATGCAAGAAGGGTGACCATGGCGTTGAAAGATGAAATGGCGCCGTATGTTAGCTCAAACTCCGAGTCTTACTGGACGCTTTCTCACGAAGGCCTTCTGGCCTGGCAGGTGTTGTTTTCAAACTCATCCGGCCCAGTCACAGCAAAGCCACAAAATAAAGGTGAAGACTCTCCGAAAAAATACGAAGGGGAAATTACTGACAGTTACTCAGCAGCCACAGAGCTGGAAATGAAAAACCTGTCACCAGTATCACTCAAAATACTTGATTATTTTTCGATAAACAGTGGCGACAGAGTTCGCAGTGCAGCCAAGGTCATGGATATGGAGACTTCACTCGTCAACCAGCACCTATATGGCCCTTTGAAAAACATGCTGATAAAAGACGACAATCACGGTTGGCACCTGACTCCAACAGTGCGCAATATGCTTAACCGGACTGAGCGAAGATAGTGAGGTACATTCATGTTTTTAAAGGATCTGTTTAAATCATTAATTGGCGCACATAACACTAATCTATCCGAATTCACTGGTTTCACCGCCACGCCCGACTCCTTGGGCGTTAACTTTTACCTGCCACCCGATGAGTTTATTACTCTCCAGAAGGGTAACGGCAACCCACTGCAGCAGGTGCAGCTTATTGCACTTAACATGCTGCTAGAGCAGGGCATTGCTGAGCCCATTGCCAACGGATTTCATATCAGTGCTGAAGATATCGCCGGCATGGATGATGAGCAGGCCAATATTCTTCAGCTTCCCCCGCATTACCCAGGCAGTTTTACCAGTAGTATTCGGGGCCGTACCGGACAGAGTGGTTTTGAAGTGACCATTTCCGTGAGTATGGAAGGCGATGAAATGCCCTTCAGACGGAAAGGGCCCTACCTTTACCTCACGAGCACAGAAGTATATCGGTTGATACCTGGAGAGCTCATGGGACTACAAGCCAGTGAGCATCATGCAGAGCTAGAGCCAGAACAACGCACCGAAGCTGCCAACTTGCGCCTGATGGCCGAGTTACAGACCGCCTCCCGCAGCGGTATGAGGATTGACCTGAGCCATTTTGAAAAATTTGATGTGGTAGTACCGGAAAACATCGGTGTAACCGCCACTCGCCTACCGGACGGCAGCCTGCTGCTGTGTCCTGCCCTAGGAGACGGTTCGACTCCAGATCAACTGGAAAAGCGCTGGGCACAACTGGACAAAAATAGCGAAAACGGCGTACTTCGCATAGACAACCGGGTGGTTTTGCTCGACCAGAAAAGAATGGATGGTATACGTAATGTTTTGGGCAACAAACGTATTCCTGCCGAGCAGGTAGCTGAATTTATTGCTACACCTACAGCCTTTCTTGATGCGGCTCTGGTCAACTTGGAGACCGGCTTTTCAGTTCGGGTTGCTGGTATCGGCAAGTTTCAACACATCAATTTTGGCTCTCAGGGCAACGAGCAAAATGACTGGTTTGGCTTGGACACATACCCTTCTCCACCCCAGATATTGCAAAAGGTTATCCAGTCACCGGAGGAGCTCAAACGGTTTGAAGAGCTGCTGAAATCTGCGATTCAACAAGGGGCCAGCAGCCTGTCTTTCGCCGGTGAGGCTATCGACATCACCAACCATGCCGTAGTTGAAGAACAGCTGGAGCTCATTCGACGGTCATTCCAGTCTCCGGTTTCTTCTGGTGGTTCCCCCAAGGATCCGGATGCCTCCAAAGAAACCGTCAGCGTTATTCTCAAGGAAGCAGATGAAATCAGCTCCAGTTTGCTGCAAAAAGCACAAGACTCAAAACTGATACGACAACCGGACTGGTCAAACTATGCTCGCCAACCCTATCCCCACCAGCAAGAAGGGATTGAATGGTTACTCAGGTTGCTTGGTGCCGCCTCTCAGGATAATCCTGAAGACATTTATCGGCTGCAGGGAGCGCTGCTTGCGGATGATATGGGGCTGGGTAAAACCTATATGTCACTGGTGGCAGTTTCCGAGTACCTTGCTTCACAAAGCACTATGGACAAACCTCAAAAACCCATACTGGTAGTTGCACCGCTAAGCTTGCTGGAAAACTGGGAAGACGAAGTCGATAAAACGTATAACAGCTCTCCTTTTCGTGACATTGTCGTTCTGCAATCTGGCAGAGATCTCAGCAGGTTTCGTGCCCAAGGGGCCAAACGGGAATCTGTACAGCTGGCCTCTCTTGCTGATGAAGATGGCATGATTGATGAACAAAGTATTCGCTATGCTCTGACCACCGGTTCTGAAGCTGGCGTGCGCCGCCTCGACATGGAGCGCCGCTTGGTACTGACCACCTACCAGACACTGCGTGATTACCAATTCTCATTGTGTCGCATAGACTGGGGCATGGTCATTTTTGATGAAGCCCAAAATATCAAGAATCCCAATGCATTACAGACGCAGGCAGCCAAGGGGCTAAAAGCAGACTTTAAATTGCTAGCAACAGGTACACCGGTAGAAAACAGCCTAGGTGACTTCTGGTGTATGATGGATACGGCACAGCCGGGACTTCTAGGAAGCTGGGAGCATTATCGCGATACCTGGATAAAGCCCATTTTGTCTGCCGATGAACAAGAACGAGATAAAGTAAGAGCCGAATTTGGTGAGAAATTGCGCAAGACAGTAGGCGTATTCATGCTTCGCCGAATCAAGGAAGACCACCTTAAAGGATTACCCACAAAGACGATATGCACGGGTGTTGAACAATCAACCCATCTCCCCTCACCTCGCTTTGAGTCTGCTTTAACGACCACCATGCAGGGCATTCAACTGCGGGCCTACGATGAAATACTATCTGGTTATCGTAATCAGCGTGCTGCGGCGGCAGATATGCGCGGCATAGCACTAACGGCCTTAACCAGATTACGTTCGGTTTCTCTTCACCCACGACTGGATCAAGAAGCAAAACTGTACAGCCAGGATGCCTCACAGGCACGAAAGATAATGATGGAGTCTGGCAAGTTGGCCAGCGTATTGCGGTTACTCGACAGCATCAAAAACAAGAAGGAAAAAGTCATCCTGTTCATGATGACCAAACGCCTGCAGCGCATGCTGAAACTGTGGCTGGACCAAATCTATTGCCTGGACATTGCCATTATCAACGGTGATACCAAAGCAGTGGCAAAAAACGACGAAGACATGAGCCGCAAAAGACTGATTGCAGCCTTCGAAGGTCAACCAGGTTTTAACATACTGATCATGTCACCGGTGGCAGCAGGCGTAGGGCTGACGGTGGTTGGTGCCAATCACGTTATCCATCTGGAGCGACACTGGAACCCGGCCAAGGAAGCACAAGCCTCAGATCGCATCTATCGTATCGGTCAGACAAAGGACGTGTTTATACACCTTCCCGTGCTCAGGCACCCGCAACTCGATTCATTTGATATTCATCTCGACCGTCTGCTTTGCAGCAAGCTGATGTTAAAGGATGCGGTCGTCACACCAGAACCCGTGGCTGAGAGTGAAATGCTCAAATCCATGGGACTAAACTGATATATCAAAGGCCTGCGATTGCAGGCCTTTATTTTTATTAGCTTTTTTACCGTCAATTCAGCAGCAATTCGGCAAACTAGGCCAAGCACTGTGGTTCCAGTTGCCTTTCAGTCAGTTGATGAATACTTATCCCCGGCCGGCTCCTTGAGCAGAATAAAATGCTCGATTAACCGGATCATCAAGGCTTTCTGCTCCGGCAGACTTTCCGCTACCAGCAGCGCCAGGGCCACCAAGGTGTTGTCGTTAATCAGTTGTTCAACCGGCCGGGCCAGCAATGCCGCATTACGGCGCAGGTACCACAAAAAGAGGAAGGAGCCGCAGCGCTTGTTGCCATCGGCCAAGGGATGATTCTTGATCACAAAGTACAGCAAATGGGCGCCCCGGCTGGCCACGTTGGGATAGAACAGCTCATCGCCAAAGCCCTGCTCTATGGTGGCCAGCGCCGAGGCCAGGCCATCACCCCGCACCCTGCCAAACAGCTCGGTCGCCTCGCCCTTGGCGATCAGGGTCTGCTTGAGTTCGCCGATGGCGGCCAAGGCTTCGTCCAGCTCCAGCGGGCGCATATTCGGCTGTTTGATACCGATTTCCGCCAGTTGCTGCTCGTCGTAGCCCTGCAGCAGGCTCCAGGAGCGGGCATAATCGCTGATCACGCCCGCCACCGCGGCCCCTTGTGGTGACACCAGCCCCTGATTGCTCAGGGTGCGGCTGAGCAAATTCATCGCCTGCTCGAACTCGATGCCCCGCTCCGCCAGGCGGCGCCGGTTAAGGGTGTAGCCCTGAACCAGGTGGTCTTTCAGCACCTGGGTGGCCCACTGGCGGAACTGGGTGGCGCGTCTTGAACTGACCCGGTAACCCACTGAAATAATGGCATCCAGATTGTAATGCTTGATGCGGCGTCGAACCTGCCGCTTGCCCTCCTGACGAACTACCGAGAAATCCTCGGTAGTTGCCACTTCTACCAGCTCCCCCTCCTGATAGATGTTTTTCAGGTGCAAACCGATGTTATCGGTTGTGGTATCGAACAATACCGACATCTGGCTTTGACTAAGCCACACTGTCTCCTGCTCCAGCGCCACTTCCAGTTGCGCTTGCCCGTCGGCGCTGGTGAAAATCTGGATCTGTTGGTTTGGCATCGTCTTGTTCGTTCCTTGGCCGGCATCCGGTTGGTTTAGCCTCAGTAACAATGCTTTGCCGACGGGTGTCAACCGATAAACAACATCTACTTGGCGCCGGCCATGTCCGCCAGCACCTCCGCCACCAGTGACTGCTGGTGGCCCACGCGTTGGGTGACCTGTTGCACAATTTCCATGCGGGTCTGTGCGCCAGCCTGGATGTCATCAATCGCCGCCAGCGCCTGGCTGGCCTCCTGCAAACAGGTGCCACGGGACTGGTCGATGTTCTCCAGTCCGGTGCGGGCCCTGGTGGCGGAATGCCCCAGGTTCTCGGCAATGTCCCGAATTTGTTCGCTGGACTGGTTCACCCGGCGGGACAGATTGCGCACCTCGTCCGCCACCACCGAAAAACCCCGGCCGTGCTCCCCCGCCCGGGCCGCTTCGATGGAGGCATTGAGGGCCAGCAGGTTGGTCTGTTTGGCGATGTCCTGAATATTGCCCACGATGGCGCCGATCTCGGCCGACTGAACCTGCAACTGACTGAATACCCGATCGATATTTTCCATATCACCGGCGAGTGAGCGGATCGCGGCCTCCGAGGCGCGGATGCGGTGGGCGGTCTCGGCCACCTTGCTGCCGGATTGCCGGGCCAGAATGCCGGCCTGTGCCATTTCTTCCAGGATCAGCCCGGCGTTGGCGCCCAGTTGGTCGAGCTGTGCCAGCAGGCGTTGATGGTAGACCGGAGCGGGTACTGGGTGGGCTATTTTCACGGGCTCGGGTTCGACCGCGGGTGGCAGCACAGGCGCCGTTTCAACCACGACGGGCTCCGCTGCCGGTTGGTCGACCATGCGCGCCGGCAACCTCAGGGCCAGGCAAGCCGCCGCCAGGGCCAGCAGCGCGCCCGACAGAGACAGCGTCAGCGCCACGCCATCCTGACCACCCAGTCGGATGGAGAGGGCGATCAGCAGCAGGGTCGCGGTACCGATGGCGGCGATCAACATCACTTTGGTATGGGATTCCGGGTAGGTTGCGCGAACATCGCTGATTTCGTAGGAGTCCATAATGAGTTATCTCTTGCCGGTTCTGGGCTGGGGTTACTGAAGACAGGAGCGTTGGCGTGGATTGACGGTGGGCGCTCCCTGCAGGCAGGGGCGCCCTCGTTGCAGGTTAGCTCACTCGTTTGACCAGCAGTTCGGCGAACACCGCCGGACATTCCACCGAGGGCACATGGCCGATGTGCTCCAGGATAACCGGCTCGCCGGCGCCGCTGCATTGGGCCAGGATGCGCAGCGATTCGGGCGGAGTGGCGATATCGTCACTGCCGCCCACCAGCAGCAGGGGCACGCCGTGGCCCTGCAGTTGCTCGCGGAAGTCGGCGCGGCCCAGCATGTCGCACAGCAGGGCGTAGCTGTTGGCGTCACCCCGCCCCATGATGGTGTTCCAGCCCTTGAGCAGGGCCGGCTCGTGCTCGCAGGCGGCGGGGCCGAACCAGCGCGGCACTATGTCCACCGCCATGGCGGCCAGCCCCTTCTCCCGCACCGCCTTGGCGCGGGCCTGCCAGGCCTCGGCGGTGCCGATCACCGCCCCGGTGTTGGTGAGGGTGGCGGACAACAGACGCTCGCCATGCCGGCTGAGCAGTTGCTGGCCGATCACCCCGCCGATGGAGGTGCCGACGAAGTGGAACCGCGCAGCGCCGGCCTGCTCGACCAGCGCCAGCAGCTCCGCCGCCAGGCTCTCGGGGGTGATTGGTTCCCCGCGCCAGGCCGCGCTGCTGCCGTGGCCGGGCAGATCCCAGCTCAGCACCCGGTAATGGGGCAGCAGGGCGGGCAGCAGGTCGTCCCACACCGCCTGGCTCATGCCCAGGGGATGGGCCAGCACCACCAGCGGCAGCGCAGGGTCGCCCAGCAGGCGGTAGCCGACGGCGCGGCCATCAATTTCCAGAAAAGACATTCAGCCTCCGAATGGTAAAAGGTGACTCTGCCGGGATTAGGCGAGTTTGCAAACATCACCGTTTATGGGTGCAGAGCCGGTCGGCCAAAGGGCCCACCTCCCAAGCATAGGTGCTGCCCGATCCCCGCCCCCGAAGATATGCAACGCTAGAGCACCGCTCAGTTTAAAACGCGAGCAGTGCGATATCGCACCTGTAGGCGCCCGTTTACGTGGCGCAAACCGGCAAAGGGCGGGGAATGCGGTAATTGGGCATCCTTTCCCGCCGGTTTGTGTCGGTTCATGCCAGCTAAAGCGGCATCTACAGCGGCATCTACAGCAGTTCGGTGCCACCCTCATGCGGGCGGGCCGCCCGCGCCCCAAGAATCATCACTGCCTAAGTTTTAAACTATATGGTGCTCTAGGTAGAATTAAACCCGCTCGATCAGGGTGGCAATACCCTGGCCGACGCCCACGCACATGGTGCACAGGGCCAGGCGCTTGTTCTGCCGGTGCAGCTCGTGGGCGGCGGTTTGCAGCAGGCGGGCGCCGGACATGCCGAGCGGGTGGCCCAGGGCAATGGCGCCGCCGTTGGGGTTGACCCGGGCGTCGTCGTCCTTCAGCCCCAGCTCCCGCATGCAGGCCAGGGCCTGGGCGGCGAAGGCCTCGTTGAACTCGAACAGGTCGATGTCGTCCATGGTTAGGTTGTGCCGCTCCAGCAGCTTGCGTACCGCCGGCACCGGGCCAATGCCCATGATGCGCGGTTCAACGCCACCGGTGGCCATGCCCAGCACGCGGGCCATGGGCTTGAGGCCGTGACGCTGCACCGCGGCTTCGCTGGCGATCAGCATGGCGGCGGCACCGTCGTTCACCCCGGAGGCATTGCCGGCGGTGATGCTGCCGCCGGCGCGGAAGGGAGTCGGCAGCCTGGCCAGTTTCTCTGCCGTGGTGTCCGGGCGCAGGTGTTCGTCGTCGGAGAAGATCAGCGGCTCCTGCTTGCGGCGGGGAATTTCCACCGGCACGATTTCCTCGGCAAAACGGCCGTTGCGCTGGGATTCGGCCGCCTTCTGCTGGGAGCGGGCGGCGAAGGCATCCTGATCTTCCCGGGAGATATTGAACTGCTCGGCCACGTTTTCGGCGGTTTCCGGCATGGAGTCCACCCCGTACTGGGCCTTCATCAGCGGGTTGATAAAGCGCCAGCCGATGGTGGTGTCTTCAATGGTCTGGGTGCGGCTGAAGGCGGTGTCGGCCTTGCCCATCACGAAGGGCGCGCGGGACATGGACTCCACGCCGCCGGCCAGCACCAGCTCCAGCTCGCCGGCCTTGACGGCGCGCACGGCGGTGCCCACGGCGTCCATACCCGAGCCGCACAGCCGGTTGATGGTGGTACCGGGCACGCTCACCGGCAGGCCCGCCAGCAGGGACGACATCCGCGCCACGTTGCGGTTGTCTTCCCCGGCCTGGTTGGCGCAGCCCATGATGACTTCGTCGATGGCCGCCGGATCCAGCGCCGGCGCCTCGGCCAGCACGGCCCTGAACACCTGGGCGGCCAGATCGTCGGGGCGTACCGCCGCCAGGGTGCCGCCGAAGCGGCCGATGGCGGTACGTCTGGGGTGGCAGAGGTAAACGGGCTTCATTGGGTATCTCCTTGGGCAACCGGCTTGGCATGGTGTTCGGCGGTTCTGGCCTTGAGCGAGCGCAGTATCTCCAGCTCCTCGGCAGAGGGCTCGGGGGTCAGTGCCAGCTCGTCGGCAAAGCGTACCGGCCAGCCGGTGGCCTCGCTCACCTGCTCACGGGTCACGCCCGGATGCAGCGAGGTCACCACCAGCTCCTTGGTCTCGGCATCGGGGGCCATCACGCACAGATCGGTGATCACCTTGGTCGGGCCCCGGCCGATGTTGGGCACACCGTCGCGGCCCTTGCCATCCCGGCCGTAGCCCAGGGTGGTGATAAAGTCGACGGCGTCCACGAAGGCCCGCGGCGAGTGCTTGAGGGTGATGAACACTTCCCTGGCGTTGGAGGCGATTTCGGGGGCGCCGCCGCCGCCGGGCAAGCGTACCTTGGGTGCCTGGTAGTCGCCGATCAGGGTGGTGTTGAGGTTGGCGTAGCGGTCGATCTGGGCGGTGCCCAGAAAGCCCACATCGATATGGCCGCCCTGCAGCCAGTAGCGGAACATCTCGGGCACCGCCACCGTGGTGAGCGCCTGCTCGCACAACTCGCCGTCGCCGATGGACAGGGGCAGGATGTCGGGCCTGGTCTGCAGGGTGCCGGATTCATAGATCAGCACCACCTCGGGGGCGTGGGTCAGGCGGGCCAGGTTGGCCGCCTCGCTGGGCAGGCCGATGCCGACAAAGCAGGTCATGCCGTTGCTCAGGGCGCGGGCGGCGGTGACCGTCATCATTTCGGAAGAACTGTATGCGAGTGTCATTGGGCCTGCCCTCCTGCGTTGTATACGGTTTGATCCAGCCACTGGTTGAAGGTGTCACGATCGCGGGAGATCGCGTCCCATTCCTTGTAGAAGCTGTTGTTTCTCGGATAGTAGCCGTGGGCGTAGGACGGCGCCGCGCCCCCTTTCACCTCGGCGATGGCGTCGATGGCCCAGCCCGGGATCACACAGGCATTGGGGTCGGCCTGCAGATCGTCGACGATTTCCTCCACGGTGACGATGCTGTGTTTGGCCGCCAGCACCGCTTCCTTCTGCACCCCGACAATGCCGGACACCAGCACGTTGCCCTGCCGGTCGGCGCGCTGGGCATGGATGATGCTCACATCGGGCCGCACCGCCGGCACCGCCGCCAGCCGTTCGCCGGTGAAGGGGCACTCGATAAAGCGGATCTGCGGGTTCACCTTGGGCAGGTCGCTGCCGATGTAGCCGCGCAGCACCGCCAGCGGCAGGCCGGCGGCCCCCGCCTCGTAGGCGCAGGCCATGGCGGCGTGGCTGTGTTCAAGGATTTCCAGCTTGCTGGGCCAGCCCTTTTCCACCGCATCGCGCAGCCGGTGCAGGGAGCCGACGCCGGGGTTGCCGCCCCAGGAGAAGATCAGCCGCTCGGCACAACCGGCGCCGATCAGCTGGTCGTAGAGGATGTCCGGGGTCATGCGGATCAGCGTCAGCCGGCGCTTTTCCTGGCGGATGATCTCATGACCCGCCGCAAAGGGGATCAGGTGGGTAAAACCCTCCATGGCGACGGTGTCGCCGTTTTGGAGGTAACGGGCAATCGCGTCGTGCAGGCTCATGAATTGGGCCATGGGTATCGCCTCCCTGGGTGACTTTAAAGTTCGTATTGCGAACTTGGGTTTGCATTGCGAACATATTTACACCCATTCGACGGACGTGGCAAACCCCGATCCCGGCGATTTTTTTGAAAAAGAGATTAACCGGTTGAAAAAGAAAAGATTATTTTTTGCTCATCAACAGGCAAAAAAGGCGGAGTGAAAACGGGGGTTCGTTATGCGAACTTTTGCTACCATGGATGGCCAGGCCCACCGCCGACACCGCCACAGGAGGAACCCCATGACCGCAGATGACAGGCTCAGCCCCGAAGACAGGGACTTCGTCGCCGCCCTGGCCAGCGGCCTGGAGGTGCTGCAGGCCTTCGATCAGCAGCATCCGCGCATGACCCTGAGCGAGGTGGCGGCCAGAACCGGCATGGACAGGGCCAAGGCGCGCCGCTTTCTGCTGACCCTGCACGCCCTGGGCTACCTGGACAAGCAGCAGCGCCACTTCGCGCTGACCCCCAGGGTGCTGCAGCTGGGCAACGCCTTCCTCTCGGCCAACCCCTACCGGGTGGTGATCCAGCACTACCTGGAGGAGATCACCCGGGAGATCGGCGAGTCCACCTCGCTGGGCGTGCTCGACGGCGACGACGTGGTCTATATCGCCCGCTCCGCCGCCGAGCACCGGCTGATGGCCATTCGCCTGTCGGTCGGCACCCGGCTGCCCGCCGCCTACACCTCCATGGGCCGGGTGCTGCTGGCCCAGCTGCCGGAAGCCGAGCTGGCCGCCTACCTGGAGCGGGTACGGCTGCAGGCCCATACCGAACACAGCATCACCGACCAAACCGAACTGCGCCGGGCCCTGGAGCAGGTGCGCCGCCAGGGCTATGCCATCGTCGATCAGGAGCTGGATTCGGGCCTGCGCTCGCTGGCGGTGCCGGCCTTCGACCAGCGGGGGCAGCTGCTCGGCGCCATCAACATCAGCACCAACGCCGCCCGGGTGGACATGGACACCCTGACCGGCCGCTTCCTGCCGCTGCTGCAGGACAAGGCCCGGCTGATCCGGGAAACGCTGCAGGGCTGAGGGCGGCCAATCAGGGGTAACGCCCGGTCAGCCGGTTTTCCACCAGCTCCGCCAATATGGTGTTGACCAGCCGCATCGCCGCGTTGGGGTTCTCGCCCCGGCGGCGGGAGGCGATCACCGGAATGGTGAGCTTTTCATCCCCCACCGACACGAACGCCACCCCATCCCGCTGTAGCTTGTGCACCTGCTCCGGCACCAGGGTGAAGCCCATTTCCGAGGCCACCAGCGACAGCGCCGTCTGCAGATCGTTGACCTGCTGGATCACCTGCAGCTTCAGGCCCCGCCTGTGGAACAGCCCCAGGGCCACGTCAACGAAGTTGGGGCCGGGGCCGGCGGGAAAGGCCACCATGGGTACTTCCGCCAGCTCCGCCATGGTCGGTGATCGCCCGACCAGGGGATGGGACGCGGGCAGGGCGATGAGCAAGGGCTCGTTGAACAGCACCTCCTGCTCCACGTCCGGATCCTCGATGTGCACCCGGCCGAAACCGATGTCGATCTTGCCGCTCTTGAGCGCCTCTATCTGCTCCCGGGTCTTGAGCTCGTGCAGCACGATCTCCAGGTTCTTGTTGCGCCGCAGCCGGCGCACCATCAGCGGCAGCTGGCCGTAGAACACCGAGGGCACGAAGCCGATGGCGAACACCGTCTTGCGCAACTGGGCGATCTGCCGCGTACCCTCGATGCTGGCGTCCACCCGGTCCATGATGGTGCGGGCCTGCTGCAGGAAGTACAGGCCGCCCTGGGTCAGCTCCAGCCCCCTGGCCTTGCGGATAAACAGCTTCACCCCCAGCTCTTCCTCCAGCTGCTTGATCTGCCGAGTCAGGGGCGGCTGGGCGATGAACAGCCGTTCCGCCGCCCGGGTCAGGTTCAGCTCTTCCGCCACCGCGATGAAATAGCGCAGGTGTCTCAGCTCCATCCATACCTCCAGGGTATTGGTTGCGACTTAATCAATATTGGTGAGTATGACTCCGAAAATGTAACTTCACCGCAACAGACAGTTATCACTCGACGTTCGGAGCTTACATGTCAGCAACCATCCAGTCCATCGAAGCCATCCTGGTCGACATCCCGACCATACGCCCGCACAAGCTGTCCATGGCCACCATGGGCGTGCAGACCATGGTCATAGTGCGGATCAAGGACAGCGACGGCCTCGAAGGTCTGGGCGAAGCCACCACCATCGGCGGCCTGGCCTACGGCCCGGAAAGCCCCGAAAGCGTCAAGCTGACCATCGACAGCTACTTCAGCCCCCTGTTGCTCGGCCGGCCGGCGGACGCCATCAATACCCTCAGGGTAGGGCTCAACCGGGCGACCCGCGGCAACAACCTGGCCAAGTCCGCCATCGAAACCGCCCTGCTCGACCTGCAGGGCAAGCGCCTGGATCAGCCGCTGCACCAGCTGCTCGGCGGCGCCGTGCACCGGCACATCCCGGTGCTCTGGACCCTGGCCAGCGGCGACACCGCCCGGGACATCGACGAGGCCAAAAGCCTGATCGCCGCCCAGCGCCACTGCGACTTCAAGCTCAAGATCGGCTCCCGCCCGCTGATGGACGACGTGCGCCACGTGGCGGCGATCAAGGAAGCCCTGGGCGAGGGCGCCAGCGTGCGGGTCGACGTCAACCAGGCCTGGGATGAAAGCACCGCCGCCCGGGGCATGGCCGAACTGCAGGCCGCCGGCATCGATCTGGTGGAGCAGCCCACGCCGATGAAGGATCACGACGCCCTGGTGCGGCTGTCCGCGAAGTTCCACCTGCCGATCCTGGCGGACGAGGCGGTGGCCGACGCCGGCGACATGTTCCGCCTGGCCTCGGCCGGCTTCGCCGGCGCCGTGGCGCTCAAGATCGCCAAGGCCGGCGGCCCGCTGCGGGCACTGGAAGTGGCGGCGGTGGCCGGCGCCGCCGGGGTCGGCCTCTACGGCGGCACCCTGCTGGAAGGCACCATCGGCACCGCCGCCTCCCTGCACGCCTGGGCCACCCTGGACCGGCTGCACTGGGGCACCGAGATGTTCGGCCCGCGGCTGTTAAAGGACGACATAGTGGTGACGCCGCTGAATTTCCATCACAACGGCGTCGAACTGCCCGCCGGGCCCGGCCTGGGCCTGGCGATAGACGAAGACAAGCTGGCCCGGTACCGCCGGAAATAAACAGAGGCCGCGAGGCCCGCCAACAGGAGGACAAGACATGCTGTTCAAAGTCGAGATGAAGGTGAACCTGCCCCACGACATGCCGGCCGAGGTGGCCGCCGAGATCAAGGCCCGGGAGAAGGCCTACGCCCAGGAGCTGCAGCGCCAGGGCAAGTGGCGCCACCTGTGGCGGGTGGCCGGCAGCTACGCCAACGTCAGCATCTTCGACGTGGCGGACAACGCCGAGCTGCAGGAGCTGGTAAGCGCCCTGCCGCTGTTTCCCTACATGGACATCAGTGTCGCGCCCCTGTGCCGGCACCCGTCCTCCATCCACCAGGATGACCGTTAAGCAAGTAATCAGTACCCCTACGACCCGATAACAAGCAAGGAGCCAGAGCAATGTCAGTCAAGACCATGCACACTCAGGAAGTCACAACACTGCTGGAAAAAGTAGCCGGTCTGAACCAGGCCGGCGGCAACGAGCGGGTAAAAACCATCGTTCACCGCGTCATGCACGATGTCTTCCAGCTCATCGAGGATCTGGACATCACCCCGGAAGAATTCTGGAGTGCCGTCTACTACCTCAACGATCTGGGCAAGAACGGCGAGGCCGCCCTGCTGGCCCCGGGCCTGGGGATGGACCGCTACCTGGACATCCGCCAGGATGCCGAGGACGAGCAGGCCGGCCTGGCCGGCGGCACCCCGCGCACCATCGAAGGCCCCCTGTACGTGGCCGGCGCCCCCCTCTCCGACGGCTTCGCCCGCATGGACGACGGCAGCCAGGCCGGTGAAACCATGATCCTCACCGGTCAGGTCACCGACCAGCACGGCCAGCCCCTGGCCGATGCCATCGTCGACCTCTGGCACGCCGACCTCAAGGGCGCCTACTCCTACTTCGACCAGTCCCAGAGCGAGTACAACCTGCGCCGCCGGATCAAGACCGACGCCCAGGGCCGCTACACCGCCCAAAGCATCATCCCCTCCGGTTACGGCTGCCCGCCGGAAGGCGCCACCCAGGCCCTGCTGAACCAGCTCGGCCGTCACGGCCGCCGCCCGGCCCATATCCACTTCTTCGTGTCCAAGCCGGGCTACAAGCACCTGACCACCCAGATCAACCTGGCCGGCGACGAATACACCTACGACGACTTCGCCTTCGCCACCCGCGAGGAGCTGGTGGTGGACGCGGTACGCGTCGAGGATCCGGCCGCCGCCGAACAGCTCGGCCTGAACCAGCCCTTCACCCGGGTGGAGTTCAACATCCGGCTGCTGGCCACCGACAAACCCGAACTGCAGGTCCGCCACGAGCGCAAGCGCGCCCTGGAAGGCGAAACCGCTTAATTCAGCCCAGACCACAAGCCGCCTGCCGGTCGCCCTCCACGGGAGCGGCCCGGGGAGACTCATGCCCTGAACCGGCCGGCGGCCTCACATGGAGTGACGACAGATGACTCGCCAACTCGATCGACTCGAGCACAAGATCCGCGGCGCGGTGGAAGCCGACGCCCAGAGCGGCCACTACCGCTGCGACCGCAGCATCTTCACCGACCAGGAACTGTTCGACCTGGAGATGAAGCACATCTTCGAAGGCAACTGGATCTACCTGGCCCACGAAAGCCAGGTGGAAAATCCCGGTGACTACTTCACCACCACCGTCGGCCGCCAGCCGGTGATGATCACCCGCACCAAGGAAGGCGAGCTGCAGGCACTGCTCAACACCTGCTCCCACCGAGGCGCCACCCTGTGCCGCAAGAAGCGCGGCAACAAGGCCTCCTTTACCTGCCCCTTCCACGGCTGGACCTTCAAGAACGACGGTCAGCTGCTGAAGGCCCGCGACCAGAAGAAGGGCGGCTACCCCGACAGCTTCAGCACCGACGGTTCCCACGACCTGAAGCGGCTGCCGAAGTTCGAATCCTACCGCGGCTTCCTGTTCGGCAGCCTCAACGCCGACGTCAAACCTCTGCAGGAATACCTGGGCGAAACCACCAAGATCATCGATAACATGGTCGATCAGGCGGAAGACGGGCTGGAAGTGCTGCGCGGCAGCTCCACCTATACCTATGAAGGCAACTGGAAGCTGACCGCCGAAAACGGCGCCGACGGCTACCATGTGGGCACGGTGCACTGGAACTACCTGTCCACCATGAGCCAGCGCAACTACGAGAAGGGCGGCACCGAGGCGGTGGACGCCAAGAGCTGGTCCAACGAGGGCGGTTTCTACTCCTTCGACAACGGCCACATGATGCTGTGGACCCGGCTCACCAATCCCCAGGTGCGGCCGGTGTACCAACACCAGCAACGGCTGGAGCAACAGCTGGGCGCGGCCCGGGCCGATGCCATCGTCAACACCACCAAGAACCTGTGCCTGTACCCGAACGTCTACCTGATGGACCAGTTCTCCACCCAGATCCGGGTGCTGCGCCCTATCTCCGTCGACAAGACCGAGATCACCATCTACTGCTGGGCGCCGAAGAACGAGCCGGCGGCCGATCGCGCCAAACGCATCCGCCAGTACGAAGACTTCTTCAACGTCAGCGGCATGGGTACCCCGGACGACCTGGAAGAGTTCCGCGCCTGCCAACAGGGGTACGAAGCCCGCGGCCTGAAGTGGAACGACATGAGCCGGGGCGCCACCCACTGGATCCAGGGGCCGGACGCCGGCGCCGATGCCATCGGCCTCAAGCCCATGCTGAGCGGCGCCAAACCGGAGGACGAAGGGCTTTACGTCACCCACCACCAGCACTGGGTCAAGGAGATGCTGCAAGCCGTAGCAACCGAGCGGGCCCGCCTGATTTCCATCACCGAACAGGAGACTTGCGCATGAGCATGAGCTTCGAACAAATCCAGGCCTTTATCCACCGGGAGGCCCGCCTGCTGGACGACCGCCAGTGGGACGAGTGGCTGCAGTGCTACCACGAAGAGGTGGTGTACTGGATGCCCGCCTGGGACGACGAAGACCGGCTGACCGAGGATCCCCAGCGTGAAATCTCGCTGATCTACTACCCGAACCGCCAGGGCCTGGAAGACCGCATCTACCGCATCAAGACCGAGCGCTCCGGCGCCAGCTCCTTGCCGGAGCCGCGCACCACCCACCTGACCAGCAACCTGGAGATCCTGGAGCAGGCGGGCAACAGCGTGAAGCTGCGCTTCAACTGGCAGACCAACAGCCACCGCTACAACCAGACCCAGTTCTTCTTCGGCACCTCCTTCTACACCCTGGACACCAGCGGTGAGCAGCCGGTGATCACCGAGAAGAAAATCATCCTGAACAACGACTACATCAATCAGGTGATTGATATCTATCACCTGTAACCGGTGGGGAGAGGATCATGAGCTACAACATAGCCCTCAACTTCGAAGACGGCGTCACCCGCTTCATCAACTGCAATCCGGGGGAAACCGTGCTGGACGCGGCCTACCGCAACCAGATCAAGCTGCCCATGGACTGCTCCGACGGTGTCTGTGGCACCTGCAAGGGCAGCTGCCGCCAGGGCAGTTTCGACCTGGGCGACGACTACATCGACGAGGCCCTGACCGAGGAGGAAGTGGCCGAGGGCAAGGTGCTCACCTGCCAGATGGTGCCCTCCGGCGACTGCGTGGTGGAGATCCCCGCCCCCTCCACCCTGTGCAAGACCGGCCAGGTGGAGTTCGGCGGCACCCTGGCCGAGGTCAACCTGATCTCCCCCACCGCCATCGAACTCAAGGTGAACGCGGACCAGGAGGTCCCCTTCCTGCCGGGCCAGTACGTCAACATCAAGGTGCCGGGCAGCGAGGAAAGCCGCGCCTACTCCTTCAGCTCGCGCCCGGGCAGCCGGGAGCTGAGCTTCCTGATCCGCAACGTGCCGGGCGGCCTGATGAGCTCCTGGCTGGTGGGCCAGGCCCGGGCCGGCGACCGGCTGAGCCTGACCGGCCCCATGGGCGTGTTCTACCTGCGCCCGGTGGCGCGCCCGGTGCTGATGCTGGCCGGCGGCACCGGCCTGGCGCCCTTCCTGGCGATGCTGGAAGATCTCAGGGCGAAAGGCTGCGACCAGCCGGTGCACCTGATCTACGGTGTGACCAACGACGACGACCTGGTCGGGGTCGAGGCGCTGGAGCGCTTCGCCGCCGATATCGAACACTTCAGCTTCAAGACGGTGGTGGCCGGCGCCGACAGCGCCCACCCGCGCAAGGGCTATGTCACCAACCATATGGAAGACGCTCCCCTCCAGCACGGCGAGGTGGACGTCTACCTGTGCGGTCCGCCACCCATGGTGGACGCGGTGCTGGGCTACTTCCGCAGCCAGGGCATCCAGCCCGCCTCCTTCCACTACGAGAAGTTCAGCCCCAGCATCACCGCCGTCACGGAGCAGGTAGCATGAGCGCCCGCTTCCAGGACAAGGTGATGGTGATCACCGGCGCCGCCCAGGGCATAGGCCGGCGGGTGGCCGAGCGGGCAGCGGCGGAAGGTGCCCGCCTGGTGCTGGCGGATCTGGCGGATTACGTGCACGAGCTGGCGGCCGAACTCGAACAACAGGGCGCCGAGACCCTGGCAGTGCAGGCCGATCTGGAAAGCTGGGACGGGGCCGAGACCCTGATGACCAAAGCCCATGAGCGGTTCGGCCGCATCGACGTGCTGGTCAACAACGTGGGCGGCACCATCTGGGCCCAGCCTTACGAGCACTACAGCCCGGAGCAGATCCAGAAGGAAATCCAGCGCTCCCTGTTCCCCACCCTGTGGTGCTGCCGGGCGGTGCTGCCCCATATGGTGGCGCAGCGTCACGGCGCCATCGTCAATGTGTCGTCGGTGGCCACCCGCGGCCTGATGCGGGTGCCCTACGGCGCCGCCAAGGGCGGGGTCAACGCCATGACCGTCAACCTGGCCTTTGAATACGCCGAACACGGTATCCGGGTCAACGCCACCGCCCCCGGCGGCACCGAGGCACCGCCCCGGCTGACCCCGCGCAACAGCGAGGCCCAGGGCGAACGGGAACGGCAGTGGTACCAGACCCTGGTCGAGCAGACCAAGGCCACCAGCCTGATGCACCGTTACGGCACCCTGGACGAGCAGGCGGCGGCCATTTTGTTCCTCGCCTCCGACGAGGCCAGCTATATCACCGGCACCATTCTCCCCGTGGCGGGCGGAGATCTGGGCTGATACACGAAAAGGCGGCCGGAGGAATCGACCGCCTTTACATCGGAACTGCGGGGGCCCAGGCCCCCGGACTCCAGACTTAAGGACAT
Source organism: Zobellella denitrificans (assembly GCF_002237365.1). GTDB lineage: Bacteria > Pseudomonadota > Gammaproteobacteria > Enterobacterales > Aeromonadaceae > Oceanimonas > Oceanimonas denitrificans. The sequence continues at coordinate 19,054 of NZ_NMUO01000072.1, forward strand.
AATGCGGAGTAACACCTGATGAAACATATCGATGTCAACGACACCATAGACAACGCCAGCTTCACCCCCTTCCACTGGAAGGTGCTGTTCTGGTGCACCCTGATCATCATTTTCGACGGCTACGACCTGGTCATTTACGGGGTGGTGCTGCCGATCCTGATGGATCAGTGGTCGCTCAACCCCTACGTGGCCGGCCTGCTGGGCAGCAGCGCCCTGTTCGGCATGATGTTCGGGGCCATGGGCTTCGGCATGCTGTCGGACAAGCTCGGCCGCAAAAAAACCATACTGATGTGCGTGGTGCTGTTCAGCCTCACCACTGTGCTCAACGGCCTGGCCGCCAATCCTTGGCAGTTCGGCATCCTGCGCTTTATCGCCGGCCTCGGCATCGGCGGCGTCATGCCCAATGTGGTGTCGCTGATGAGCGAATACTCGCCCAAGAAGAACCGCAGCACCCTGGTGGCGCTGATGTTCAGCGGCTACGCGGTGGGTGGCATGATGTCCGCCGGCCTCGGCATCTGGATAGTGCCCAACTACGGCTGGGAGATCATGTTCTACCTGGCCGCCGCCCCCCTGCTGCTGCTGCCGCTGATGATCAAGTACCTGCCCGAGTCGGTGGCTTTCCTGATGGCGCAGAACCGCCAGGAAGAAGCCCGGGTGCTGCTGCAGAAGGTGGCGCCGGAGCGGCAGATTAGCGGTGAGGACAAGCTGGTGGTGCCGCCGGTCAAGGAGCAGAAGGCGCCGGTGCTGGAGCTGCTGCGCGGCGGCCGTGCCCTCAGCACCCTGATGTTCTGGACCGCTTTCTTCTGCTGCCTGCTGATGGTCTACGCCCTCGGCTCCTGGCTGCCCAAGCTGATGTCCATGGCCGGCTACGCCCTGGGCTCCAGCCTGATGTCGCTGATGGTGCTGAACATCGGCGCCATCGTCGGCGCCGTGGGCGGCGGCTGGCTGGCCGATCGCTTCTCGCTGCGCTCGGTGCTGGTGACCTTCTTTATGCTGGCCTCCGCCTCCCTGGTGCTGCTCGGCTATCCCCACCCCATGTGGCTGCTGTACAGCCTGATGGCCGTGGCCGGCGCCACCACCATCGGCTCGCAGATCCTGCTGTATGCCTATGTGGCCCAGTTCTACCCGGCCAGCATCCGCTCCACCGCCCTCGGCTGGGCCTCTGGCATCGGCCGCAACGGGGCCATCGTCGGTCCTATGCTGGGCGGCACCCTGCTGGCCCTGGCGCTGCCGCACCAGATGAACTTCCTGGTGCTGGCGATACCGGGCGCCATCGCCACCCTGGCCATCGCCCTGGTGGGCCGGCGCCTCGGCGCCAGCCCACCAGG
>NZ_NMUO01000073.1 GCF_002237365.1 Zobellella denitrificans
TCCCCACCATCCGCGGCACCCAGGCCGAGCTGTACGACGGCCTCACCGCCGCCCACCACCAGCACATCGCAGTGGTGGTTAAGCTTGTCGTAGCTGTCCGGATCCCGCTCCTGCGGCACCCGGCCCAGGCCGGCGGCCTTGCGGATCAGGTGCTCGTACTTGGGCCACATGGACTGGGGATACATGAAGGTTTTGTAGTAGAAGCCGGGAGGCATCATGCTGCCGCCGAGCTTGCCCATCACGCCCATCAGATCCTTGTCGACACTCGGCCAGCCGTTGGTGCTGGCGGCGGTGAGGCCGTCGTACAGCTCGGCCTGGGTGCCGCGGATGTTGGGGATCATGGTGGCCTCGGAACCGCCCACCTGCAGGATGCAGTTCGGCTCTTCCGCCCCGGCGGCCATGATGCCGCGCGGCCGGGCGTACTTGAAGGAGCGGCCGACCACGTCCACCCCGTTGGCCAGCAGCGCCGAGGCGATGGTATCACCCGCGTAACCCTGGTAGCGCTTGCCGTTGAAGATAAAGCTGAGCGGCTTGCTGCGGTCCACCCGCCCCTTGCCCTGAATGCGATGTTGCTGGCTCATGACTGGCCTCCTTGCTCGCCGACCTTGTAGGTTTCTTCGATTTCATACGTCACTGTGTGCCGGGCCGCGTTGAAGAACTTGCGGCAGCCGGCGGCGTGGTACCACATCTCCCGATGCAGGCCGCGCGGGTTCTTGCGCATAAACAGGTACTGGGCCCACTCCTCGTCGCTGAGGGCGTCCGGATCCGCCGGACGGGCGATGTGCGCTTCGCCGGCGTAGCGGAACTCTTCTTCTTCGCGGTATTCGCCGCAGTGCGGACAATAAAGATGTAACATCGGCTCTCTCCTCAGTGGGCTACGCCGGCAGCGCCGTGCTCGTCGATCAGGTGGCCGCTGGTAAAGCGGTCGATACTAAAGGGTTTGGCCAGGGGGTGCGGCTCGTCATGGGCGATGGTATGGGCGAACACATTGCCCGAGCCCGGGGTGGCCTTGAAGCCGCCGGTGCCCCAGCCGCAGTTGAAATACAGCCCCTTGATAGGCGTCTTGGAGATGATCGGGCAGGCGTCGGGACAGGTGTCGACGATGCCGCCCCAGGTACGGTTGAGGCGCACCCGGCTGAAGATGGGGAACATCTCCACAATGGCCGCCATGGTGTGCTCCACCACCGGGAAGGAGCCGCGCTGGCCATAGCCCAGGTAGCTGTCGATGCCGGCGCCGATCACCAGGTCGCCCTTGTCGGACTGGGACACATAGCCGTGCACGTGGTTGGACATCACCACGGTGTCGAGGATCGGCTTGACCGGCTCGGACACCATGGCCTGCAGCGGGTGGGACTCAAGCGGCAGCTTCATGCCCACCATGTTGGCCATGACGCCGGAGTTGCCGGCGGTGACGCAGGCCACCTTGCGCGCCTTGATCAGGCCACGATTGGTTTCCACCCCCACCACGGCGCCGTTCTCCCGGCGGATGCCGGTGACTTCGGTCTGCTGGATCAGGTGCACGCCCATGGCGTCGGCGGCGCGGGCAAAGCCCCAGGCCACGGCGTCGTGGCGGGCGGTGCCGCCGCGCGGCTGCCAGGAGGCGCCCAGCACCGGATAGCGGGCGTTCTTGGAGCAGTCCAGGATCGGCACCAGCTCCTGCACCTGCTTGGTGTTGAGCACTTCGCCGTCGATGCCGTTCAGCCGGTTGGCGTTGACCCGGCGCTCGATGTCGCGCATGTCCTGCAGGGTGTGGCCCAGGTTGAGCACGCCACGCTGGCTGAACATCAGGTTGTAGTTGAGTTCCTGGGCCAGGCCTTCCCACAGCTTCATGGAGTGCTCATAGAGCCAGGCGGCCTCGTCCCACAGGTAGTTGGAACGCACTATGGTGGTGTTGCGGGCGGTGTTGCCGCCGCCGAGGTAACCCTTCTCGATCACCGCCACGTTGGTGATGCCGTGCTCCTTGGCCAGGTAGTAGGCAGTGGCCAGGCCGTGGCCGCCGCCACCGACGATCACCACTTCATAGCCTTCGTGTTTGGGGGTGGGGTTGCGCCACACCTTCTGCCAGTTCTCGTGATGGCTCAGGGCATGCTTGAGGAGCCCGAACCCGGAATATTTTTGCATAGTGTCACCTGTTATCTTTAAGTCAGTGTCCGGACTGCCTGGACATTCAGAGTACAGATTGGGCTGTCCTCTAAGCCGACCGTTGGCGCCAGGGATGGCGCCGCCGAGCCCCCAGGGATGGGTTTACGGCGAGTCGGCGTGAGGATGGCCCAAGCTGCGGACTCTGGCAGCAGGCCATCAGCAATCGTTTAGCGATATACCGGGAAGTAGCTGCACAGGCTGGCAACCTGGTCCTTCACCGCGATAATCACTTCCGGGTCGTCCATGTTGTCGAGAATGTCGCAGATCCAGCCCGCCAGCTGGCGGCAGTGCTCCACCTTGAAGCCGCGGCTGGTCACCGCCGGGGTGCCGATGCGCAGGCCCGAGGTCACAAAGGGCGGCTGGGGATCGTTCGGCACAGCGTTCTTGTTGACGGTGATGTGCGCCTCGCCCAGCACCCGATCCGCGTCCTTGCCGGTGATGCCCTTGGCGGACAAGTCGAGCAGGAACAGGTGATTATCGGTACCGTTCGACACCACATCGAAGCCGCGGCTCTTGAACACCTCCACCATGGCGCGGGCGTTGTCCACCACCGCCTGCTGGTAGTCACGGAATTCCGGGGTGAGCGCCTCGGCAAAGGCCACCGCCTTGGCGGCGATGGCGTGCATCAGCGGGCCGCCCTGGCCACCGGGGAAGACGGCGGCGTTGAGTTTTTTCTCGATCTCCGGATTGGCCTTGGCCAGGATCAGGCCGCCACGGGGACCGCGCAGGGTCTTGTGGGTGGTGGTGGTGACCACGTCCGCGTAGGGCAGCGGGTTGGGGTAGCAGCCCGCGGCCACCAGGCCGGCCACGTGGGCCATGTCCACGAACAGGTAGGCGCCCACCTTGTCGGCGATGGCGCGGAAACGGGCCCAGTCCATCACCCGGGAATAGGCGGAGAAGCCGGCCACGATCATCTTGGGCTCGTGCTCCAGGGCCAGGGCCTCGACCTGGTCGTAGTCCACCTCGCCGGTGGCCTCGTTCAGGCCGTATTGCACCGCGTTGTAGATCTTGCCGGAAAAGCTGACCTTGGCGCCGTGGGTGAGGTGGCCGCCGTGGGCCAGGCTCATGCCGAGCACGGTGTCGCCGGGGGCGCACAGGGCCATGTAGACGGCGGCGTTGGCCTGGGAGCCGGAGTGGGGCTGGACGTTGGCGTAGTCGGCGCCGAACAGCTCCTTGGCACGATCGATGGCCAGCTGCTCCACCTTGTCCACCGCCTCGCAACCGCCGTAGTAGCGCTTGCCGGGGTAGCCTTCCGCATACTTGTTGGTGAGCACGGACCCTTGCGCTTCCATCACCGCCGGGCTGGTGTAGTTCTCCGAGGCAATCAGCTCGATATGCTGCTCCTGGCGGGCGGCCTCCTCTTCCATGGCGGCCCACAGTGCCGGGTCCATATCCTGAATGCGGGTGTGTTTGCTGAACATCTTGTGACCTCCTTGCTCGGCTCGGGCCTCCCCCAGCCTGACATTGTCCATCCCTTCGGCGCCGCGTCTCGGCGGGCTGCCGGGTTCTGCTTTGACTTGCATACTACTGAGGGCCCGAGGGGCAGGGATGACTGGCTGCGGCCTAAAGCTGCGTATTTGCGACAAGGATGGCGCAGGCGGGCAAGCCGCCGTGTCGCCGAAGGCCGCAGCCACCGGCGCCGGGGGGATAAGGCCCCAACGCCGGCAAGAGGTCGGAAACAGATAATGGCATGGAGCGCAGGCGGCCCGCCTGCCTTCGCGCGTAGCGCGAACCCCCGGATTGGCCTACCACATCACAGGTTTGAAAAGGCTTCTTGCAGAACAGGCTTCGCGGGTTGGGGTGTATCCTCCCTGCCTCGGTGCTCCTTTCATGCGGGCGGGCCGCCCGCGCCCCAAGAATCGTGACGGCCCAAGCTTTAAACTATCTGGTGCTCTGAGCGGCCATCCCCCCAAAAGGATGCAAAGCCAGGCCCGGCGGGGTACTATCCCAACCAGGTTGTCACCGTCACGCAACTTGCCCTTGCGGACCCGTTAACAGATGCCATGCCCTCAGTGAGTGAAAAACGCCTTTTCAGCCACCGCCTGCGCGACACCAACAGCGCCTTCCTCCCGGCCCGCCAGCAAGAGGAGCGGCCGACCCGGGTGGGCTTTGTGCTGCTGCCCCATTTCTCGATGATGGCCTTCACCGCCGCGGTGGACGCCCTGGTCACCGCCAACCTGGTGCAGGCCACGCCCCTCTTCGCCTTTGCCACCTACGGCCTGGAGAGCACCACGGTGCGCAGCGATCTGGCCATCGACATCTCCGCCAACGCCACCCTGGAGCAGTTGCCGCTGGAAGGGGAAGACGCGCTGGACGTGGTGATCGTATGCGGCGGCTTTCGCTGCGACCTGAACGAACGGGCGCCGCTCAGCCACAAGCTGAAACTGGCCGCCAAGCGCCAGAAGGTGCTGGGCGGCCTGTGGAACGGCGCCGTGGCCCTGGCCCACGCCGGCCTGCTCGATCGTCTGGCCTGCGCCATCCACCCGGACAACCACACCTTCGCCCGCGAACGCTTCCCCCATGTGCAGGTGTCGCACCAGGTAATGGTGGTGACCGAGCGGGTGCTGACCAGCGCCGGCCCCAGCAGCGCCCTGGAGATGATGCTGGTGCTGATCGAGCGGCTGCACGGCAAGGACACGGTGCGCGCCATCCGCGAGATCCTGAGCAGCGACCGCATCGCCGACAGCAACGAAACCCGGCTCACCCTGGCGGAAAACGACCCCAGCCTGCCCGAGCCCCTGCGCAACCTGCTGCACCTGATGAACAGCAACATCGAAGAGCCGCTCGGCATCGAGGAGCTGGCCGCCTACGTGGGCCTGTCGCGCCGGCGCATCGAGCGGCTGTTCCAGGGCCACCTGGAAACCACCCCTTCCCGCTACTACCTGGAGCTGCGCATCACCCACGCCCGCCGCCTGCTGCTGCAAAGCGACGCCAGCATCGCCAACATCGCCGTGGCCTGCGGCTTCGTCAGTTCCACCCACTTCAGCCACTGCTTCAAGGACTTCTTCGGCGTCTCCCCCAGCCAGGCCCGGCAGCTGCGCAAGGGCTGAACCCCCTTACAACCCTTGTTGCCGCAACAGCCCACCAAAAAAGCCGGCCAATCGGCCGGCAAGGTAGTGCCTGGAGACGGTCTTCGCTCAGACCAGGCCGTGCAGTTCCTTCCAGTTGCCCGGATGAACCACATAGCCGAACAGGGCATGGCCGCCGTAGACCAGCTCGGTGCCTTCCGGGATCCACAGCAGTTGGCCGGGGCGGACTTCATGCTTGCGGCCGTTGGCGGTGAGTTCGAAACAGCCCTCGATCACGAAGATCACTTCGTCATAGAGCACCGTCCAGGCCACCTCGGCGCCTTCCCATCGGGCGAAACCGACCCCGATATGGGGCGACACCTCGGCGCTCAGGGCGCGGGCCACATAGGCCATGCCCGGCGGCCCGCCGCGCACGCTGAAATCCAGTTGCCGGCTGTCGATCAGTTGCACCTCTTTCACAGTTCGCTCCTGCTCTGCCACTTGGCGAGCCGGATGCGGCTCTTCACGCCCAGGCCGAGGAAAGGCTCGGGCGGGTTCAGGCTGGGCATGCCGGTCACCTGCCGGATGTCCCGCAGCGCCTGGGAGTCGGCGCCCACCGCCAGATCCGCCAGCAGGGTGCCGGAAATGGTGCCCCAGGCCGCGCCCACGCCGTTGTCGCAGGCGCTGGCGAACACCCCCTCCTCGAGCTGGCCGAAGAAGTTGGTGAAGTTGCGGGAGATGGCATAAACCCCGCCCCAGGTATGGGTGAAGGGCACCTCGGCCAGGGCCGGATAACGGGCCAGGAACGCCTTGCGATGGTCGGCCCGGATGCGCTGGCGCATGCCCTCGCTGACGCTGGCGCCGTATTTGGAGACGTGCTTGTAGCTGTTGCGGATCAGGATGCGGCGGTCGGCGGTCATGCGCAGGGTGGTGCCGGCGTGATCCGCCGGGGTCAGCCCCCAGTTCAGCTCGCCGCCGTAGCGGGCCAGCTCCTCGTCGGTCAGCGGCCGGGTCCAGCTGGCGAAGGTCATCACCGGCAGCAGCCGGTTCTTCAGGTAACCGAACTCGCGGGTAAAGATGCTGGTGCCCAGCAGCAGCCTGGGCGTGGTGATGCTGCCCTCGTCCCCCTGCAACCGCCACTGGCCCCGCTCCCGGTGCAGGCCGCGGATGGGCGACTGCTCCAGCAGTTCCACGTTGCCCGGAAGGTGGTCGGCCATGCCGCGCACCAGGGCCGCCGGCTGCATCAGGTAGCAGCCGGGGGTGAAGATGGCCCGACTGTAGTAAGGGGTGCCGAGCACCTTGCTCAGTTCGCCCTTTTCCACCCAGTGGTAGGGCTCGCCCAGATCCTGCATCAGGTGTTCGAAGTGCTCGAGGAAGGCCTCGCCACGCTCGCCCACCGCGCCCTGGTACTTGCCCACGGCGGACCACTGGCAGTCGATGCCGTGGCGCTCCACCAGCCCCTGCAACTGGGCGATGGCGGCCCGGTTCAGGCCCAGCAGTTTCTGCTTGTGGACCGGATCCGGGTGCTCCAGCGCAAACTTGTGGGGCAGGTCTATGACAAAACCGGAGTTGCGCCCGGAGGCGCCCTCCGCCACCCGCTGGGCATCCACCAGCAGGATGCGGGCATCGGGTTTCAGCTCGGCCAGCCGCCGGGCGGCGGCCAGGCCGGCAAAGCCCGCGCCCAGCACCGCATAGTCGGCCTGTTGCTGGCCCCTGAGCCGGGTGGCCGGGGCCGCCGGCGGCAGCGCCTGGTACCAGCCGCAGCTGTTGTCGTCATTGGGTAAGGCAATCATCATCTCTTCCTCAGGCTGCGGTTCGGGTCGGGTTCAGTTGTTCCAGCCAGCGGCTGCGCTGGCCTTGCAGGCCATGGCCCAGCAGCGCGAAGCCGGTCAGGGTGCCGTCCGGCCCGTAACAGCCGGCGGCCAGTTCGTTGCCGTGCGACTCCACCTTCCACTCGCCGGGCGCGGGGGCCGGCAGCACGGACAGCGGCAGCACCGGGGTTTTTACCAGCACCGGGGTGGCCTTGAGCGCCGCCCGGGCGGGCTGGCCCAGCAGGCCGTCCACCAGGGCCGGTATGGCCTGGTTGATGGGCGCGATATAGGGAGCCCACTGGCGGTCTACCTCGGCACAGTCGCCCAGGGCGAAGATGGCCGGATCGCTGGTTCTGTGCTCCAGGTCGACACTGATGCCCCGGCCGGTGCTCAGCCCGGCGGCCTGGGCCAGGGCGGTGTTGGGCCGCAGGCCCACCGCGCTCAGTACCAGATCGGTGTCCAGTTGCCGGCCGCCCTGCAGCTGCAGGCGATAGCCCTCGCCGCAGGCGTCGATGCGGGCAATGCTGTCCTGCAGCGCCCATTCCACCCCCAGGCCGCTCAGGGCCTGTTGCAGGGCCAGGCCCAGGGGCTGCGGGATCAGCCGCTCCATCGGCCACTGGCCCAGGCCGACCACGGTCACCCCTATGCCCTGGGCCGCCAGATCGTTGGCGAACTCGCAGCCGATCAGGCCGTCGCCGAGTATGGTCACGTGCTTTTTGCCGGCCAGCTGTTGGCGGAAGCGGCGGTAATCGGCGAGATCGTTGACGCTCAGCATGGCCGCCTGTTCGCCCTCAACCGGGATCACGATGGGCGAGGCGCCGGTGGCCAGCACCAGGCGGCCATAGGGATACTCGCCGATGCTGGTGTGCAGCCGTTTGTTTTCCCGGTCGATGCGCTCGACCCGGGTATGGGGATACACCCGCACCCCGAGCCGCTGCTCCCAGGCCAGCGCCGGCTCGCTCACCAGGCTGTCGCCGTCCTTGCCCAGCGCCAGGGCGTTGGACAGGGCCGGCTTGCTGTAGAGGGCGCCGTCATCGGCGGTAAACAGGGTGATGGGCAGTTCCGGCGAGCGGGCCCGCAGCGCCGCCGCCAGCTGGTAGCCGCCGTGGCCGGTGCCGATGATCACCACCGGCTCGAGCGCCGGTCCGGCCGCCGGGGTAACGGCCTCGGCCACCGCCGCCAGGGGGGCCGGCTCCTCGTCGGTGATCTCGAGCATCTCGAAATCCGCCTTGGTGACCAGGCAGTCGGGGCAGACCCAGTCATCCGGCACGTCTTCCCAGGCGGTGCCCGGGGCAATGCCGTCCGCCGGCCAGCCCTTGGCTTCGTCATAGATCAATCCGCAGATGATGCATAACCACTTTTTCATCTTGTCCTCCCCACTACCCTGTTACTGCTTAACGGTTGCTCAGGCGAATGCCGATATTGCGGGTCTGGACATAGCTGTAGATCGCTTCCTGTCCTTTCTCGCGGCCGAAGCCCGACAGTCCCACCCCGCCGAAGGGCGTTTCGATGCCGCCGGCGAACCATTCGTTGATGAACACCTGGCCGCCGCGCAACCGGTTGGCCAGCCGCAGGGTCTGGCTCAGGCCCTCGCCGAACACCCCGGCCACCAGGCCGAAATCGGTGCCGTTGGCCAGGGCCACCGCCTCGTCTTCGTCGTCGAAGGGCATCAGCACCAGCACCGGGCCGAACACTTCCTCCCGGGCGATGGTCATGTCGGGCGTCGCCTCGATCACGGTGGGCGCCACGAAGTAGCCGGACAAGTCCGGGGCCACGCCGCCGGTGAGCACGCGGGCGCCTTCGGCCCGGGCCTGCTCGACCATCGCCAGCACCCGCTGTTGCTGATCCGCCGACACCACCGGGGTCAGATCCGGGTTGCCTTCGCCCTGGCCGATGCTCAGGCCCTCGGCCAGGGCCACCACCGCCGCCTTGACTTCGTCGTAGCGGCTGCGGTGTACCAGCAGCCGCGACATGGCCGAGCACACCTGGCCGGCGTTGAAGAAGATGCCGACTTTCACGCTGGCCAGCAGGGTGTCGAGATCCACGTCCGCCAGGGCGATGGCGGCGGACTTGCCGCCCAGCTCCATCACCGAGGGGGTGGCCCGCTCGGCCGAGTCCCGCAGGATGCGCTGGCCGGTGGGCACCGAGCCGGTGAACACAATCTGGTTGGTGTCCGGGTGTCTGACCAGGTGGCTGCCCACCTCCGAGCCCTTGCCGCACAACAGGTTGACCGCCCCCCGGGGGAAACCGGCCTGCTCGACGGCCCTGACCAGCAGGGTCATGGCCAGCGGCGAGATCTCCGGCGACTTGATCACCACCGCATTGCCGGCCGCCAGGGCCGGGGCCAGGGAGCGGGCGCAGATGGACACCGGGAAGTTCCAGGGCACGATCTGCACCGACACGCCGAAGGGCACGTACTGGGTGAAATCCACGTAGTCCTTGCCGAGCGGCACCGAGATGCCTTCAATCTTGTCGGCCATGCCGGCGTAATATTCGAAGTAGCGGGCCGCCTCGAGAAACTCGTCGCGGGCGTCGTTCAGGCTCTTGCCGTTTTCCCGGCAGGCCACCAGGGCGCCGTCGTCGGCGATGGCGCGAATGGCCTCGGCCGCCTTCAGCAGCCAGCCGGTGCGAATGGCCGGGCGCACCTCGGTCAGGGCGCCGCAGTCCACGCAGCGGCGGGCGGCGGCCATGGCCAGATCCGCATCCTCGATGCCGGCCTGGGCGATGGTGGCGTAAGGCTCGCCGGTGCCCGGGTTCATCACCGTGAGTTGGCGGGAAGCATCCCGCCACTGGCCATCGATATAGTTCAGGTAATGTTGCATGTTCAGCCCTCCAACGCGGCCTTGGTCTGGGTGGCCAGCCATTTCTGGAAGTAGTGGGTCGGCAGATCCATCTCGGGCGAGAACACGCCGCCGCCGAAGCCGGGGGAATGGCGGCCCTTCTGCATGCCTTCCACCGCGCCGATGTCTTCACCGAACACCACCCGCCAGGACTCCAGGGTGGCGGTACGGCAGCCGGCGTATTCGTCCTTCAGCGACTCGTCGCCTATGTAATAGAGGCGCAGGTTCTCCACGGTTTTTTCCGCATGGATGGGGTCGATCATCATGGCGAAGGCGTGGTCGGCCTGGATGCCCAGCAGCACGTTGGGGAACAGGGCCACGTATTCCGCGTGGCGCAGCTTGTCGGCGGGCCAGCTGGGGAACTTGGGCAGGTGGGTGCCTGCGGTGTCCGACAGGTTGTATTTGTAGCTGCCCTGCCCCGCGAAACGCTCCTCGAACATGATGTTGTAGTGATCTTCCAGCTTGGAATAGGTGTTCAGGGCCGGGTGCACCCAGGGCAGGTGGTAGGCTTCGCAGTAGTTTTCCACGGTCAGCTTCCAGTTGCTCTCCACCTCGATTTCCAGGTGGCCGCCCATGTTGACCCGGCGCAGCAGGCTCAGGCCCTCGTCGCCCCAGAACGGCTGCCAGCGCTCGACCAGGGGGGCGATGTGCTCCTCGAAGGAGGCGGCGTCGCCGGACAGGTTGACGAACACCATGTCCATCCACACCGCGGAGCGCAGGGCTTTAAGGCCGTGCTTTTCGCACTTGAAGCGCTCGTCCTTGTGCTGGCCGGTGCCGCCGATATGGGGGGTGCCCTTGAGGTTGCCGTCCAGATCGTAGGTCCAGGAATGGTAGGGGCAACGGATCATGCCCTGCACCTCGCCCGCCTCATGCACCAGCTGCATGCCCCGGTGGCTGCACACGTTGTGGAACACCTGCACTTCGCCCTGGCGGTTGCGCATCATCAGCAGCGGCAGATTCATAAAGCTCACCGGCTTGACGTAGCCGTTTTTCAGCAGGTCGGAGGCGAAACCGATGCAGGCCCAGGTTTTGCCGATTACTTGATCTCGCTCAAAGGCGAAATATTCCTGGCTGGTATAACAGGCATTCGGCATGCCGTTGGCTTCGACGATCGGGTTCAGTACGCTTTCCACCTGCTGTACCGGAATAAGGGTTTGGCTGACGTTGCTCATGCTGTTCTCTCCACAATGGTGCAGTGCTTCCTGCGCTGTTTGTTGTCATTGGCACCCTGGGGTACCGATGGGGAGAGAGTGTCGTTAACATGGCGGCAACAAACAAACGACTTTTTGGCCGGGTATGGATGAGCTTTTGTCATCCATCCATGGTCCTGCCCTTCCTGCCCGGAAAAGTTTCCGCGGTAGCGGTTATCCATGACCAAAACTCACCGATGGATGAGAATAAATCGGTTGAGCGGAACCCCGCCTCCCCCTAACCTCCCCACCATGTTAACAGCTGGTTAACTGACAACGAGTAACGCAGAGGGAGGAGTTATGCGTGCGACATCCGGGATCCTGAAGGGACTGAACCCGACCGTGACCATTGCATCCAAGGTGCTGGTGATCGGTTTCGTGTTGTTCTGTGCCATTCTGGCCAACCAGGCCGGGCAATATTTCGAAACCATTTCCGGCGTTCTGCTGCAGAACATGAAGTGGTTTTATCTGGGGCTGGTCACCCTGGTGGTCGGCTTTTTGCTGTATCTGATGATCAGCCGTTACGGCCATATCCGCCTGGGCAAGGACGATGAAAAGCCCGAGTTCAGCTACCTGTCGTGGGTGGCCATGCTGTTTTCGGGCGGCATGGGCATCGGCCTTATCTTCTGGTCGGTGGCCGAGCCCATGTGGCATTACGCCGACAATCCCTTTACCGCGGGCTTAAGCAACGAGTCGGCCAGCACCGCCATGCAACTGGCCTTCTTCCACTGGGGTCTGCATCCCTGGTCGGTGTTTATCATCGTCGCCCTGGCGCTGGCCTATTTTTCCTACCGCAAGAACCTGCCCTTTACCCTGAGATCCATCCTCTATCCGCTGATCGGCAACCGCATCTACGGCCCCATCGGCCACGCGGTGGACATCCTCACCGTGGCCATCACCGCCTTCGGCATTTCCCAGACGCTGGGGATGGGGGTCATCCAGATCAACTCCGGCCTGAACCAGGTGTTCGGGGTGGGCATCGGCCTCGGCGTGCAACTGCTGATCATAGTAGTGCTGTGCACCTGCGCCGTGGCCTCGGTGCTGTCGGGCGTGGGCCGGGGCATCCGCCGGCTGTCCGAGTGGAACATGCTGCTGTCGCTGCTGCTGGTAATGATAGTGCTCTACGTCGGCCCCACCCGCTACATGCTCAACACCCTGCTGGAAAGCACCGGCAGCTATGCCCAGAACATCGTCGGCATGAGCCTGTGGAGCGATGCCCAGCATGATTCCGGCTGGCAGAACTGGTGGACCGCCTACTACTGGCCCTGGTGGATGACCTGGGCGCCCTTCGTCGGCATGTTCGTGGCCCGCATCTCCAAGGGGCGCACCATCCGCGAGCTGATCGGCGGCGCCCTGATCGTGCCCACCCTGATCACCTTCCTGTGGATGTCGGTGTTCGGCGGTGCCGCGCTCAAGGTGGAGCAGGATGCGCGCACCGCCTACGAGCAACAGGCGGTGGTGCTGGCCGAGGCCGGTGAGCCGGCCCAGGAGCCCTTCGCCGGCGGCCCCATACTGGCGGCCACCAAGGCCGATACCACCCGGGCGCTGTTCACCCTGTTCGACAACCTGGACGCCGGCGCCCTGGGCAAGCTGTTGAGCGTGCTGGCCTGCGTGCTGCTGGGTACCTATTTCATCACCTCGGCCGACTCCGGCACCCTGGTGCTCTGCACCCTGGACGCCGCCGGCGCCAGCGAGCCGCCGACCATGATACGGGTGCTGTGGGGAGTGATCATCGCCGCCATTGCCGCCGTGCTGCTGTACGCCGGCGGGCTGAAGGCGATGCAGACCGCCTCCATCATCGCCGGCTTCCCCATCGCCATCTTTATCGCGGTGATGAGCCTGACCCTGTTCCACAGCATCCGCCGCGAGCCCAAGCCCTGGGCCATGCTGCCGGATCATGTGCGCCCCGAGCCCGCCCGGCTGGACGGCCCGGTGCCGGAGTCCGCGCCGGAAGAACCATGGCAGGCCGAGCCCCAGTTCGGCAAGTGAGCAAAAAAACGCCGGGCACTGTCCCGGCGTTTTACTATCCGGGGACTGGCCTCAGGCCAGGCCCTTATCCCCCACCTGCCCTGGCAACTGCTCCAGCAGCCAGCTGCGGAACAGCTTGACACTGGCCGGCACCAGGCCCCGCCCCTGCGGCTCCAGCATGGAAAAACTGGCCTGGGTGCGCAGTACCGTGTCCACCGGCCGCACCAGGGCCCCACTCTTCAGGTAGTCGTCCACCAGCGAGCCCCAGGCCAGGGCGATGCCCTGGCCGTTGATCGCCGCCTGCAGCAGCATGGGGTAGTTGTTGATGTTGACCCTGTTGCGCGGCACCATCACCGGCAGCCCCACCGACTCGAACCATTCCGGCCAGTTGACCCAGTCCCGCTGGGAGTCATCCAGATAGAGCAGGGTCTTGCCGAAGATCTCCTCCGGGCTGTGGCATTCATTCAACCGCGCCAGGTAGTCCGGGCTGCACACCGGGAACACCTCCTCCGGGAACAGGGGAGTGACCTTCATCTCCGCCGGCGGCACCCGGCAGTAGAACAGGGCGAGATCGCAGTCGAGCCGGCGCAGATCCATGATGCTGTCGGTCGCCAGTATGCGCAGGTCTATTTCTTCGTGCTGTTGTTGAAAGGAGGCGACCTTGGGCAGCAACCAGAGCGCCGCCATGGCATTGGTGGTGGCCACGGTCACCTGCTGCTCCCCCTGCCACTTCTTGATTTCGCCGGTGGCCTGGGCCACATCCAGCAGGGCACGGTACACGGTCTGGTAATACTGCAGCCCGGTGGGTGTCAGGGTAATGCTGCGACTGGCCCGCACGAACAGCGCCTTGCCGAGGTAGTCCTCCAGCTGGCGGATCTGGCGGCTGATCGCCCCCTGAGTCACGTTCAGTTCGCTGGCGGCGAGGGTAAAACTCAGATGGCGCGCCGCCGCCTCAAACACGATCAGGCTGTTCATGGGCGGCAGCGGTTTAAGCTTCATGGTCATCCTGGATACAGTC
This sequence comes from Zobellella denitrificans, assembly GCF_002237365.1. GTDB lineage: Bacteria > Pseudomonadota > Gammaproteobacteria > Enterobacterales > Aeromonadaceae > Oceanimonas > Oceanimonas denitrificans. The sequence continues at coordinate 13,978 of NZ_NMUO01000073.1, forward strand.
CGGTAACAGTCCGTTTTCGCTTACTTTAACATTTAAACCCGCTTTTAGCTGGCTTGCAGCTTCGTCGGCTGCAGTTGCGGCGGTGAGTCACTTCCCGGCTCGCCGCACTTGTGGTCTCATATGAGGCACAGTCAAGGATGGTTCCCAAAGAACCACTCCTTGTTCCCTCTATCACCCATGCGGAGTAATGACGATGAACTACCCCATCAAGGGCTCCTGCCAGTGCGGCGGCGTGACCTACGAACTGAAAGAACCGCCGCTGATGGTGGTGGCCTGCCACTGCAAGGAGTGCCAGAAGCTCTCTACCAGCGCCTTCAGCATCACCGCCGTGGTGCGCGCCGAGGCGGTGCAATTCGAGGGGGAGATGGCCGAGTGGCGCCGGGTGGCCGAGAGCGGCAACATCAACGGCGCCAGCTTCTGCCCGGTCTGCGGCAACCGCCTCTACCACTTCAATCCCGATGAACCGGACGTCATCAAGCTCAAGCCCTCCAACCTGGCCGACACCCGCCTGATCCAGCCCAGCGCCCATGTGTGGGTAAGCCAGAAACAGGACTGGTTCCCGATCCCCGAAGGCGTCAAGGTGTTCGACAAGCAACCCTGAAGGGCCTCCAACCCAATAACGGCAAGTAGTACCCGACCCTGCCGCACAAAGATGTAACACAACCCGGCCCAATGTAACGGCCGGGTTAACTCCCCCTTGGCCACGCCGCTGTCGGCTATTTCGGTGTCGTTTCTGCGCCTTTCCCGCTCGTGGCAAGTTCCCATACTCGGGTGGAACTCACTCTCAGGGATGACACCGCCATGAAACACACCCTTTCCGCCCTCGCCCTTTCCCTCGCCGCCCTGCTGCCGCTGCAGGGGGCCGCCGCCACCCGGATGGACTTTTCCAACGAATACAACCACGGCTCCATCCATGCCGAAGGCGACAGCTACTTTATCGACAAGGTGAAGGAGCTGACCAACGACGAGGTGGTGATCACCCTGCATACCGGCGGCGCCCTGGGCTACAAGTCGGCGGATCACTTCTACGCGGTGGCGGACAACGCCATCCAGCTGGCGGATACCCTGGCCGGCACCCTGGCGGGGATAGACCCGATTTTCTCGCTCTCTTCCCTGCCCTTCCTGGTGCGCGACGAAGACCAGGCCGAGCGGCTGTACCGCCTGGCCCGCCCCCACTACGACAAGGTGTTCGCCGACAACGATCAGATCCTGCTTTACGCCTCGCCCTGGCCGGCCAGCGGCATCTGGGCCAAGCAGGAGGTGGCCTCCGCCGCCAGCCTGAAAAACCTGAAGATCCGCACCTACGACAAGAACGGTACCCTCACCCTGAAGGAAGCCGGCGCCACCCCGGTGAACCTGTCCTGGGCCGACGTGGTGCCCCAGCTTTCCACCGGGGGCATCAGCGCCGTGCTCACCTCCGCCGAGGCCGGGGCCAACGCCAGCTTCTGGGAGCAGCTGCGGCACTACAACGCCATCCAGTACGCCATTCCGCTCAACATGGTGCACATGAACAAGGACGAGTTCGACCGGCTCACGCCCGAACAGCAGGCCGCCCTGCTGGAGGCCGCGCGCCAAACCGACGCCCACAACTGGCAGCAGGTACGCACCCGGGTGGCCGCCAACTACCGGACCCTGAACGAGCACGGCGTCACCATCAGGGAGGAGCTGCCCGCCGATTTCACCCAGGCGCTGCAACAGGCCGCCCAGGTCGCGATAGACGGCTGGCTGAAGGAAACCGGCGAGCGCGGCCGGCAGATCCTCGAGCAGTTCCGGCAGGAAGGCTGAGCCATGGCGGCACTGGTCACCCTGCTCAGCCGCCGGCTCAACCAGCTGGCGGGCTGGCTCGCCATGGGGCTTATTCTCTACATCGCCGGCCACATTCTGCTGGAAATCGTGCTGCGGTTGTTCGGCCGCTCCACCTTCGTGCTGGATGAATTTGTAGGCTACGCAGTGGCCACCATGACCTTTCTCGGACTCGGCTACGCCTTGGAGCGGGGCTCCCTTATCCGGGTGAAACTGCTGGTGGACAAGCTGCCGTCCCGCTGGCACTGGCTGCCCGAACTGCTGGCCACCCTGGTGGCGCTGTTCACCTTCGCCACCCTGGCCTGGTACTGGGGCAGGAACGTCTGGCGCAGCTACCAGCGCGGCACCACCAGCGACACCCTGGCCGGCACCCCGCTCTGGCTACCCGAAGGCATGGTCTGGCTGGGCATGGCGCTGCTGTGCCTTACCTTGCTGGGCCGGGCGCTCGGCCTCGTTACCCGGGCCGCTAACCGGCAAGGAGAACACTGATGGATACCCTGCTGACCGCGGCCGGGGTGATCGGCCTTATCTTCCTGCTGCTGGGCATGGGCACCTGGGTGTTTGCCGGGCTGGCGGCGGTGGCGCTGGGCTCGCTGGTGTGGCTGGGCGGTTTCGACCTGGATCGGGCGGGCATGATCCTGAGCCGCATCCTCTACCGCGCCGGCAACGCCTGGGAGCTGTCGGCCATCCCGCTGTTCATCCTGATGGGGGAGCTGATTTTCCGCTCCAATATTTCGGACCGGCTGTTCCGCGGGCTGGAGCCCTGGGCCCAGAAGATCCCGGGCGGCATTCTGCACACCAATGTGTTCGGCTGCGCCATCTTCGCCGCCGTAAGCGGCTCCAGCGCCGCCACCACCGCCACCATCGGCAAGATCACCACCCACGAGCTGGCCCGCCGGGGCTACGACCGGCAGCTGTCCATCGGCTCCCTGGCCGGGGCCGGCAGCCTGGGCCTGCTGATCCCGCCGTCCATCGTGATGATCGTCTACGGGGTACAGGCCGAGGTGTCCATCAGCCAGCTGTTTATGGCCGGGGTCATACCCGGGCTGCTGATCGCCCTGCTCTACTCCGGCTATATCGCGGCCCTGGCCCTGCGCCGGCCCGAAAAAGCCCCGCGCGGCACGGCGGCCGGGCTTTCGCTGCTGGCAAGCCTGGCCTGCCTGGCCCCGGTGCTCCTGCTGATTGCGCTGGTGATGGGCTCCATTTACTCGGGCATCGCCACCCCGTCGGAAGCGGCGGCGGTGGGCGTGGCCGCCACCCTGGGGCTGCTGGCGGCAGAGCAGCAGCTGAGCCTGGCCATGTTCAAACAGGCCCTGGCCGCCACCCTGCTCAACGCCACCATGGTGTGCAGCATACTGGTCACCGCCGCCCTGCTCTCCACCGCCATGGGCTACCTGCACCTGCCGCGAGAGCTGGCGGGCTTTATCGCCGGGCTGGAGCTTTCGCCCGCCCTGCTGCTGGTGGCCCTGGCGCTGTTCTATATCGTGCTGGGGCTGTTCCTGGACGGCATTTCCATCACGGTGATGAGCCTGCCCATTACCCTGCCCATCGTGCTGCAGGCGGGGTTCGATCCGGTGTGGTTCGGGGTCTTTCTGGTGATCATGGTGGAGCTGGGGCAGATCACCCCACCGGTGGGCTTCAACCTGTTCGTGCTGCAGGGGCTCACCGGCGAGCATATCGGCCGGGTGGCCTACTCCGCCCTGCCGTTCTTTATGCTGATGTGCCTGGCCGCCGCCCTGGTGAGCCTGTACCCGGGCCTGGCCCTGTGGCTGCCCCAGTGGCTTGCCGGCTGAGCGGCACTCCCCAATAACGCCCCGCCGCCCTCAGACCATCGCCATGGACCGGGGACGGCGGGGATCGGTTACTCCCCCATCACCACGCCTTCACGGCGCGGATCGGCGCCGCCGAACCAGCCCTGGTCGGTGCGCCCGATCGCCTGCAGGCCGCTGGTCATGTCCATTTCAGTCAACTCGTGATCGTGCGCTCAGTCAACTCGTGATCGTGCGCTCTGAGCCAGTCCAGGGTCCCGGCCGGGAAGCGGTTGTCCTCGAGCAGGGTCGGCGCGCCGAGGGCGCCGAAGTTCGGCAGGTTAATCGCGGTCTGGGCGTCCATGCCCCAGTTGAGCATGCCGTACAGCGTCTTGGCCGTGTAATGGTTGACTGTTCCACTCCCGGAGAAGAGGATTCCCAATTCACCGAGAACCGGACACGGAGACTGGCCCCATGCCACTTACGTTCTCTCCAAGGGCTAACACCGCCAGCCCGGCGGCTTTAATGTTGACCGCGGCATTGATGTCGCGGTCGTGTTCGGTGGCGCATTCGGGGCAGGTCCAGGCACGCACCGATAATGGCAGGCTCTCCACCACCTGCCCACAGCAGGAGCAGCGCTTGCTGGACGGATACCACTGGTCGATGGCGACCAGTTGCCGTCCGGCCCACTCCGCCTTGTACTCCAACTGACGCATCAACTCGCCCCAGCCGGCATCGCTGATGGACTTGGCCAAGGTTGGATTACGCACCATGTTCTTCACCTTGAGGGATTCGACGCAGACCACTTGGTTCTCGTTAATCAGTCTGCGGGACAACTTGTGCAAGCCGTCCATCCGGCAATCGGCGATTTTGGCGTGAATGCGGGCCACCTTCTGCCGGGCCTTGGCGCGGTTCCTGGAGCCGAGTTTCTTCCTGCTCATATGCCGCTGTGCCCTGGCCAGCCTGGCCGCGTACTTCGACGTATGGTGGGGATTGCCGGTTCGATGCCCGTCGCTGGTAACGAACAGGTCTTTCAGGCCGAGGTCAATGCCCACCATTTTGGGCGTGATGGGCAAGGTCTCGGGATGGAACTCGCACAGGCAACTCACGAAGTAGCGGCCGGCCGAGTCCTTGGACACGGTGACGGTGATGGGCTCGCCGGGCAGCGGCCGACTCCAGCGGACAACCAGCGGCTGTTTGCACTTGGCGAGGAACAGTTGGCCATCGCGGTACTTGAATGCCGAGCGGGTAAACTCCGCCGACTGACGATGCCGCTTGCGCTTGAACGTGGGATAGTTGGCCCGTCCTTCAAAGAAGTTCTTGAAGGCCGTCTGCTGGTGGCGAAGGCATTGCTGCAATGGCACCGAGCTGACCTCGTTGAGAAAGACCGCCTCGGGCGTTTTCTTCAGTCGAGTCAGGAAGGCGTTGGCCGCAAGGTAGTTCATCTTTTCCTTGCGCTGCTGGAACGCCTCGGAGCGATGGCGCAGCACCGAGTTGTAGACAAAACGCACACAGCCAAAGGTCCGATCCAACAACTGCTCTTGCTCGGGACTGGGGTAAAACCGGAACCTACAGGCGCGTTTCATCATGCGTTCAGCGTAGTTAAATACTGTATATATAGCCAGAAAGAAGGAGGAAGAGAGAACAGGGTAGCCTGACGGCTGTACGCTATCCCTCCCCGCTCTGAAGGGTAGGCCTGCGAACTCCGCGCATACCTGGAGCGGCCGGGGCACGGGGTTTCTCGCGCAAAAACTGATGGACGGTTCAGCGTTGCCAATGGGAATGGAGGTACCACCCAAACCACGCCTCCTGGAGACCCGATTGAATAACAAGCATGCACCATGGACCCGCCATGGTCGATCATGTCCCGTCCATCGGGTACTTGCAGACGGTCTCAGGTCGGCAGGAGCGACCCTCACCCCCACCGCCCTCAGGCCGTCGCCATGGCCTGGGGGTAGCGCCGGGGATCGAAGCGCAGGCAGATCAGCATCACCACGCCGACCAGCGCCAGGTGCAGCGCCCAGCCGCCGGCGAAGCTGCCGCTAGCCTCCCGCACCAGCGACACCGCCAGGGGCCCCATGGCCGCGATCAGGAAACCGCCGCCCTGCATCAGGGCGGTGAGCGCGCCCGCCTGTTGCGCCGCGGGCAGGTGATCCAGGGCGGTCACCAGCGACAGGGAGAAGTTGCCGCCCAGCCCCATGCCGCACACCGCGGCCCACAGCAGCGGGCACTGGCCGGGCCAGAACAGCAGGCCGGCGTAACCGGTGGCCTGCAGCAGCAGGGTCAGCCACAGCCAGGGGCGACGGTCCCGTCCCCGCGCCAGCAGGGTGATGCCCCCCGCGAACAGCGCCTGGGCCAGGGCCATCACCGCCACCAGGCCGGCGCTGTCGGCGGCGCTCCAGCCCTTCTGCTGGTAGTAGGGCGCCAGCCAGGTGACCATGGTCGAATAGCCGGCGTTGACCAGGCCGAAACAGAGCATCAACTGCCAGGTGCGCGGCCGCCCCAGCAGGCGCCGGGCCTGGCCCGGCTCGGGCGGTCGGCTCTGCCGGTCCGACAGGG